>NZ_JBNJOJ010000010.1:0-137725 GCF_050113655.1 Vibrio sp. TRT 29B02
CGGAGACGTTCGAGTACACCTTGACTGACGCAGACGGCGACCAATCGAAAGCGAACTTGGTCATCACCGTGAACGGCTCAAACGACGCACCAGTGGCACTAGATGACCCACAAGGTTTTGTGTTGTCTCTAGGTTCTTTTGATACTGAAAATGGTGCGTGGGATAACCAAGGTGTTGCTAGCGTTGATGCTTCCTTTAATGGCGTCAGCCAAGGTATTTCTCAGAATAGCGACTCAAACAGTGTTGGTATTGGAGTTGATAGTGATGTCAATAATGGTCCAGCGAAACAGATCCAATATGACCGCGATTCCGGTGAATCTGAGAAGTTAAGCATTAAGTTCGACGAACCTGCTACAGAAGGTAAGTTCAAAGTAAGCCATTTATATGCTGTTGAAGGTGGCTCAAGTGAACAAGGCAAGTGGACGGCATATCTAAACGGTGTAGCAATTGCCAGCGGTTTATTTGCGAACACTGACGGTCATGTTGGTGAGTTTGATATTGATACCAATGGCTTCGCATTTGACGAGATTGTATTTGAGGCAACTGAGTTTACAGGCGGTGATCAAGGTAAAGGTGATTCATCAGATTACTTCCTAGAAGGCCTAGAGGTTAGTTCAGAAGGTATATTTGCTTTCAATGAAGATGATGTCATTTCGATTCCTGTTTCGGAACTTCTAAGCAACGATAGCGATGTTGATACAGCGCACTCGAAGTTAGCGATTAATGACACATTTAACCTAGTGGATGGGGATGGTAATCCGATTGCAGGCGCAAGCTTCGAGGTAGTAGGTGAGAATGTAGTAGTTACGCTACCTGAAAACTATTATGGAAAAGTAAGCTTCGAATACAATATCACTGACGGCGACCTTACGAGTAACGATGCTACTGTTAGTATTGTTATCAACCCTGTAAACGATGCGCCGACAGTTAGTGATCTCGTGAATGTAGTAACTGATGAAGATACCCCTCACGTACTGACTGTTTCAGATTTTGGTAATTACTTTGATGCCGAATCGGACTCTCTAGTTTCTATTAAAATTACTTCGCTGCCAGTAGAAGGTCAGCTTGAGTATAAGAATAGTTCTGGCGAGTGGGTAAGTGTAACGACTGGTCAGGAGCTTTCAGTAGCAGATCTGGAAGGTGGTAAGGTTCGTTTTGTTCCTGATACCAATGAATCAGGTGTAGATTATGCGTCTATTGGTTTTGAGGTCAGTGATGGCACTGACTATAGCCAAGGCAACTATCAATTGAATGTTGATGTAACTCCTGTGGCTGATGCTCCTAATATTCTGCTTGAAGTTAAGGAAACTAAATATGGCCATGGCATTGATATTTCAGATTTAAATGCCATTCAGAGTTATCTGAATAAATTAGATGGTGTAAGAGACACCTCACACGATGATATTCTAGTTGACAATAGTCTAAACAACGCGCTTCATGGTGATTTGGGGATCTACGGAGAGGCTTACTATAACAATGATGGCCAAATGCAAACATCTGGTAATGATTTGTTTTTCGGTGGTGACGGTAACGACTCTATATATGGCGGTGACGGTGCCTCTATAGATAAAGGCAAAGACACTGTGGTCTATTCGGGTAACTACAGTGAGTACGAGTTTAAGCGCTATGATGATCACGGGCGTGTCGATAAACCATATTGGCATGTGGTTGACAAGTTAGAGCGAGACACGGATAACGCAAATACACCTGTCTCAGAAGGAGAACACTTGTATGAGATCGAGCGACTTGTTTTTGCTGATGCTATTGTCATTTTGAATAGTGATGGTACACATACAGTTATTCAGGACGTAACCGTACCGGTTGACATTACCGTGTCTCTAACCGATCTAGATGGCAGTGAGTTTATTCAAGACGAATCGGTTATCTTATCTGGTGTTCCTGACGGCGTTCAATTAGTAGTCGATGGTGTTGTACAAACCCCAAATAACGATGGCACTTATACGGTAACGCTTAATGTCTCTGGAAATGGACTAAGTGGTAGTGTTAGTGCGGAACTTGTTGCTCCTTACGACTATGACGGTAGCCTAGATTTTGACTTGTCAGTTTCAGCAACCAGCCAAGAGAAAGTCGGCGCAGATACTGAAACCACAACAGTTTCAGAGCCTGTTACACTATCAGGTTCTGAACTGGTTGTTGGTAACAATGTTGACAACACTCACGAAGGTCATGGCGGTAACGATATTCTTATTGGAGACCAAGGTGGTTATAAAACTATCGTCACTCCAGGGGTTAACTATAATGTTGCTTTAGTTGTGGATGTCTCTGGCAGTATGGGATGGAAAACAACTGATGGTGATGGCAATCAGACTACTCGTATTAAGATGCTTCAGGACGCTCTTAAACTATTAGCCGCGGATCTTGCAGATCATGACGGTACAGTAAATCTGAAGTTGATCGGATTTGAATATAATGTAGTTGTCGATTTCTCCGTAAATGATTTACAGCCAAATAGTCAAGGGTATAGAGACTTAATTTCGGTTATAGAAGACCAACTTGATCCTGATGATGGCGGTACGGGCTACGATAAAGCACTAGAATCAGCGAATGAGTGGTTTGATAATCAGTCGGCTGGTAGTAATACCGAAAATTTAACGTTCTTTTTGACAGATGGTAAACCCGCTGACAGTACAGTTCAGAACGCTCTCAATGAGTTTGCAGAACTAAGTGGCAAATCTAAGGTAATGGCCATAGGTATTGGAAACGATATTGATGATTCAATACTTAAGTTCTTTGACAATACGTCGGTTACGAGTCTGGAGCAAGGTGAACCATATAAACTAATTGACGTTTCGAATAACGCTTTCACTGATATTAGTGATGACGATTGGTACTCTAGTACTTGGATATCCAATGACAAGTTAGTTTTGTATGATTATGACGGAAGTGGGAACTCTTATGTCGAGGCAGTGAAGAGTCAGGACTTCTCCATTGCTAAAGACGGTAGTAGTCTGCAATTTAAAGTTACGTTAGATAACAGTAACTTCTCTTGGTTACTTTACAATGTAGATGGTAGTCTAGTTCAAAGTTCAACGTTGAATAAAACTAAAGGTACTGAACATGTTTCAATTGATAATATTGACTCAGGCCGCTACTACCTAGTGTTTGAACACGATGCTTCTAAAAACAACAAAGACACTACGGCAAAAGTTGAAGATATTTACGTTACAGAAATGCTGCCAGCTGGACAAGTACAATTAGTAGACACGCCTAGTGAACTGCAAGCGGTGCTTCAAGGTGGTGAAACTGTCCAGCAACTCGACCCTATGGGTGGAGACACTCTATTGGGCGGACGTGATTCTGATATTTTGTTTGGTGACAGTATTAACACTGACAACCTTCCCTGGGGTGTTAATGGTAATCCGGTTAAGCCAAGTGACTTGGGTGAAGGTGCAGGGATAGACGCTCTGAAGCAGTTCCTTGAGTTGAAGAACGGCGCCGCTCCGTCCGATTCTGAGGTGTATGATTACATCAAAGCTAATCACGAAAGTCTTAATGTTGACGGTGATACTCGCGGTGGTAACGACACCTTAGATGGTGGTGAGGGTGATGATATTCTTTACGGTCAAGGCGGTACGGATACGCTTATCGGTGGTTTAGGTAACGATATCTTAACTGGCGGTGAAGATGCGGATATCTTTAAGTGGGTTGACCAAACACCAAATGATAGCCGTAACGAAACAGACACGATTACCGACTTCCAAGTTGGTCTAGATCATATAGATGTTTCGCAACTACTAACAGAAGATGACACTATGGAGAAGTTCTTAGAGCATCTTTCAGTGGACAAGCTAGATGATAATAAGCTGGAGATTCATATTACTGACTCGGATAAAGATATTACGATAACAGTTAATAGTGTTGATAATTCCTTCAGTAGCTTATCTGATGGGCAGGTCACAGGAGAGTCTCTCAATGACTTGATAAACTCTCTGTTTACTAAACTTCCAGAGAGCTAAACCAAAAAGGGCCGCAAGGCCCTTTTTTAATGCTCGTAATTTAGGCTGTGTGTCCTTCAGCACCAGTAAAAAGAAAGGGTTGACACCAAGTGCCAACCCTTCAGAATTTTCACGCAACACGCAACACGCAACACGCAACACGCAACACGCAACACGCAACACGCAACACGCAACACGCAACACGCAACTCGCAACTACAACACCTTACAAGCAAACCCCTTGAGGTAGAAACCTTCAGGGTACGCGCTGTCAGTAGGGTGGTCAGCCGCTTGTTCAAAGCGTTCGACAAACTTGACTTGGCGACCCGAATCGACAGCAGCGTCGGCAATCACTTTCTGGAATAGCTCACCGCTCATTAAGCCTGAGCAAGAGTAGGTCAGTAGTGTGCCACCAGGTTTAAGGATCTGCATTGCCAGCATATTGATATCTTTATAGCCGTTAGCACCTGAAGTTAGATTGTTTTTGCTGGACACAAACTTAGGCGGGTCCATGATTACAACATCAAATTTGGTGCCTTGATCGCGATATTCGCGCAGCAACTTAAATACGTCGGCATTGAGGAATACCGCGCGTTTTTTAGAGATATCAAACTCGTTGAGTTCAGCGTTGTACTTAGCAGTATCTAGCGCAGGCTGAGAGACATCCGCGTTGATCACACGTTTGGCACCGCCTTTAAGAGCGTACAAGCCAAAGCCACCAGTGTACGAGAAACAGTTAAGCACTTCTTTGTCTTTAACGTATTTCATCGCTTGCTGGCGACTGTCGCGTTGATCAAGGTAGAAGCCGGTTTTGTGGCCTTCGATAATATCCACGCTGATCTTTACACCGTTTTCTTCAATGACTACTGAGCGTGGTGGCTGTTCACCGTGCAATACACCCGTTGTCTCCTCAAGACCTTCTTTCTTACGTACTGCCACGTCTGAGCGCTCGTAGATGTTGCAATCAGGGAACACTTTTAATAGCGCATCAACAAGGGTTTGCTTGTGGTACTCTGCACCAGCGCTCAGCAGTTGGCATACCAAGTAGTTCTGAAACTTATCGATTGTGATACCTGGTAGGCCATCAGATTCAGCCGCAATCAAACGGTATCCGGTTAAACCGTCACGCTCGATGATGTCTTCACGCAGCAGTTGCGCGTCTTGAATGCGTTTAACAAAGAAATCGGTGTTGATGTCTTGCTTGTCAAAACTCCAGACTCGTGCACGAATCTGAGAGTTTGGTGAGTAGGCCGCTTTCGCCAGCCACTTTCCATCGTGAGTGAAGACATCAACCGTTTCACCTAATGTCGGTTCACCCTCAACACGGTGGATACCACGCGAGAATACCCATGGGTGTTTACGGCGGAGTGATTTATCACGGCCTTTGACTAGATAGATAGCTGGAGTCATTGGTTTACTCAATTGTTTGTTTTTCAAGGTGGGGTATTTTCAAGGAACTACTAGGGAAAAGCAAATAAAAGAGCCGCTTAAAAGCGGCTCTTGAGGTTAGGCTTTAAGGCCTGTCAGCAGTGACTCCATCTGGTCACTCTGACTTCTTAACTGGGCGATGTTGCTGTTAGTGGTGTTAATCATGTTGTGGACGTTGTCAGCCTGAACACGAATCTCTTCAACGCTAGCGGCAATATTGTCCGCCACCACGCCTTGCTCTTCAGCCGCCGTTGCTATTTGAACGCTACTGTCTGAGATGGATTGGTTCTTCTCAGCCAATGCGCCAATCTCAACATCGACTTCAGACATCAACTGCTGACCTTCTGAAGCATTAACGACGGTAGTCTCCATTAAACGAGTTAAAGATTGGCTATTGCGCTGTAGCGCTTCAATCATGCTTTGGATCTCAACGGTTGCTTGCTGAGTTCGTCCTGCTAATGCTCGCACTTCATCTGCAACGACGGCAAATCCTCGACCTTGTTCACCGGCACGGGCTGCTTCAATCGCAGCGTTAAGCGCGAGAAGGTTAGTTTGCTCTGAAATAGCGTTAATGGTTGTCACCACTTCATCGATTTGCGCAGCATTGGCGTCAAGTTCAGCAACGGCTTCAGAGGCAGACTGAATCTCCTTCGACAGCTGTGAAATCGAAGCAAGGGTGTGTACGACTTTGGCCTGTCCTTGAGTTGCAACGCTACGAGCATCTTCAGTTTGTGTGCTTGAGTCATGTGCTAGAGTGGCCACTTCGCGAATTGTTGATGCCATCTGCTCTGTCGCACTGGCCAGTGAGTTCAGGTGCTCTTGCTGAGTACCAGAGACTTCTGCGCTTTGCTGGTTAGACAGATTAAGGTCAGAACTGATCTGTTGCATCAGAGCGATGGACTCCTGAATAGAAATCACCATATTTTGTTCACGCTCAGCCACTTTATCAATGGTAATCGCAATTTCACTGAACTCGTCGCGTACTTTAAAGAAGTTCATACGGCTGGTCAGATCGCCGTTTGCTAATGTGGCTAATGCTTTATTCATGGTAAACATCGCGCCACCAATAAAAGTCATGATGTAGTAAACACCTAAAGCAATAAGTGACAGGGTGACTAAAACAATCACCATTTGAGTTGTCGACATTGCTGACCATAAATTCTGCTCATGGGAAGCGACGAGGCTGAATGCACCGTTATTCACTGAAACTGAGCCTAAACCACTGCCGATAGAGATGGTGTCTGAACTCGCCACAATACTTGCTACCTGTGCTTGCGTCAGGTTGCCTGCTTCGATCAAGTTACGCATCAAGTGGAGCTCATCCTGATAAAGATGAGCAAGCATGGTGTTTGCTGCACTGTTAAGTACCAGCGTTAGAATGATCACAGCCAGTAGGGGTAGAGCAAACAGTAAGTAGAATTTTTCCTGAATTTTGAGATGAATGAGATATTTGTCAATCCAGCGAAACGGTATTTCTTTCATTGCGAACATCCTATTATTGAGAATATGCAAACACTAATACATTTTATATTGAAATATACACAGATAACGTACGGCAGCATAGATAACTGTGATAAATATGCGCGCTTTCAACAGCAGAGATTAACTTGTCATCAAACCTTGGTGTGAAAATATCCAACACGGTATGATTGCGCATATATCGACCACAGATTCGTATCGGAATGAATTGATTAATTACTTAAAGTCTAACGGTGGGAGGCGTAAATCATGCAGGAGTGCAGTGCGAAGTTTATCGTTTCAGGAATAGTGCAAGGTGTAGGGTTTCGTTACCACACTTCGTATCAGGGGAAAAAGTTAGGCCTCGTTGGCTACGCTAAGAACCTCAACAATGGTGACGTAGAAGTCGTGGTTTGTGGGGCGCAAGAGAAAATTGATGAGATGGCTGACTGGCTGACTCAAGGGCCTAAAACATCAAGTGTTGACCATGTTCAAAGACAGAGCGTTTCCTACAAGCCATACAAAGGATTTCAGATCCTGTAGCGTGGCAACAGGATCTCAATCGCATCTTTTTATAAGCACTTGGCAGGCTTAGGTAGACCCGCTAATTTGGTAGCCTGTTTAGCTGGCCCTTGTTTAAATAGCTTAAACAGATATTTGCTGTTGCCTTTCTCCGGGCCGTGGGCTTTTTCCATCGCCTTAACCAGCATTCGAACGGCTGGAGATGTGTTGAATTCTTCATAAAAATCACGCACGAAATGAACCACTTCAAGATGGGCTTCAGTTAGCTCAATGCCTTCTTGTTGAGCCAATATCTCTATCATGCCTTCTTCCCACTGAGTATGGTCTAGTAGGTAGCCTTGAGCGTCAGTTTCGATTTGTTTGCCGTTGTACTCAAACATCTTAACGATCCTAAATAGTTTGATATTCAATAGGGTAGCGCAGCATACCGCGATTGGACAATATGGCAAGAAAGAAAAAGCCCGAAAGATAAACTTTCGGGCTTTTTGGTGTTTGATTAAACGTTAATCTTAATCGTCATTCATAATGCCAAGGATGCTTAGCAGGCTGATGAAGATGTTGTAGATTGAAACGTAAAGCGTAATCGTCGCTGAAATGTAGTTTGTCTCACCGCCACGGATGATGCCTTGAGTCGTCATCAGAATCGCCATGGTAGAGAACACGATGAACAGGCTGCTTAGTGCCAGATGTAGAATCGTTGACTGGATAAAGAAGCTCGCAATCATACCTACAACCAGAACGACGAACAATGACATCATCAAACCGCCCATCATAGACAGGTCACGGCGTGTCGTTAGAGCATAAGCAGATGCAGCCATGAAGGACAGAGCAGTACCGCCAAGTGCCGTTAGGATCACATCGCCCATTCCTGCGCCAACGTATGCGTTAAGGATTGGACCAAGCGTGTAGCCTAGGAAACCAGTAAACAGGAAGGTAAATACCAAACCCATGCTATTATTACGGTTCTTTTCGGTTAGGAATAGCAGGCCGTAGAAGCCAACAAGTGTGATGATGATGCCCGGACGAGGAAGATTCATCGCCATAGAAACACCAGCAACCACTGCAGACCAAAGCAGAGTCATAGAGAGTAGAGCGTAAGTATTACGCAATACTTTGTTTGTTTGCAGAGCACTTTCTTGCGTTGAAGTGCGGGTAAACATAGGACTGTTCATAATCTTCCTCGTAAGGTTTTATGTTTATATCTACATTTATGAGGTTTAATGACCAAAAGATCAAGCCCCAAGTCAGTTAGTAGTAGATAAAATAATAATAGAAATAAAAACTTATGTATTTTGAAAGATGTAACACAATATAACAACTGCAAAGGGCGACCGAAGTCGCCCCTGTGTTATACCATCTTTAGAAATTAGTGGTGTAGGATCTGAGCAAGGAAATTTTGCGTTCGATCTGACTGTGGGTTTTCGAAGAACTCAATTGGGTTGTTCTCTTCAATAATCTCACCCGCATCCATAAAGATAACACGGTCAGCCACTTCTTTAGCAAAGCCCATTTCGTGTGTTACACACAACATGGTCATGCCTTCTCCGGCTAACTCAACCATAACGTCAAGTACTTCACGAACCATCTCTGGGTCAAGTGCCGACGTTGGTTCATCAAACAGCATCACTTGCGGGCTCATACAAAGTGAGCGAGCAATGGCAACACGCTGCTGCTGACCACCAGATAGCTGGCCTGGATATTTGTCGGCTTGATCTGGAATCTTAACGCGTTCTAGATATTTCATCGCAATCGCTTCAGCTTCCTCCTTAGGCATTTTCTTCACCCAAATTGGAGCCAGCGTACAGTTTTCTAAAACAGTTAGGTGAGGGAACAGGTTGAAGTGTTGGAAACACATACCAACTTCACGACGAACGGCCTCAATGTTTTTCAGATCTTCAGTCAGCTCATTGCCAGAAACGATAATCTGTCCCTTTTGGTGTTCTTCCAAACGGTTAATACAGCGAATCATGGTGGATTTGCCAGAACCAGAAGGGCCACAAATAACGATTTTTTCGCCTTTCTTAACGTTTAGGTTGATGTTTTTCAGTACGTGGAATTCGCCGTACCACTTGTTCATATCCTTTATTTGGATCATGTAATCTTGTTGTTGCGTCATAATACGTCCTTGAGCTCTAATTATCGTTTGTGACCGGTATGAAGTTTGTTTTCTAGCCAGATCGAATATCTCGACATGCCGAAACAAAATACCCAGAACACTAACGCGACAAATACATAACTTTCCGTTGCAAAGCCTAACCACTCAGGGTCAGTGTTTGCAGCTTGTCCGATACCCAGTACGTCAAACATACCGATGATAAGTACCAGACTGGTGTCTTTGAACAATCCGATAAAGGTGTTCACGATAGATGGGATAGTAATCTTCAGTGCTTGGGGAAGAATAATCAGCCCCATTTTTTTCCAATAACTTAGACCTAACGCGTCTGCGGCTTCGTATTGTCCTTTTGGAATAGCTTGAAGACCACCACGAACCACTTCCGCCATGTAGGCAGCACTAAACATCACCACACCAATCAATGCGCGGATAAGTTTGTCTGTTTCTGAACCTTCAGAAAGGAACAGGGGCAGCATAACTGAAGCCATAAACAGAACCGTGATAAGAGGTACACCACGCCATACTTCAATGTAGACAGTACACATACTGCGAATGATTGGCATTTCTGAACGGCGCCCTAGTGCCAGAGCAACGCCAATAGGTAGCGAAACGACAATACCGACAAGTGCGATAATCAGTGTAACCAGCAAGCCACCCCATTTGTGCGTCTCGACAACTTCCAGACCAAATACACCGCCATAAAGTAAAGCAGCAATGATAAATGGGTAGACGTTTACGAAGAATAACCAAATCCATAGACGCTTAGGTGTTTTCTCGTAAGCCAGCAATATCGTAAAGATAGCCAGTGTTACGTAGAAAAACTGAGGTCGCCAAAGCTCGTCGGAAGGGTAGAAACCATACATAAACTGGTCCCAGCGAACGCTGATAAATACCCAGCACGCACCCTCACGACTACATGCGTCACGGGTTGTGCCAACCCAGTCTGCACTGAGAATAGCCCAGTTAAACACGTCCCATAGTACCATCGCGGATAAAACGGCGAGGATAATTGTTACGACTGAGTTTATTGGACCATTAAATAGGTTTTTTCTTAGCCAACCTACCAGACCAACCGTATTTGCAGGCGGCGGAAGGCTAGGCTGAAATTGATGTACTTTCATTCTATCTCTCCACCAAAGCCACTTTCTTATTGTACAAGTTCATCAGAGCCGATGTGACTAGGCTGAGTGTTAAGTAAACACCCATCGTCATCGCAATGATTTCAATCGCCTGACCAGTTTGGTTCAGCGTTGTACCAGCAAATACTGAAACCAAGTCGGGGTAACCAATCGCCATCGCAAGCGATGAGTTTTTGGTTAAGTTCAAGTATTGGCTAGTCAGCGGTGGAATAATGATACGCAGTGCCTGAGGGATAACCACCAGCTTTAGCGTACGAGAACGAGGTAGCCCTAGTGACATAGCGGCTTCTGTCTGACCATGGCTAACGGCATTGATACCTGAACGTACAATCTCAGCAATGAACGACGCCGTGTAAACACTAAGCGCGATGAGCAAAGCCGCCAGTTCTGGGATGATGGTAATACCACCTTTAAAGTTAAAGCCTTTTAGCACAGGGTATTCGGCAGAGATAGGTGAACCTGCTAAGAAGTAAACGATGACAGGTAGAGCAACACAGAGCCCCAGCACGATACGTCCCATAGGCGTTTGTTGACCGGTCAGTTTTTGCTTGTTTTTCGCCCATACACCGATCAAAAGCGTCGCGATAATGCCAATAATCACACTTGCTACAACAAAGGAAGAACCTTCGCCAAAGACTGGGGCAGGGAAGTAGAGGCCACGAACGTTGAGGAAAATGGCTTCACCCAGACTTAAACTTTGGCGAGCTGACGGAAGTGCTTGCAGAACCGCGAAGTACCAGAAGAAAATCTGAAGAAGTAAAGGAATGTTACGGAATGTCTCAATATAAACAGCAGCAAAACGGCTAACTAACCAGTTAGACGAAAGGCGTGCGATACCCATTAGAAAGCCAATCACCGTCGCGAGGATGATACCAAAAAACGAGACTAGCGCCGTGTTGAGTAGCCCGACCATAAAGGTGCGGCCGTAAGAGAAGGTTTCATCGTACTCAATCAGCGTTAAGCCAATCCCAAAGCCGGCTTCTTGAGTTAGAAAGTCAAAACCCGTGGCAATACCACGTGCTTCTAAGTTGGTTAGTGCATTATTGACAATTGTGTAAAAGAAAAAAACGAGTGCTGAAATCGCTATGATCTGGAAAACAACAGCTCTAAAGGTGGGATTGTATAAAAGGTTAGCGTTTGAATTCGGTCCGTTATCCGATTTCGTCGCAAAATTAGTAGGTTTCATACAGCTATAACCTCAAATCCATTTTTATAAAAAGGGCGGCCAAAACCGCCCATTTTCTATTGTAACTATGTAAAAATTAACGGATTGGAGGAGCGTACATGAAGCCACCCGCATTCCACAGTGCGTTTACGCCACGTGAAATTTGTAGTGGTGAACCTTCACCGACTGTGCGCTCGAAGCTCTCGCCGTAGTTACCCACTTGTTTCACAACTTGGTAACCCCAATCGTCACGGATGCCTAGGCCTTTACCTTTAGGACCGTCTACACCAAGAATACGCTTGATGTTTGGATCTTGAGACTTAAGCATTTCGTCTGCATTTTTAGAAGTGATGCCGTATTCTTCAGCGTTCACCATTGCAGCTAGAGTCCACTTAGCGATGTTGAACCATTGATCGTCACCTTGACGAACCACTGGGCCTAGAGGCTCTTTAGAAATGATTTCTGGAAGAACTTGAGCTGATGCAGGATCTTGAAGATTCAAGCGAAGTGCGTAAAGACCTGATTGGTCAGTGGTTAGTACGTCACAACGGCCAGCGTCGAAACCTTTCGAAGTTTGAGCGGCTGTATCAAATACAACTGGCTTGTAAGACATACCACTGTTACGGAAGTAGTCCGCTAGGTTAAGTTCAGTTGTCGTACCAGACTGAACACATACAGAAGCACCGTCTAGCTCTTTAGCGCTTGTTAGACCAAGGTCTTTCTTAACCATGAAGCCTTGACCATCGTAGTAGTTAACACCAACGAAGTTTAGACCTAGAGCTGTATCACGGTGAAGCGTCCAAGTTGTGTTACGAGAAAGAACATCGATCTCACCAGATTGAAGTGCAGTGAAACGCTCTTTCGCTGTTAGAGGAACGTATTTAACTTTTGACTTATCGCCAAGTACTGCCGCAGCAAGCGCCTGACAGTATTCAACGTCAATGCCTTCCCATTCACCTTTAGAGTTAGGGTTAGAGAAACCTGGCAAGCCAGTACTTACACCACAAGTTAGGAAACCTTGTTTAGTTACTTTATCTAGCGTGCTATCCGCAGCAGCAGCGCTTGTAGACATCAGTGCAGTAGATGCCGCTACAACTGAAGCAAGAAGTGTTAGTTTATGTGCCATTTGTATCCTTCCTGTATGATCCATGTTAAATCAGGTTCAACCTGATACAACGATTAAATGGTGTTGTGTTTCTTAATTATTAGGTTGCGTATGCCCATATTTGAGCCTTAAACAAATCAACCAGTTATAAGCGTAGGAAAGGATTCGCAATTTCTCAAATGTATAATTTAAAAAGATTTTTGAATGAAATCACAAATCCTGACAGACTTTAGAATGACGAAATGTTGCTTAAATGTAAATAGTGCAAGAGGTCACAAATTTGGTGCGACAGGATGGTGTAATAAATTTATCAATACATATAGGGTTCAAATTGGTATCACTGTTATCAATTAGTTAATAAAGCTGAAAATAGTTCGAAATTTGGTCATTTATTAGGTGTGATCTGAATTGGGAATGAATCTATTGCTCTATTTTTGGTAGTATCAAGGCTGAAGATGTTTTTAGTAACTCAAGGAATGAAATGCAGTATTTTCCACTGTTTATAGACTTAACTCATAAACCCGTTCTGGTCGTTGGTGGGGGTGAGGTCGCAAGCCGCAAAGTAGATAGCCTAGTTAGGGCGGGAGCGAATGTTACGATCGTCTCACCCAATGTGGAGTCTTACCTCGCCAACTTGATCGAAAAAGGGGACTGCCAATGGATCCAAGGGTTCTATTCTGCCGAGTTACTCGAAAGTTGCTATGTTCAAGTTTGGGCGACAACCGACAATCCAGATTTGAATCACCAAGTCCATCATGATGCTAAGCGGAAAGGGATATTGGTGAATGTCGTGGATGACCTACCATACTGCGACTTTATTACCCCTTCGATGATTAACCGTGGCCGGATACAACTCGCGATATCGAGTGGTGGCTCTTCACCGGTTTTGATTAGGAATGTGAGAGAAAAGCTAGAGGCTGTGTTACCGCAAAACCTGGCTATACAAGCTGACTTCGCGGCCTCTAAGCGTAATGACATTAAAAGTCGTTTTGCTAGCGTTGAGCAACGACGTAAGTTTTGGGAAGCTTATTTTTCGCGCTCAGATGTTGAAAGAGCGACCAACAATGGCGATCTAGAGAGAGCCTATCAAGCGCTGCTGCAAGAGGGGGTCGACCAGAGTGGTTCGGTAACTTGGATCGAGTATGGTGAAGATGTCGAGCTTCTTACCTTGAAAGCATTGAGATTGATGCAGCAGGCCGAGATAGTGTTGCATGACCCGAACTGTCCTTTTGCGTTTATTGACCTCGTTCGCCGTGATGCGGAAAGAGTTGAATGCAAGAGTGAGGCGGATTTTAGCAATGAACTGCAGAAAGCTCGAAGTCACGATCAAAGAGTGGTGGTGTTAATGCCACCTAAATCGAAAAGAGTTACCTTCTTACAGGGCAAGGATCTGCTAATAGAGCTGGGAACGGTGAAATAGAAAAGGGCCACTAAGATGTGGCCCTTTTACTTATCAAACAGGCGAATAAAAGATATTAGTCGCGGAAGTTCTCATACTGGAATGGTTGACCTAGATCTGATTCACGGATCAGTGCAATAGCAGCTTGCAGATCATCACGCTTCTTACCGGTTACACGAACCTTGTCGCCTTGAATCGATGCTTGAACTTTCATCTTGTTGTCTTTAATCAGTTTAACGATTTTTTTCGCCATTGGCGTTTCGATACCTTGCTTAAATACAACGATTTGATGCCAGTTTCTTCCTGATGCTTCTTCTGGTTTGGCTTCCATTGCATTAACATCAACGCCGCGCTTGGTTAAGTTACCGCGTAACATGTCGCGTAGTTGCTTAAGCTGAAATTCACCTTCTGCGCTTAGCTTCACCGATTCGTCTTTTTGCATCTCGAATGACGCTTCAACGCCACGAAAATCAAAACGAGTCGTTAGCTCGCGTGACGCATTGTCTACTGCGTTACGTAGTTCAACAGTATCGATTTCAGAAACAATATCAAATGATGGCATGTTGGAGTCCTTATTATTACGAGCGAGCTTTTACGGCATTTGCCAGCATGTCAAGCATAGTGGCTGTATCATCCCAGCCCAAGCAAGGGTCTGTGATCGACTGACCGTAAGTAAGATTACTTAGGTCTTCCATGGATTGATTACCTTCGTTAATGAAGCTTTCAGCCATGATGCCTGCTACTTGATTTTTACCTGACTTGATTTGTTCACAGATGTCTTCAGCGACTTCAAGTTGCTTTCTGTGCTGCTTTTGGCAGTTAGCGTGGCTAAAATCAACCACAAGGCGTTCAGGTAGGCCAAACTCGCCCAGTTGTTTACATGCTGCATCGACGGATGCTGCATCAAAGTTAGGGCCTTTTTCACCGCCACGAAGGATAACGTGACCAAATGGGTTACCGCTAGTGCGATATACGGTCATACGGCCGTTTTTGTCTGGTGAATAAAAATAGTGAGACGCTTGAGATGCACGAATTGCATCGATAGCGATCTTGATGTTCCCGTTGGTACCATTTTTAAAACCAACTGGGCAAGAGAGCGCGGACGCCATTTCACGATGGATTTGTGATTCGGTCGTACGTGCACCAATCGCACCCCATGTAATGAGATCTGCAATGTACTGGCCAGTGATCATATCTAAAAACTCGGTAGCAGTTGCTAAACCAAGCTTATTGATATCGAGCAATAGCTTACGGGCTTTGTTCAAACCTGTTTCTAGCGCATAAGAGCCATCAAGATTTGGGTCAGTAATTAACCCCTTCCAACCTACGACAGTGCGAGGCTTTTCAAAATAGGTGCGCATAACGATGAACAGTTCATCTTTATACTGATCTTGCACAGCAGCTAAACGCTCTGCGTAGTCAAGGGCGGCATCGGTATCGTGCACGGAACATGGGCCGACAATTACCAATAGGCGCTGGTCTTCCCCTGTAAGGATATTTTCAATTTGGCGACGTGACTGTGCGATACGCTCAGCGACCTCATCGGTAATTGGATGGGCGCTTCCTAATTCTGCCGGAGTTGGCATTGGACCCAATGGTTGGGTTCTTAATTCATCGGTTTTTAATGGCATACGACAGCCTGTTCTTTTTATTACGAAGCGGTAAAGATAACGGAAACCAAGATAGGAATAAACCACTTATCGCGATTCTTATTATTATCAAACTGTAAAGTGCAAATTTATGCACTTTTATTTACTAAAAATGCTCGCAACCCCTTGTATTATCGACACACGATAGGTATGTTGAGGAATAGAAATACAACGAAAACCTTTGCCTGGAGCAGTAATGAGTTTAACCCGTTCTAGCAGTATGCATCCTGCGCTAAACCTCGGCGATTCACTTCCTCAGCTTGATCAAGCAACCAGTGGTTCGCACCTTTTTGTATCATTGTCAGAAATGATTTTAGAACATGTCTTCTACCATCCCGATCATGCCGCGATTTTGCCATCTCTTGATGAGAGTGAAGTGGCATCAATTAATGCCATCTTGGGCGAGCAGACGCTAGAGTTGCACTTCGTATCGACACTCACTGAACAGATTTTAGCGGCAGTGAAGCCACAACATCAGTCGGTACGCATCGATCTAGGTGGTGCCGACAGCTACAGTTTCCGAACACTGCTGGGGGGACAGCTTGAGCCAACTGAAGTTAACCCAGCGCTTGGTTTGCGCGGTGTCTCTCGTTTTGCCCATGAGAAATTTGTCCAGTTGTTTACGCTAGAGTGTCAGGTGATTAAGGCATTGCAGCAGCAAGGTTGTGATGTTGAAATTGTCGTACCTTTTGTCAGAGGATTGTCTGATGCCGCCAAAGTAATCGACTTACTCGCAGAACAAGGTTTACCAAGGGGACTCAATGGTTTGAAAGTTCTCTATACCGTTGATGTACCATCGGGCGCGTTGTTATCAGAGCGATTACTTCATTACTTTGATGGCTTGGTGATCAATGTGGAAAACTTAGCTCAATTCACCTTAGGGGTTGATCGCCTTAGTGAGGAGTTGGAGTATCTGTTTGATCCGGAAAGTGAAGCTGTCATGATGCTGATTGAGCAGGCCGTCGACGCGGCGACGAACAGCAATAAGCCGATTGTTTTAGTCAGCAATGGGTTAGTTCATTATGCTCGTTTACAAGAGTACATCATTGAGCATCCACAGATAGACGTTTTGGTGACGTTGTAACTCAAACTGGTTGTTAAGTCACTGTTTATAACGCCCAATGTTAATGAAATGTTGACATCGGGCGTTATTCGTTATGAACTAAGATGAATTTCACTGGTCGGACTAGTTCAATGTTGTCAGCTCTCTCAAAAGCAAATCTCTATCTCAATCTGTTCGGATTTTTTAAAGTGCCGTTTATTTGGCTGGCTCGGCCAAAGATATTGGAACTGAATGCCGAGCGTGTTGAAGTCAAAATTCCCCTAAAAAGAAGAACCAAAAATCACCTCAACAGTATGTATTTTGGTGTATTGGCTGTCGGGGCTGATGTCGCAGGAGGTTTTATGGCGATGAGTAAAGCTGAGCAGTGCGGCAAAAGGGTATCATTAGCCTTTAAAGCAGTAGAAGGGCAGTTTCTCAAACGTCCCGAAGCAGATGTTCATTTCGTTTGTGAAGATGGCAAGTTGATCGATGACATGCTAGAGAAGACTTTCGCTACTGGTGAGCGCGTCAATCAAGCAGTGAAAATTACCGCCATTTGCCCAAGTCTGCACGGCGATGAACCTATGGCGGAATTTTTACTTACTCTGTCATTGAAGAGAATGGATGGCTAACGTCATCCACTTCAATTTGTTCAATTGCGACGATCTTGCTTCGGTTGAGAATGATCTTCCAACGATAGTAGCGTGGCTGGCCGTCGTGATTATCTTCTTTGGCAATCAGATTGATAAGATGACGTTTTTCAACCGACTCGCGACTTACCTGCCCGTTATTGTTCATGTAAACCTTATTTGAGCCTTTGTCCATCAAGCGAGTTAATTCACGCATGCTAACCATCAAAGACTCACGCGTTTCTTCATAACCACTCATAAACTTCGATGTCGACATTTCCGTTTTAGAGCTGTAGTGAAGCACTTGTTCTTCACGCTGGACAACGCGTTTCTTGCGGATTGACTGAATTCGGTCAGGCAACTTATCGAGAACCTTATAGTCTAGCCATTCGAGTTTTTGTCCCACCGCTTTCATGGTTGTTGGGTCTAAGTAAAGTTTACGCCATTTTGGGCGGCCTTTACGAAGCCATCGCCACATCACATCACGCAGGTCATCTTTAAAAATCTCCCTTAATGCGTAAACAAATGACATTAAGACAATGAAAGAGGCGGTGATCTCTCCCCAGTAGTCACGAGCAAGAATGGCTGTGATGGTAACAAACACCATGACAAAGCCAGTTGCACTGCCTTTAACCACTCGCTTCATATTGTTACCCAGCGACTGCGTGCGCTCCTTCAATACCACCGGATGTTCTATCAGGCGGCGCAATAGGCGCATTTTATTACTGAGTCGTATGACGTCATCACGAACACTTTTGGAGTTATAATTATTGAGCTTTCGGTGCGCTGCTTCTTTTTCTACAATGGCGAGCAAACTCTCTTTAAGGCTCTTATACTCGCTATCACGAGGCATATGTGCGACAAGCGACATCAAACGTTGTCCTGTGTACCAAGAAAGATAGTTGTCTATATTGGCGTAGTAACGCTTTAAGCTCTCTTCGTAAGGAATACTGCGGCGCAGTTTCTTGAGAATATCGAGAGAGAGGTTGATGACTTCGTCGACATCGTCAGTAGTGACAGACTCGGTATTGTGTTTATTGAGTTCGTTGACCGCTTTGTCTAGCGCGATAACATACTGATAGGCGAACAAACTCAAACTGACACGGTATTGAGTTGAAGAGAGCCTACCTCGTTTAGCTAAGCGGCTGTGCACGAGAGGAAGGAGGGTTTTGTCACTGTAGTAAGCGCGTTTTTGAGATATCGACTCATAGTAGAATTCACTCTCTTTAAGGATGTCCGGCGAAAGCCCAAGCTCACCAGGTACGAAAAAATAGAGATCTAAATCCGATTTCTTTGTCGCTGCCATCGCATGAGAAATCTTGAGAGTGATGCCGTCCTGCTTATCAACGGTGATCAATTAACGCTCCTAAAAAAGGTATAAATATCTGGCGCAAGCATAACAGAGATTCGCTATAATCACCGCAAATTTAACAAGAGACAGTTGAAATGATTAAAGTTGGTCAGACGAACCACTTAGAAGTAGTAAAAATAGCCGATTTTGGCGTATTTCTCGATGCCGGAGATTACGGTACGACCTTGCTTCCAAAACGTTTTGTACCTGAAGGTGTGGAAATTGGTAGCTTTATAGATGCATTTTTATACTTTGATTCTGACAGTCAGTTAGTCGCAACAACTGAGACTCCTGTTGCTCAAGTCGGCGAATGGGGGTTGATGAAGATCGAAGGTGTCAACTCTACCGGTGCTTTCGCTGATTGGGGTATCAAAGGTAAAGACCTACTGATCCCTTTTAGTGAGCAACGTGCACGTTTTGCGGCGGGGCAAACCGTACTTGTTTATGTCTACAGCGATAAAGCTTCTGGACGAATTGTTGGAACAACGAAGTTTAATAAACTGCTGGATAAAACACCGGCAAATTACACTCGCAATCAACAGGTTGATTTAATCATCGCAGAGCGCAGCGAACTTGGTTACAAAGCCATTGTGGAAGGCCAGCACTGGGGAATGATTTTTAAATCAGATGTGTTTGGTAAGTTATTTATTGGTAAGCGACTTAAAGGTTACATCAAGAATATTCGCGAAGATGGCAAAATCGACCTGTCCCTGCAGAAAATCGGGGTTGGTAAGATGGATGAACTGAGCCAGAAGGTGATGGACTTATTGGAGAAGAAGGGGGGATTCTTACCTCTCAATGACAAGTCATCGCCAGAAGCTATCTTTGCCGCTTTCCGCACTAGTAAAGGCACGTTCAAGAAGACGATCGGCGGTCTGTACAAACAGGGTAAAATTGTGATTGAGAAAGAGGGCATTCGCCTCAGTTAACACAATTGGTTTGACTGTTAAGCCGAAAAAAAGGCCCAGAGCTGATCCTGCTTTGGGCCTAGGGGAACGGCTCCTACAGAGCCTGCGCTAACTGTCTGATATATTGTATATATCGATAACCTAATTGTAGTTTATGATCGGCAATGCGCTAGGCTTTTGTAGAATTTCATACTATTTAATGACCGCTTAAAACAAGTTTTTGTCTCTGACCAACTCTCTTGGTAGTCCATTCTTGATACGGTTACCCACCCACTTTCCTAATCCAATCACATCGTTAGCGAGTGTTACGATCACTTCACCTTGACCGGATAGGTCAGCAGGGCGAACATCACGTCCCATAAACCACTCACGAGCCTCATCAATAGAAAGTGCTAGGGCTGTTCTCTCTTTACCAGTAGCTAATGCCGTTGCAACTTGATGCTGCCAGCGGTAGCCCTTTTTGTGGGCTTCAGCAATTTTGATCCCCATTCGGGAGAATCTAAGCTCACCAAGCATAGGTTCAAGAGCATCAGGGAACAACCATACGTCGTTGTCTCTCAACCAGATAGAAGATGCTTGAGGTAAATTAATCTCCAGTTGAGTGTGGAGTTGTTTAGCAATGTCCGTTTGTACTTTAGCGCTCGCTTTCTCAAACGGAAATTTGCCCAAACGCTTTTTCACTTGAGGGGCGGTGACTGACGCAAGTTTGCGCATACGTGCAACAAAGAAGCCTTCACAATCATATACCTGAGGGAATATGTGTAGAAAACCGTCTTCGGTAAGAGCTTTATCGGCATCAGGGAAAAGGGAAGCTAGGCTATCGAACTCTACAGCATCACCAAAGGTCGCTTTAAGGTGATGACATACTTGTTGATTCTCTTCAATACTGAGCGTGCAGGTTGAGTAGACCATAACGCCGCCAGGTTTTAACGCATGAAAAGCGCTTTCAATCAGATCTTTTTGTGTGTCAGAAATCGAAAGGACCGACTCTTTACTCCAGTTCTTCATGGCGTCTGCGTCTTTACGTACCGTACCTTCACCTGAACAAGGTGCATCAATCAATACTGCATCAAAGTGCTCGGGCAACCAGCCACCAAACACACGACCATCAAAGTTGCTAAGAGCGGCGTTACGTACTCCACAGCGCTCTATGTTAGCGTGGAGTACTTTAACACGGCTCGCGGAAAACTCGTTGGCAACGAGCACACCTTGGTTGTTCATCTTTGACGCAATCTGAGTGGTTTTCGAGCCTGGTGCAGCCGCCATATCGAGCACACTGGTGAAGTCATCTTGGTCATCCAAGAATAAAGCGGATACGGGCATCATAGAGCTGGCTTCTTGGATATAAAAAAGCCCAGACATGTGTTCTGCCGAGTTACCTAGCGGGACTTCCGATTCGTCTGCGTCAATCCAGAATCCTTCCTCACACCAGGGTACAGGTTGAAGTTGCCATCCTTTGTGTTGTGCTCGTTGAACAAACTCATCGATTGAGATTTTGAGTGTGTTGACCCGAATACTCTTACGCAATGGGCGCTGACATGCGGCGATAAAATCCGCCATGTTCAGTCCTTGGGGTAGGATTGATTGCATTTCAGCGAGAAAGTCGTCTGGTAGGTATACGTTCTGGTGCAAGGTTCTGTCTCTACAAGCGTAAAAGGTCGGTGATTATAGCTAATTTCAATAAAAAACGCAGCGAATTCGCTGCGTTTCCCATGGATTAAGGTTTTGGTATCGCTGTACGCCATGTGCGCCAGCTGTCTTCTGCTTTGGTATATAGGTAGAAGGACTGACCTTGACGAGCGATTGGCTCCAATTGTTTTTGTTCTGGCGTCGCAAAAGTTATTCCACCACGAACAATACTATCAATTGTGCCGGCTCTAACATTGGCACCGGTAATACCGATCGATACGTCGACGCCAGATGTGTTCCAGAAAACACTGTTTTGACGAACTAAATAGGCGTATTGAGGTTCAATAGCAATGGTCGATATGATGCGATCAGCAAATTCACCTAACTGAACATTGGTTACTTGACCGACTTCTATCTCACGATAGAGTACTGGTGTACCAACAGTGATAGAGCCGCGAGATTCACTTTGTAGGGTGAAGGTAATGCCGTTTATCGCTGGTTGTTGGTGGTTAAGTTCAAAGGCATATGTCGCTTTGCCGTTACCCGGTAACACGTTGATCGATTGTGCCAGAAGATTTTGAATGTTCTTCACACCACTAAGACCCACTTGCGCTTTAGGCAACCAGAAGTACGACCCGGCAACCGCTATTGTATTGGTGTATTCAGGTAATATACGCGCCTTGACTTCTACTCTGTTGAGTTTGAAGTCTGGAATAACCAAGGTGACCTCACCAACTTTTACTCCGTTATAGTTGATTGAAGTGCCTTTTGTGACTGTGTTTTCTCCATTGAGTGTCAATGAGATCACTTGGCCATATTTCCTTGCAGTCTTGAAGTCTGAGTAGAGCAACCATTTGTCGTTTTGCTTATTTTCGACTCCAGGCAGAGAATCGAATGCAATGCCTCCCTGAATCAAAGAGGTGAGTGGGGCCGCCTTAACGTTGATGCCTGCAAGGCTTGCATCTATCTCAACGCCTGAGCGGTTCCAGAATACGGTTTGATCAGTGACAAGGTGCTTATATTGATTTTCTATACTCGCGCTGATGATGACACCACCGTCGACCAAATAGAAGTCAGCAACATTACCCACTTGCAGATTTCGATACAACAGAGGACTGCCTTTACTAATCGAAGGTAATTCGTTAGCAAAAAGGGTCAACTTGGTAGAACCTGAGATATTGTACTTAGCGAGTTCAGCAAGTGACTTGTTTTGATAGAGCGTGTATTGCGCTTGTGGCTGAGCTTTTCCTTCACTAACGAAACTAATAGAACCCGTTAGAAGCTGTTTTGCTGGTGGCACGGTAATATTCAAGCCTGATTCAGTCAATTCGGCACTGGCGCTACCTGTCACGAAGAAGCGGTTTTGAGACTTAATAAGGTGCGCATAGTCGCTATCTATTAGCGCATCTAGCTGCACTTTGTCGTTAACTAGGCTCACTTGCGTTACCGAACCTACGCTGATACCACGGTAGAGGATGTTGGCACCCTGATCGAGTCCAAACGAATTGTCGGACACTAATTGAAGTGATACAGAGCGGGCTTGTTGGCGTTTGAAGTCGTCTTTTCTTACTGCGCTAAAATGTCGTGAACGCTCGCCGTCACCAGGAACCACGGTCAGGAAGTTACCTTTAACGATGTTAGCGATGTTTTCTACTCCCGATAGAGAGACTTTCGCTTCTTCAAGAATGAAGCGGCTACCCGTTGTCAGCATGTCACTAAAAGCAGGCTGGATTGCCGCAGAAGCAACGATGTTCTCTCTACCTTGACTCAACTCTAAATCTGTAATCTGTCCGATTTCGATACCACGGTACATGATCGGTGCGCCAGAAGCATTGATCTTGTTGTCATCTGGTAAATCAATCTTTATTGCGATACCTCGACCAGCGGTTTTTAAATCTGGGTAGAGTTTAAACTGGGAGTTATCTGCAACAGGCTCACCACCATCAGGTGAGTCGACAGCAATAGAGCCTCCAAGCAGAGCACTGAAACTTTCCAGTTTTACATCAACCCCTTCGAATCCTATGTTGGCACCAATACCACTGACGTTCCAGAAGCGGCTATCGTCGGTGATGATGTGGCGATACTCATCGCGTATCGAGGCTTGGATGATGACGTTTTTCGAATCACGGTCAAGCTGATAGCTATACACTTCACCAATCGGTATCTTTCGATAAACGATTTGTGAACCGACCGAGATACCGCCTAAGTCTCTCGATTTTAGTGAAATATTAAGCCCTTGGTTTGCCAGTAAATCGGAGGGAGCACGCTCTAGAGCGGTAAACTTGGTCTCAGGTTCGGAAGGGTTATTACCTGGAGAAATCGCGATATAGTTACCCGAAACAAGTGCATCAAGGCCAGAAATCCCAGACAGACTCGCTGTGGGTTTGACCAACCAGAAACGCGCTTCTTTGGTCAGCAATTTCGTGGCTTGTGGGTAGATGTCCGCATCGACGTAGATACTCTGTAAGTCTGGGGACAAATTGATATCTTTCACCATGCCCACTTCTAAGCCTTGATAGCGAATGGTGGTTCTTCCTGCGATCAAGCCTTGTGCATCAGAGAAGTAGATCTGGACTCGTTGCCCGGCATCTTGCACGGCTTTGAACACCAGCCATCCTGCCAGTACCATAGTTAAGATTGGTAGCAGCCAAAGTGGTGATATCCCTTTATTGCGCTTGATATGCGGGGAATATGAGTTTTGTGTGGGAGAAGGGTTACTCATTTAACGACTCTTTTCTATCAAATTCTTCTGGGTAATTGTCCCAAATTAGTCTCGGATCCATGCTTTCTGCGGCTAACATGGTGAGCACAACTACAATACCAAATGCGACCGCGCCATAGCCTGGTGTAAAGTCGAGAATTTGGCCTCTATCAACTAATGTCATCATGATCGAGATGACAAACAGATCCATCATCGACCAGCGACCAATCCATTTAATGACAAAATAGATGCGCATTCTGTGTTTGTGGTAAATCTTGCGTTTGAATTGTATCGCCAGTAACAGGTAAGACAGCCCTAGGATCTTGGCAACGGGAACCACGATACTAGCAACAAAAATGATGATGGCGATGCCAGTCATTCCACTATTCACTAGCGAAGCAACGCCAGAAAAAATGGTATCTTCTAAGCGTTTGCCGTTAGTTAATAAAATTGAAATTGGGATGATGTTAGCGGGAAATATCGCAATACTGGCCGCGATCAGATAAGCCCATGTTTTTTGAATCGAGTACGGTTTGCGATGATGGATAGGGCTTTTACAACGCAAGCATTCCGTCCCTTCAGGTTGAGAAAGGTGACAGTGATGGCAGTGAAGCGTTTTTTCTGACAACGCGTATTGCTCTTCCGCATGAAACACTTCCCAGTATCGGCGCACGCTTACTCGTGTCACCAGCAGTACGGTAGAGACTTGCAGCAACACTAGACCAATCAAGCCCGGTCCAACGTAGATATCCGAGTAATCTTGGAGTTTGAAACACGAAATGGCGATGCTAACAAGAAAGACATCAATCATTACCCACGCTTTGACATAGTCAATAATTGACAGGGAACTCTTGAGCAAACGAAACGAGCCTTTGCTCAGCGCGATATGCGCCGCGACAACCGAACTACACAACAAAAGGGGCGCTATCGAACTGCAAAAGAAAATAAGCAGTGACAGGAGTACAAAACCTTCTTGAAAAAGTGCAAATACGCCTGAGGGTAAAGTCGCAGGAATCATCACGCCGAAAAGACGAATGCTTATAAACTCAAAAAAGTGCGAAGGAACAAACAGTAAAAGGCAAGTTATTGCAATCGCTAAATTGCCTGACAGAGAAGGATTCCCCCCTCGGTATAGATGACTATTGCATCTCGGGCAGTAGGCGCTTTTGCCTCTCTCCACAGAGACAAGGTCAACGGGTAGTTCACAGCCGTGGCAAAGCCTAATATTGGTTGGTTTGGAGTCATGAGCATGCAAGAGCTGAGGGGCGTTCATCGCAGCCCCTCTATATTTTTGGCACGAGAAAAGGGCCTAAGCGTGACTTTGCACGTTGCCGTATAAGGTTTGATATAAGCCTTGCTGTTCAACCAATTCTCCATGAGTACCTGCTTGAGATACTTGACCGTCTTCAAGTACGTAGATCAAATCTGCCTGTTTAACCGCGGACAATCTATGCGCGACAATTAACGTTGTACGACCACGTAGAAACTCGGTAAGCGCTTTATGCAATGCGGCTTCTGTTGCAGTATCGAGTGCCGACGTCGCTTCATCCAAAATGACAAACTTAGGATTACTCAATATCATTCTTGCAATCGCTAGGCGCTGACGTTGTCCACCTGACAGCCGAATACCATTGCGGCCTATTTGCGTATCAAGTCCATCACTGAGTTGACTGATGACATCTTGCATCTGCGCGACTTCAAGCGCACGCCATAAAGATAAGTCATCATATTCTGAGCCTAGTGTCAGATTATGCCTTAAAGTGTCATTAAAGAGTATAGGCTGTTGTAATACAACGGCAATTTGCTCTCTAATTATTTCAAAACTGATATCATTTGTCGTTTGACCATTGTAGCGGATATAGCCGGAGTTAGGCTGATACACACCGATAAGCAACTGGATCAATGTTGACTTGCCCCCGCCGCTGGAACCGACCAGCGCCACTTTTTTACCCGCTGGTATGGTGAGGCTCAATTTAGAGAGGACTTGTACTTCATCATTGTAAGAAAAACTCACCTTGTCGATTTCAACATCGACTTCTCGATCATCAGTAAATGGATTCACCTTACTTTGAGGGCGATGTTCTTCTTCTAAATCTAATAGGGCATTGATCCGTTTCAGTGCGGCTTTGGCACTATACCAAGAAAACTGAATGCCAAGCAGTTCTTGAACAGGAGAGAGCATGAACCAAAGGTAGCCAAATACTGCGAAGATTTGACCTATGGTCAGGTCACTAAACAAGACCATTAACATTGCAACTGCACGGAATAACTCAAATCCTAATAAAAATAGAAGGAAAGAGACTCGACCAGCGGCTTCCGATTGCCATGCATACTTATCTGCATCTTGGCGAATGTGGTCTGCATGGGTTTTTAGTTCGTTAAGAAATTCCCGTTCTCGATTTGCCGCTCTTAGTTGATAGATGCCATCTAAGGTCTCGACTAATCGATTCTGAAAACGTTCAAACGATTGATTTTCGCGCTTTTTAAGATGCTTTACTTTACTGCCTAGCTTACGCGAAAAATAGATTACAACCGGATTAACCAAAAGAATAAACAGACCTAAACGCCAGTCTAGCCAGAGAAGAACCCCTGCGGTCCCTATAACAGTCAACAGGCTGATAAGAAATTTACTGAGAGTCGAACCAATAAACTGATCGATGGTTTCTATGTCAGTAATCAAGTGAGCATTGATACCTCCAGAGCCGCGAGTCTCATACTGCCGAATGCTGATACGGCCCAGTTTATCGATCATTTTGCTACGCATTTGATACGTAATGGTTTTAGATACCAAAGTAAACTGACGGCTCTGTACGATGGAAAGTGCTTGGCTAGCCGTACGCATAAGTACAACTAGCAGCAGGGTCAAAAAGATATAGCCAGTTGCTGTCTGCATCGAATCAGGTAACAGTTGGTTCATCACTTTAAGGCCCGTACCGGGTTGGTTGAGCAACACTTCGTCGACCATAAGTGGCATCAACAATGGAATGGGCACACTGATTAAGGTGGCGATGAAAGCAATGACATTGGCAAATATCAGCTTATTGCGGTGTTGTTTTACTTGTGTTATCAACCAAGAACGGCTAATAGTGTTGGAATTGTTAGTCATTGTAATGAGAATGCTTACTATTTGTAGTTTGCGAAATTGTACGCAGATTCATAGTGGAAGTCTCTAGTTTTCAAATGGATGTATAAATGAAAATAGAACATTATCAACGCTTAACCAAACAAGTCATCGCACTTATCGAATCTGAGACCGATTTGATCGCCAATTTGTCAAACATCAGTGCTTTACTCAACATGGAACTTGAAGAGTTAAACTGGGTTGGTTTTTATTTAATGAAAGATGACCAACTGGTGCTTGGTCCGTTTCAAGGCAAGCCTGCATGTGTGCGCATTCCGGTAGGACGTGGAGTCTGTGGAACCGCGGTCGCGACCAATACGGTTCAGCGTGTTCATGATGTGCATGAGTTTGAAGGACATATCGCCTGTGATGCAGCGAGCAACTCAGAGATCGTGATTCCATTTTCGATTGATGGTGAAATGTTTGGTGTGTTGGATATTGATAGTCCGAAAGTGGGGCGATTCAATGAAATCGATGAGCAGGGGCTAACTTTTTTGATGCAGGAAGTAGAAAAGCTGCTTAATTCACACGCTATCAAGGCATAAATTATCTATTGAGTGTGGTTTTTCGCTTGCAGGTCACTATAATACCTCAAATATTTAATCTTAATGCTCGCGGATGAACCGCAATAACCAGGAACCCACATGGAAAACACTGAAAAGTTAAAAAACAGCAAAGAAGTTATCGCATATATTGCTGAATGTTTCCCTAAGTGCTTTACTTTAGAAGGTGAAGCTAAACCACTTAAAATTGGTATCTTTCAAGATCTTGCGGATCGTCTAAGTGATGATCCTAAAGTAAGCAAAACTCAACTTCGTGCAGCGTTAAGACAATACACTTCATCATGGCGTTACCTTCACGGTGTTAAGCCTGGTGCAGTACGTGTAGATTTAGATGGCAACCCAGCAGGCGAGCTTGACGAAGAGCACGTAGAACACGCAAAAACAGCACTAGCTGAAAGCAAAGCTAAAGTGCAAGCTCGTCGTAAAGAGCAAGCGACTAAAACTCGCGAAGAAAGTAAAGAGAAAGCTAAGCCTGCGGCGAAGAAGCCTCAAGGCCGTCGCCCGCAACAAAATAAAGTACAAAAAGCCGCTAAGCCTGTAGAAACGCGTGCTCTGAATGCTGACGAAGTGAAAGTTGGCAATCAAGTAAACGTCAATATGGGTAAAGGAAACATGGCTGCGACTATCGTTGAAATCAATAAGGAAGATGTGCGTGTTCAACTGACTAACGGCCTACAAATGGTTGTAAAAGCGGAGCACTTGCGCGCATAAAGGAGATACTCCTACGCATGAAATGCCGTTCAAAATTGTCGCTGATTGCTGCTAGCTTATTGCTAGCAGCTTCTACTGCTAATGCTTTAGAAGCAAATATCAGTTTAGAGGACCTACCAGTCCTGACTCCAGAAGCTCAGCATGAGACAGCCAGCAAACGTGTCACATCTCGCTTTACACGTTCTCATTACAAACACTTCTCGCTAAACGATCAATTTTCTCAAGCTATTTTCGAACGTTATATCGAAATGCTTGATTACAATCGTAATATCTTTACGCAAGCGGATATCGACTCTTTCAAAAAATGGACATCAGGAATCGATGACCAATTGAAAGCGGGAGATAACCAGATTGCATTTGATGTCTACAATCTGTCAATCAAGCGTCGTTATGAACGTTTTAAGTATGCTTTGTCTATCCTCGATCAGGAGATGAGTTTCGATAATGATGAAACCATTGAGCTTGATCGCAGTGAAGCCGCATGGCCAGCCGATACCGCAGAGCTTGATGAACTTTGGCGTAAGCGAGTCAAGTATGATGCGTTGAACTTAAAGTTAACGGGCAAAGATTGGGATGAGATTAAAGACACGTTAGGCAAGCGTTATAACAACGCGCTCAAGCGTTTAGGTCAAACTCATAACGAAGATGCGTTCCAGCTCTACATGAACGCATTTGCTCGTCAGATTGATCCTCATACTAGCTATCTTTCACCTCGCAGTGCAGACCAATTTCAAACTGATATGAATTTGTCGCTTGAAGGTATTGGTGCGGTACTGCAAATGGAAGACGATTACACTGTTATCCGTTCGTTGGTGGCTGGTGGCCCAGCGTCGAATAGTAAGCTTCTAGCGGAAGGTGATCGAATCATTGGTGTTGGTCAAGATGGTGAAGATATCGTTGATGTTATCGGTTGGCGTCTTGATGATGTTGTTCAGCTAATCAAAGGACCGAAAGGCACCAAGGTTAATCTGCAAATCTTGCCTGAAGGCAAGGAAGCGAAAGCGGATGTTGTTACCATCGTTCGAGACAAAATCCGTCTAGAAGACCGAGCGGTAAAATCTGAAGTGATTGAGAAGGATGGCAAAAAAATTGGTGTCCTAGAAGTACCTAGTTTTTATGTCGGACTTGCAAAAGACACCGATAAACTTATCGAAGAGCTCAAGGGCAAGGGTGTTGATGGCATCATTGTTGATCTTCGTAACAACGGTGGCGGTGCACTCACTGAAGCAACAGCACTTTCCGGTTTGTTTATCACTAGCGGCCCTGTTGTCCAAGTGAGAGACAGTTATGGTCGAGTCAACGTCAATAGTGATACCGACGGTAAGATCAGTTATGACGGTCCATTAACGGTATTGATTAATCGCTATAGTGCTTCCGCTTCAGAGATTTTTGCTGCGGCAATGCAAGACTATGGGCGTGCCATTATTTTGGGTGAAAACTCTTTCGGTAAGGGAACGGTTCAGCAACATCGTTCGCTAAACCATATCTACGATCTTTTCGACAAAGAGTTGGGTTACGTTCAGTATACCATCCAAAAGTTCTATCGTATTGATGGTGGTAGTACACAAAACAAGGGTGTCGCCCCAGATATTGCGTTCCCTACAGCGATAGATCCAAGCGAAACGGGTGAGTCGGTAGAAGACAATGCACTGCCTTGGGATCGTATTGACAAAGCTAAATACGAAATGTTACAGCGTAATGAGGCATTGATTGGTAAGCTTGCCGCTAACCACCAAACTCGTATTGCTAAGGACCTAGAGTTTCGTTTTGTGGCCGAAGATATTGAAAAATACAAGGCAGAGAAAGACGATAACTCTTTGTCGCTCAACGAGAAAACACGTAAAGCGGAAACCGATGCAGCAGACGCGCGCCGTTTAACTCGAATTAATGAGAGACAAAAAGCAGCAGGTCAAGAGCCGTATAAGACACTGGATGATATCCCTAAAGATTATGAATCGCCGGATGCCTACCTTAGCGAATCGGTAGCGATAATGGTTGATATGATTAAATCTTAATTGAAATCAATCGATTAAAAAGCGAGTCATTTGGGCTCGCTTTTTTTATACAATAAAATATTGTGATAAAGATCAATTTTTTTAGCTAAATATACCTGACGTGCCTAAGCTTAAAGAAAAGAGTGAGGAGCACGTGATGAGATTGTTAGCTCTAATATCATTAATTTTTAGCCTTTCGGTGCTCGCTGATGGAGTGAAAGACAACAGCGATTTAACTCAGTTCGACCAACCGTTTCTGCTAGGAGACTGGTACCTCGTTAATCCTAATCCTGAACAGTCACAGGAAAACTTTTTAGCGATCAAGCTTTCGCTGGATTCAAACTATAGTTTTAAGATTGATATTCAGAAAAGGGACTATTCAGTCGACCACTGGGAAGGGTTGTACACAGCCAATGAAGATACTTTGGTTCTTGGATTGAATACTTCAGAGCCTCAAATGTATGAGTATTCAGCCAATCACAATTTACTCAGTTTAAATGGCGTTACTTTCACTAAAGCGTTGTCCAACGCATTGGCTGGTATGTGGTCGAGTGCACATTTGGGTGGCGATGATATTCTTGCCAGCGACGTACAAAAGTTGGATCTGATTTTACAGCCAGATTTTGTCTTTATGTTCCGGGTGAGTAATGATGATGGCGATGAGGCGATACACAAAGGTGTTTACTATACAGAGGGCGAGCACTTGGTACTTCTCTATGAAAATGGTGAACATGAAACACGATACACGCTGAACCGAGATACGCTGACTTTGGAAATGGAAGAAGGCGCGCTGTATGCCGTATTAAATCGAATCCGTTGATAAAGCGTGGTAGAGAAATGTGCCCCTTGCTGACTAAATAGACAAACAGTTTGAGTTTTATGTCAACAATAGAGAAAAAACGAGGTATTTCGACATCGAACCTCGTTTTTTTATATCCAGAGTTGTAAGCTAATACGCAAATTGTAACGGGAAAATTCCCGAACTTTATTATTACTGCGCTAGACTTTTACAGCGCAATGTTCAGATGCATTCAGTCAGAAGGATTTCGACATGGCTCAGACTCCTCAAGCCAAGTACCGCAAAGATTATCAATCACCATCACACACCATCACTGATATTGATTTGACCTTTGATCTCTACGATAACGAGACGACAGTAACCGCGGTTTCTCAAGTTAAGCAACTTAAAGATGCAACAACACTTCGCCTAGACGGAGAAGAACTCAAGTTACAAAGTATCGCCGTCAATGGCGAAGCTTGGTCAGACTACAGCGAAATTGAAGGTGGATTAGAAATTCATCAGCTTCCATCTGAGTTCACTCTGACGATTGTGACCTTAATTGATCCTGAAGCTAATACCGCTCTAGAAGGTCTGTATAAATCGGGTGGGGCTTTCTGTACTCAGTGTGAGGCGGAAGGTTTCCGTCGAATCACTTACTACATGGATCGTCCAGATGTTCTAGCGAAATACACCACGAAAGTGATTGCAGATAAAGCGCACAACCCATTCTTACTCAGCAATGGTAACCGTATTGCGCAAGGTGAGTTAGAAGGCGGACGCCATTGGGTGCAGTGGCAAGATCCTCATCCAAAACCAGCTTACTTGTTCGCTTTGGTCGCTGGTGATTTCGATGTACTACGTGACAAATACGTAACTCAATCTGGTCGTAATGTTGAACTCGAAATTTTTGTTGATAAGGGCAACCTAGATCGTGCACCGCATGCGATGACGTCATTGATCAACTCGATGAAGTGGGACGAAGAGCGTTTCGGCCTTGAATATGACTTGGATATCTACATGATTGTAGCGGTCGATTTCTTTAACATGGGAGCGATGGAGAACAAGGGTTTAAATATCTTCAACTCTAAGTTCGTATTAGCGAATGAGAAAACAGCGACTGACACTGATTATTTAGGCATTGAAGCGGTCATTGGTCATGAATATTTCCATAACTGGACTGGGAACCGTGTAACTTGTCGCGACTGGTTCCAACTGAGCCTTAAAGAAGGTTTGACTGTATTCCGTGATCAAGAATTTTCTTCAGATCTTGGCTCTCGTGCTGTGAATCGTATCAACAATGTAAGAATCATTCGTGGTCCTCAGTTTGCTGAGGATGCCAGCCCGATGTCTCATCCGATCCGCCCAGATCAAGTGATTGAAATGAACAACTTCTACACTTTGACGGTTTACGAAAAAGGCAGTGAAGTGATTCGTATGATGCATACCTTGCTTGGTGAAGAGGGTTTCCAAAAGGGCATGAAGCTGTACTTTGAACGCCACGACGGTACGGCCGCGACTTGTGAAGATTTTGTCTCAGCGATGGAAGATGCAAGCGGTGTTGACCTTAAGCAATTCCGTTTATGGTATAGCCAGTCTGGAACACCAACATTACGCGTAGCGAGCGAGTACGATGCACAAGCAAAAACCTACACATTGACGGTTGAGCAATCGACGGAGCCAACTCAGGATCAAGCAGAAAAGCAGGCCCTGCATATTCCTTTTGATGTCGAGCTCTATGCGGTAAATGGAGAGGTGATTGAGTTACGCCGTAACGGTACTGTTGTTGGTAATGTTCTTGATGTGACTGAAGCGAAGCAGACATTTGTGTTTGAAGACGTTGCTGAAAACCCCGTTCCTTCATTGCTACGCGAATTCTCTGCGCCAGTAAAACTGGAATATGATTACAGTGATGAAGAGCTGATTTTCTTGATGGTTCATGCGCGCAACGAGTTTGCTCGTTGGGATGCAGGACAAATGCTTCTTGCCAAGTACATTCGTACGAATGTCGAAAATGTTCAAGCTGGTGGCGAGGTTAAGCTTGCTGAGGCGGTCATTGACGCTTTCCGCGGTGTACTTCTGTCTAGTGACCTTGAACCTGCATTCATTGCAGAGATGCTATCACTACCAAGTTTCAATGAAGTGTTAGGTTGGTACAAGCAGGTGGATGTCGATGCGATTGCTAAGGTGCTGAAAACATTGAAAGTAATTCTCGCCACTGAATTGAATGATGAGCTGAGTGCGATTTATCATAGCTCTAAGCAAGCCGAGTACTCTATCGAACATACGGCAATCGGCCAACGCTCTCTTCGAAACACTGCTTTAGGCTTTTTGGCTTACACCGAGCAGGGTAACGAACTTGCCAAGACGCAATACGCTGAGGCTAATAACATGACTGACACCATTGCAGCAATGAGTGCCGCGAATAGTGCACAGTTAGAATGTCGTGAAGCATTAATGCAAGACTACAGCGATAAGTGGAAACATGATGGTCTCGTGATGGATAAGTGGTTTACTTTACAAGGTACCAATCCAGCGCAAGATGCACTTGAGGTGATCAAGAAGACGATGGAACACGAAGCGTTTAGTCTTAAAAACCCTAACCGTATTCGTAGCCTAATTGGTTCTTTCCTCAGCATGAACCCAGTACGCTTCCATGCAAAATCTGGTGAAGGTTATCAGTTTGCGGGGGAGATCTTACGCGAGCTAAATAGTAGTAACCCGCAGGTAGCTTCGCGTCTGATCGATCCGCTGTTGAAGTTCCGCAAGTACGATACTGCTCGCCAAGAGCTTATCAAAATGGAACTAGAGGCATTAAAATCAATGGATAATCTGGCTAAAGACCTGTTTGAAAAAGTGACCAAAGCGTTGGAATCTTAATCAATATGGCGAAAACAGTAGCACTTTTTAGTGCTACTGTTTATATATACAGTTATCTATCACTGTCAGATAAAACGTGACTTTTTTTACCGATTTCATGAAGCATTACTATTTTACTCTCAACATCAGTTATCAAACTTTTCTCGCACACTACAGTGGGGCAGCAAGCAATGTTTTAGTGGTGACTGACAATGGCTTACGCCTACAATTGCCTGCATCGCGTTTCAGGCCTTTTCTTAGTCAAATTGGCCTAAAAGGACGTTTTAGATTAACAACTGACCAAAATAATAAGTTTTTAGAGTTAGAACTTCTGTGAGCAACTGATTTTATAGAAGTTTAAATAGAACATCAGTCACATTATCAAACATTTCACCTCCTACCACTCCCAAAAGAATTAACTATTTATCAATAAAGCTTTTACAATAAAGCGGCATTACCCGTGTTAAGCACTATGCTTACAACATCCCCAAAATACATACAATTCTAATTGTGGAGTGTGATTATGACCGCGCGTGAAACATTGATGCCGGTTCTGCTTGAAAAAGTTTACAAACTTATTCAAGACAAACTCGAGCTTGCTCATCAACCCCTAGTCACCCAACTTGCTCAACATTTATTTAGCAACATTTCTCAGGACGATTTGGTCGAACGTAACGAATCTGACTTGTATGGCGCAGTAGTTTCACTTTGGCACCATATCAATGAGAAAAAAGCTGACGAGATTTCTGTTCGAGTTTTTAATCCAACCGTAAGTCGCCAAGGCTGGCAATCAACGCATACAATCGTTGAGATTGTGGTACCTGATAGTCCATTTTTGGTCGACTCAGTAAAAATGGCACTAAGCCGCTTGGATCTTTCATCACACTTAATGCTTCATGGTCCGACTCAAATCGCTCGTTCTAAGACAGGGGCGATTACCGGTATTAACCAAGGTGAGGGCGTACTTCAATCTCTCTTCCATATTGAAGTTGACCGTCTGAGTGACAAAGAAGCGATGGCGGCACTTAAAGAAGAGCTGTTGAGCATTCTTAACGACACCGGCTTGGTTGTTCAAGACTGGTTACTGATGGTCGAAAAATTAGAAGAAGTGACCACAAAAGTTGAGGCGCAGCAGGGTAAGATTGAGATTCAGCGTGATCGTTATGATGAATCTATCCAGTTCCTACGCTGGTTAGGCAGTCATAACTTTACCTTCATGGGTTACAAAGAATACGATCTTGTTACTGTCGATGGTGATACAGAGCTTAGACCTACTGCGGATAAAGGACTTGGTTTGTTTGCAAGCCGTGACCGTGTTCGTACTGTCAAACTTTCGGACTTCCCTGATTCTGCACGACTAGAAGCGAAGAAACCTTTCCTATTGATCGTCACTAAAGGTAACCAACCTTCACGCATCCATCGCCCTGCCTATACTGACTACATTGGCATCAAGAAGTTTGATGAAAACGGCAAGGTGATTGGTGAGCATCGCTTCACAGGTTTATACACATCAGCGGTGTACAACCAAAGTGTTGCGAGTATCCCTCTGATCCGTGAAAAGGTAGGCCGTATTCTTGAAGCGAGTGGCTATCGCGAAGGATCATACTCTTACAAAGCACTTCACAATATTCTAGAAAATTACCCAAGAGATGAGTTACTTCAAGCAAAAGAAGAAGAGTTGCTAGAAGTCGGTATGGGTGTTGTTCAGATGCAAGATCGCGATCTGCTGCGTCTGTTCGTTCGCAAAGACCCGTTTGGTCGTTTCTTCAGTTGTATGGTGTATGTGACAAAAGATCGTTACAACACAGAACTTCGCCGTCAAACACAGCGCATATTGAAACAGTATTTTGGCTGTGAACAAGAAGTCGAATTTACTACCTACTTCTCAGAGAGCCCTCTCGCTCGTACACATTACATTGTTCGTGTTGATAACAACAACATGGGCGTAGACGTCAAAACGATTGAGCAAAATTTAATGGAAGCATCTTCAACTTGGGATGATCGTTTATCAGAAGCGATCGTAGCGAACTTTGGTGAGAGTAAAGGCCTGCCTTTAGCGAAAGAATACCTTCGTGCTTTCCCTCGTTCGTACAAAGAAGATGTTATGCCTGGCTCGGCAGTTGCGGATATTGAACGTCTAGAAAAACTCAGTGATGATAACAAACTTGGAATGCTTTTTTATCGTCCACAAGAGTTGGCGGCGGATTCGAAGTCTGTCCGTCTAAAGCTATACCACCGTGATGAGCCAATCCACCTTTCTGATGTGATGCCAATGCTAGAAAACCTTGGTTTACGAGTGATTGGTGAGTCGCCTTATGAAGTTCGCAAAACGAACGGTCAAGTATTCTGGATCCTCGACTTCTCAATGCTTCATAAGAGCGAAAAGAGTGTCGATCTTCGTGAAGCTCGAGATCGCTTCCAACAAGCTTTTGCTGCTATCTGGGCAGGCGAACTAGAGAGTGATGGCTTTAACCGCTTAGTTCTTGGCGCTTCATTGACAGGTCGCGAAATTTCGATCTTGCGTGCTTATGCTCGCTACATGCGTCAAGTGGGCTTCCCATTTAGTCAACAATACATCGAGGATACTCTTAGCCATTATCCTGATTTGGCGAAAGGTCTAGTTGATCTATTTACTAAACGTTTTGAACCAAAATTCAAAGGTAGCCAGAAAGGGCAAAGTGAACTGATTGCTCATATTACAGAGCAACTTGATCATGTCGAGAGCTTGGACGACGATCGGATCATCCGTCGATACATGGAAATGATCACGGCAACACTACGCACTAACTACTATCAAGTCGACGATAACAAGCAGTTTAAGCCTTGGCTATCGTTGAAGATGAAACCAACCGAGATTCCAGAGATTCCTCAACCGGTACCTGCGTTTGAAATCTTTGTTTATGCACCTGATATCGAGGGTGTTCACTTGCGTGGCGGTAAAGTGGCACGTGGTGGGTTACGTTGGTCTGATCGTCAAGAAGATTTCCGTACTGAAATCTTGGGATTGGTTAAAGCTCAGCAAGTTAAGAACACGGTCATTGTTCCTGTCGGCGCTAAAGGTGGTTTCGTTTGTAAACGTCAGCACACGCTTAACGGACGTGATGAGATTTTTGCTGAAGGTCAACGTTGTTACAAACGTTTCATCCGTGCATTACTAGACGTTTCCGACAACATCATTGAAGGTGAAGTTGTTCATCCTAAGAATGTTGTTCGTCATGATGAGGACGATCCATACTTGGTTGTTGCCGCTGATAAAGGTACAGCGACGTTCTCAGATTTGGCTAACTCTGTGTCAGAAGAGTACAACTTCTGGCTTGGTGATGCATTTGCTTCCGGTGGTTCAAATGGCTACGACCACAAAGCCATGGGTATTACTGCTAAAGGCGGTTGGGAATCGGTCAAACGTCATTTCCGTGAAATGGGCATAAACTGTCAGACCACTGACTTTACCGCTATTGGTGTTGGTGATATGGCAGGGGATGTGTTTGGTAACGGTATGTTGCTATCTAAACATATCCGTCTCCAAGCGGCATTTAACCACATGCACATCTTTATTGATCCTAATCCAGACTCAGCAACAAGCTGGGAAGAGCGTAATCGTCTGTTTAATCTACCTCGCTCTAGCTGGGAAGATTACAACGCGGATCTTATTTCTAAGGGTGGTGGTATTTTCTTGCGTAGCGCAAAATCAATTGCACTGACGCCTGAAATCCAGAAAATGCTGCGTACTAAGAAAACGTCAGTCGCACCAAGTGAATTGATCAAAATGATTCTATCTATGGAAGTTGATCTTCTATGGAATGGTGGTATCGGTACTTACGTTAAAGCATCGACCGAAACGCATACGGATGTTGGCGACCGTGCTAACGATGTATTGCGTATCGATGGTCGCGATCTGAAAGCTAAGATTGTGGGTGAAGGTGGTAACTTGGGTATGACTCAGTTGGGACGTATTGAATACGCTCTAACTGGTGGTCGTGTCAATACGGACTTCGTCGACAATGTTGGCGGTGTAGACTGTTCGGATAACGAAGTTAACATCAAGATCTTCCTAAATGGTTTGGTTGCCAATGGTGATCTTACTGTTAAACAGCGCAACGAGATCCTTGAGTCGATGGAAGATGAAGTGGGTCAGATTGTTCTGGAAGATGCTTACTGTCAGTCAGAATCGATTTCGGTGACTGAACAGCAAGGCACTTCTTTAGTCAAAGAGCAAATTCGCTTTATTCATACAATGGAAAAAGCAGGGTACCTTGACCGTGCACTTGAGTACATCCCTGATGATGAGACGCTAATCGAACGCGAAAAACAAGGCATGGCTCTAACTCGTCCAGAGCTAGCTGTGTTAGTTGCGTACGGTAAAATGGTGCTTAAAGAAGAACTGGTACACGAAGACATCGCCAATGATGAATTCCATGCGCAGCAGTTAACTCATTACTTCCCAACTGAGTTACGCCGTAACTATTCAGCGCAAATGGTTAACCATCCGCTACGCTCTGAAATTATTGCTACTGCGTTAGCAAATCAGATGGTGAATGAGATGGGGTGCAACTTTGTCACTCGTCTTCAAGAAGAAACCGGCGCACATGTCGTTGATATTGCTAACGCTTATGTTGCATCACGTGAAATCTTCGGTCTTGGCCAAGTTCTCGAACATATCCGTAAGCTAGACAACGACGCATTAACGGTTGCTCAGTATGACATGATGTTCTACGTACGCCGTACTCTACGTCGTCTATCTCGCTGGATCTTGCGTAACCGCAGTGGACGTCAGAGCGTTAAATCTTTGATAGAGCTTTACCAAGCTGATGTAGAAACCATCAAGCAACACTTGGATGATATGCTTGTTCCTTCCGAAGTGAAAGAGCACAACCAAATGGCTCAAGACTGGATCGAGCAGGGCATTGAAGCAGAACTTGCGAATTATGTTGCTCGTCTCTCTAGTTTGTACTCAGTACTGGATATTTCTACAGTAGCGCGTGAAAAAGGCAAAACTGTCGAACAAAGTGCAAAACTTTACTACAACCTAGGCGATCGTTTGTCACTGCACTGGTTCTTGAAACAGATTAATGGCCAAGCAGTAGACAACCACTGGCAAGCACTGGCACGTGCCGCTTTCCGTGAAGATCTAGATTGGCAACAACGTCAGCTAACAGGTCAAGTTCTCAGCTGTGCTTGTGCACCGGAAGATTTCGATGTGATGAAAGCGCTTGATGAGTGGATCGTGACAAATGAAGTATCGCTACATCGTTGGGAAAATATCCTCAATGAATTTAAAGTAGGTTCAGTGCATGAATTTGCAAAATTCTCGGTAGCGCTACGTGAACTGATGTTGCTTAACTTGAATTGTTCAGCAAATGAGTAAACGATTGCTATAATTCGTTGAATTAATCGGTAAAACATTTAATAATACAGCCCCGTTTACACGGGGCTTTTTTCTTTCGGAGGCACAATGCTTTACCGTCTAGCCAGAACTGGCTTTTTCCAACTTGATGCCGAAAAGGCACATGATCTTGCAATTCAAAACTTCAAACGTTTTACTGGCACACCATTCGATCTTCTTTATCGCCAGCAGTTACCACACCGTCCCGTCGAATGCATGGGTTTAACATTTCGTAATCCAGTCGGCTTGGCAGCAGGTTTAGATAAAAACGGCGAATGCATTGAAGCATTTGATGCGATGGGATTTGGCTTTGTTGAAGTAGGGACCGTCACACCGCGACCTCAGTCTGGAAATGACAAGCCACGTTTGTTCCGTCTGGTTGAAGCGGAAGGCATTATCAACCGTATGGGGTTCAACAACCTAGGCGTTGACAACTTAGTTGAGAACGTGAAGAAAGCTAAGTTCGACTGTGTGCTTGGCATCAATATCGGCAAAAACAAAGATACTCCGATTGAAAAAGGTGCTGAAGACTACCTAATTTGTATGGAAAAAGTCTATGAGTATGCCGGCTATATCGCGGTAAACATTTCATCACCAAACACGCCGGGATTACGCTCGTTGCAATATGGTGAAGCTCTGGATGAATTATTATCAGAGCTAAAAGTTAAACAGGCAGAGTTAGCCGAAAAACACGGCAAATATGTCCCGCTGGCACTGAAGATCGCACCGGATCTTAGCGATGACGAGATCAAACAGATCTGTCAATCACTGCTCAATAACAAGATTGACGCAGTCATTGCTACCAACACTACATTAGATCGCTCTATTGTAGAGGGTATGAAGCATGCTAATGAAGCAGGGGGGCTAAGTGGTCGTCCTGTGCAACTGCGCAGTACTGAAGTGGTTCGCCGCTTACATGAAGAATTACAAGATCAGATCCCAGTAATTGGTGTTGGTGGTATTGATTCGTATGTTGCAGCGAAAGAAAAAATGATGGCTGGCGCTCAGCTGGTTCAGGTTTACTCTGGTTTCATTTATCACGGCCCAAGCCTAGTACGCGATATTGTAAAAAATCTCTAAAGTTTAAAGGCTTAGTGACATTGTCACTAAATCAATACGCCGAACAAACAGCATTAATTGAGAGGGAATGAGTTTTCATTTCCTCTTTTTTTTCATCTCTGAACTAATAAAATCCAGATATTACTTGGAAAGGTAATTAAGCGTTTTACCTAATTTCACACAACAATACAGAGATGGAACGATGCTTAAACCCAATGACAAATGGACTTGGTACTATGATGACGCAGAACAGCATCTGATGTTGGATCTGGGTGATGATATGGTATTCAAGACCAACCTTCCACGTAAGCTGATTGTCGATTGCGCAATTGGCGTCAATGAATTCTCAGTTGATGATGCATCTGCATTTCAAACTTACAAAGAACAAATCACGCTATTAGGTTTAAGTGAACCTAGACAAGCAGAGTTGGCTTTGTACTGTGTCGCAGCAAAGCGCTTCCATAAACCTGTACAACCTAAGAGCTGGTTTTTCGATAATCTGTCCGACGGACAGATGACCCCAGAAGAGGGTGACTTAATTCGTCTAAGCAACGCCTACAGCGACGGATATTTTATCGTTCTTGAAGTAGGAGAGTGCGCCAGTTTATGTGCGTACGTATGTTTGGAAGAGTTCGCTTTAAATGGCGCTAAAAGCCTTCAATTTGGACAAGCGATTAAAGTTATGCATGACCGTCTCGTGGTCTGCAACCATCATTTCCATGCTCAGCCAATCGCTTTGGTTAGCTGACATAAATTAGTTATCGTTCCTTTGTTTCATTTCCCGCCAGCTCAACGCTGGCATTTTTTTGCCTAAAATTTGGCTGGGTTGATACGACCTAGCAGTCAATTAAATGTGATTCTTGTACAAATTTTAACCGAACGAAGCGATTGATTTTTACTCACTAGAACACCTCTAGCGCATACAAGTGCACGTAAATTCCTCATTTAGCTGAAAACTGTAACTTAATTTCATTAAAAAGCAGACTTGGTATAGACCAATTTCAATGGGAATAAGTATTCACTTCGGTCGGAGGGCTTGATTTTTCGTTGGGTGAGTTTTCGAAAAGTTTGCCTAGTGAAATTTGGCTACAAACGATGAAGAGGCGAGTAAATGAACGTTTAAAGAGATAATTGATGGGAAATTCTGGAATGAACTAACGATAAAGTGATGATGTCAGGTATAATGCGGGGTCATTTTCTACAGAATAAAAACATCACTATGCATCAATATCTTGCGGTTACGTCCAATGGTTTAGAAAACCTATTGGTTGATGAGCTAACTAAGCTGGGGATCAACGACGCTAAGCCAGTACAAGCTGGTGTTCGCTTCAAGGCGAGCAACGAGCAGATTTACCGTTGCTGCCTATGGAGTCGTTTGGCATCCCGTTTTGTGCGTGTACTCTCAGAGTTCACCTGTAACGATGATATGGATCTCTATCTTGCCTCTTCTTCAGTGAACTGGGTTAATCAATTCCACAGTTCTAAGACGTTCGTCGTTGATTTCAATGGTACTAACCGCGAAATCCGCAATAGCCAGTACGGTGCAATGAAGGTCAAAGATGCCATAGTGGATTGTTATGAGAAGAAGAATTTACCTCGTCCTTCGATCAGTAAAGATCAACCCGATCTTCGTGTCCATGTGCGCCTGCACAAGGACAAAGCCATCCTTGGCCTAGATATGGTAGGTGGTGGTTTGCACCAACGTGGCTATCGTACAGAATCGGGTCGCGCGCCTCTACGCGAAACGTTAGCCGCTGCAATCATCCTCAGAAGTGGTTGGAGTGCGGATAAACCATTACTAGACCCAATGTGTGGTTCAGGTACATTACTTATCGAGGCAGCGATGATGGCTGCTAACATGGCTCCAGGTGTGAACCGTGCTAAGTGGGGCTTTGAGTCTTTAGAAGATTTTGAACCAGAGCTTTGGGCAGAGATTAAATCTGAAGCTTCAGTGCAGGCTCGTCGTGGTGTCAAAAAAATTGACACTAAGTTTTTCGGCTTTGATAACGATGCTCGTGTACTAAAAACAGCTCAAGATAACGCACGTCGAGCTGGCGTTGATTCATTGATTGAGTTCAAACAGGGTGACGCCGCAGAGATTATGCGACCAGAAGGATTCGAAGCAGGGGTTATTGTTTGTAACCCACCATACGGTGAACGTTTAGGCACTCATCCTGGTTTAATCGCTCTATACACCGCATTTGGCGCACAGCTAAAATCGCAATTTGGTGGATGTCAGGCATCAATTTTCTCTAGTTCAGATGAATTGCTGAGCTGTTTGCGTATGAGAGCAGACAAGCAGTTCAAATTGAATAATGGTGCGTTACCGTGTCACCAGAAGAACTATTCTATTAGTGAGCGAGCTGCTCAAGACTCAAGTGACAATGTCACAGAATCATTGGTTGCACCGGATTTTTCAAACAGACTGAAAAAGAACATCGCTAAGATTGGTAAGTGGGCGCGTAAAGAGAAACTAGATTGCTACCGTGTTTACGACGCGGATTTGCCTGACTATAACGTTGCAATTGACGTTTACCTAGACCAGTTGGTTATTCAAGAGTACGCCGCACCTAAGGACATTCCCGAAGAGAAGGCCAAGCGCCGTTTGACGGACATTATCCGTGCCACGATTCAAGTGACGGGTACACCGGCGAATAAGGTGGTACTTAAAGTACGAGAAAAACAGAAAGGTCGTGCTCAATACCAGAAGCTGTCTCAACAGTCAGAGACACTTGTGGTCAATGAGTATGGTGTAAAGCTTTCCGTTAATCTCCACGATTACTTGGATACGGGTTTATTCCTCGATCATAAGATTACCCGACGTAAACTGGGTGAAATGGCTCAGGGTAAGGATTTCCTTAATCTTTTTGCTTACACAGGCTCTGGCACCGTTCATGCGGCGTGTGGTGGCGCAAAATCCACAACGACGGTTGATATGTCGAATACCTATCTTGAGTGGGCGAAAGAGAACATGAAGCTCAACGGGCAGGTTGGTCGTCAACACCGATTTGAGCAAGCAGACTGCTTACAGTGGTTAGAGAAATCGACTGCTCAGTTTGATCTTATCTTTATCGATCCACCGACGTTTTCTAACTCTAAACGTATGGAACAGAGTTTTGATGTCCAGCGCGATCACATTCAGCTAATGAAAAACTTAAAACGTCTGCTTCGCTCTGGCGGTACGATAGTGTTCTCGAATAACAAACGTCACTTTAAAATGGATTTAGAGTCGCTTGCAGACCTAGGACTCCAAGCGAATAACATTTCTCACCAAACGTTACCTATGGATTTTTCGCGCAACAAGCATATCCACAACTGCTGGGTGATAACACACAAGGAATAACGTTGACGTGATTACGTTATACAGTACAGAAGGGTGCCATCTTTGTGAGATGGCATTTTCCCTAACTCAACAACTCCACATTTCAGATCAAGTCGAGATTATCGATATAGCTTTCGATGATGAGCTGTTTTCTCGTTACGGCGTCACTATTCCGGTGCTCAGTTGCCAAGGTAATGAGTTGAATTGGCCGTTTGATTTGGAACAATTAAAAGTTTGGTTACGCAATAATGGCATTACTTACAATTAATAACGGATTGCTGGCATACGGTGATCATCCTTTACTAGACCATGCTGACTTCGCTCTACAAACCAATGAAAGAGTCTGTTTGGTTGGCCGAAATGGTGCGGGCAAATCTACCTTAATGAAAGTTCTGGCGGGTGAGGTGCTATTAGATGATGGCAAGCTGACAGTTACTCAAGATGTTGTCGTCTCTCGCTTAGAACAAGATCCGCCGCGCAATGAAGAAGGGACAGTCTTCGATTACGTTGCTGGTGGGTTAGCAGAAATCGGTCAACAACTAAAGATCTACCAAGATCAGTTAGATCTGATTGCTCATGATGCCTCTGAAAAAAACATCAACAAATTGGCTAGAATTCAAGAGCAGCTTGAACACTCGGGCGCATGGCGTTTCGAAGATCGCATTAAAAATGTTATGGACGCGCTAAATCTTGATGGTCACACCAAGCTGACGGATTTGTCTGGTGGCTGGCAGCGTAAAGCAGCGCTAGCGCGTGCCTTGGTGCGTGATCCTGATGTTTTGTTGCTTGACGAGCCTACTAACCACCTCGACGTGACGACAATCGAATGGTTGGAGAACTTTTTAAAGGATTTCCGAGGTTCGATTATCTTTATTTCTCACGACCGTGCATTCATCAAGTCTATGGCTACACGCATCGTCGATCTTGATCGCGGTAAGTTAGCGTCTTTTCCTGGTGATTATGATAATTACCTCGTTGAAAAAGAAGAGATGCTGCGCGTCGAAGAGATGCAAAACGCCGAGTTTGATAAAAAGCTTGCTCAAGAAGAGGTCTGGATTCGTCAAGGCATCAAAGCGCGTCGTACCCGTAACGAGGGTCGCGTCCGCGCACTTAAGAAGCTTCGAGAGGAACGCTACAATCGCCGCGATGTGCAGGGTAAGGCGAACATTCAGATTGATGATGCATCACGCTCAGGCAAAATCGTATTTGAAGCGCAAAATCTTGGTTACAGCATTGAAGGTAAGGCCATTGTTAAAGATTTCTCTTTCAACATCATGCGTGGTGACCGTATCGCTCTAATCGGTCCTAATGGTTGTGGTAAGAGTACCTTGCTTAAATTGCTGTTGGATGAGCTCAAGCCTTCGCAAGGCAAGCTTCATTGTGGTACCAGGCTAGAAGTCGCGTATTTTGACCAATATCGTGAAGTGCTTGATCCAGAGAAATCTGTTATCGATAACCTTGCTGATGGTAAGCAAGAGGTGATGGTTGGTGGTCGACAGCGTCATGCGCTGAGTTACTTGCAGGATTTTCTATTTGCTCCTCATCGCGCGCGAACACCGGTCAAAGCCTTGTCTGGTGGTGAGAAAAACCGTCTTCTTTTGGCGCGTATTTTTCTTAAATCCAATAACTTGTTGGTACTTGATGAACCAACTAACGATTTAGATATCGAAACATTGGAACTTTTAGAGGATTTACTTGCCAATTATCAGGGTACATTGTTGCTTGTCAGTCACGATCGTCAGTTTGTCGATAACACCGTGACCAACAGTTGGATATTCGAAGGCGATGGTGTTATTGAGGAATTTGTCGGTGGCTACCACGACGCACAGCAACAACGTCTTCAGGTTAAAAAAGCGCGTAATAGCGAAAAAGTTGAGTCGAGCGTTAAACAGGTTGAGGAAACTCCCAAAACCGCTGTAACAAAGAGCAAACCTAAGAAGTTATCTTATAAACTACAGCGCGAGTTAGAAGCATTGCCAGCCAAACTCGAACAATTAGAAGTGGATATTGAAAACTTGCAACAGCAGGTTAACAGTGCTGATTTCTTTTCCAAACCCGTAGAGCAGACGCAACCCGTATTAGATAAGCTAGCTGCGACAGAGCAGGAGCTTGAGATTGCTTTCGAACGCTGGGAAGAGCTCGAAGCGATGCAACAGGAAAGTTAAGATTAATGAGTAGTAATATTTTTAAAGTTTCACTAGTGGCAGCAACGGTCGCTGCTTCTTTCGGTGCTCATGCAGCGCTTTATAATGTTTATTTGCAAGACCCAGAGGGAACCAGCTCTAGCCTACAAACTTACGGTGTAGCTGTTGCTCCAAATGCAACTAATTGCTGGAGCAGTGCGTGTTCAGATTCTACTTCTGAAATGGCGACAGAAGTTAAGCGCTACCGTGAAGGGTTCCAGTATCGTGATGAGTCACCGTTCTTTTTACCATACGGTTGGACTTACCTTGATGATAATTACGATGGTTTTAGAAATTACTGTCGTAACTTCTTAGGTTACTCAGATTCTTTGTGCGATGACTGGGCTGATAAGCAGTATACGCAAGGTTATGCTAACGAGCGAGGTGGCAACTATACAGGGTCTATTGCTTACTTAAATAGTTCCGCTTTGTACGCAGAGAATACCGTCGCCAATAGTATTGATAATGGCTTTGCAACAGGGAATAGAGCTATTGTAGGTTCTTCTCGTAACGTTGCGTTTACTAGTATCAATGGCACATCAGTTGCTGATTTATCTCTAACTCACAATAGTACGACTTACGCAGAATCACATGCTTGGAAAACGTTGCAGGATGGTAGCACGTACTACACAGTAGGAAGCGTTACTAAAACATCAAACCACGCTACCAGTGATAACAATTCGTATGCCGCGGTTTGGGTCGATGGAGCATTACAAGCTCCGATTGATTGGATCAGTAGTACTACCACAAATAATGGCGATCGTAGAGCTCACGCTAGTGCTCGAGACATTATAAAAGATGGGAATGTTCTATATGCTGTTGGTTATAACTCCGACAGCGATGTGTATTTTAGAGCAACCGTGTTTAAATCGGATAACAATGGTGGAACGAGCTGGACTTCAAAAGCTGTTGATGGTTTCCCTTATGCAACGTCTGAATACGCTAACCAAACGCTACAAGCAGTGAATAACAACGGTATCGCAATTGGTACAGCAAAACTGAACCAAGCCCTTAATGGTGCATATGCGAATACATTGTTTTATGTCGACAACTTAACATCACCAGTCTACAAAGCATTTAGTGGTAGCATCTTTTTTAACGGCGCAAGTGGTAAAGCAGGCGGTATTAACAACTCCAACGATGTAGTTGGTACTATCGACTTTGAAAGTCACAAAGAGACCAATGGTAAACCGCGTGCTAAACGTGCGTTTATCACTAACTTAGGTACTGTCACTGGTTCCGCGCCTATCGGTGGTATTGCACGTTACTTGGATGATCTAACCTATGGTGCTGGTGCTTCCACTGATAACAATCAATATCGCATAATTGAAGCCGCTGACATCAACGACGCGGGTATCATTGCAGCGACAGCGTACTACTGTGCTGGTGGCTTTGACAGTGAAGCTATTGACGCCACATGTAATGCAGGCGCATCACTTGTTGGGGTGAAACTTGTTCCTATCAATGGTCAGACAGCGACAGATATAAGCACTCGTCCTGTTACTCAGGAGACGGTTGAGCGTCAAGGTGGCACAATTGGCTTTATCGCTCTGACTCTATTAGGGTTTCTAGGGTTCCGTAGAAAATAGGTTAAATTTTCAACTAGGGCACAGGTTCACAGTTTTGGATCTGTGCCTTTTTTATACCTTGAATTAAGCGTCATTTTGATCGAATCTTAATGGTGAAGTCATAAAAACTTCACTTCTATCGACTAGTGCTGTGCTAACGATAGTCAGTCTGCGATAGATAAAGTAGTACGTTAAGACACATTTTATGTATGAGGACGACACTATGAAGAGACAAAAGCGTGACCGCTTAGAAAGAGCTCAATCTCAAGGATATAAAGCGGGCCTAAATGGCCGCTCGATGGAGGCATGTCCATACCAGCAGATGGATGCTCGATCTTATTGGCTTGGTGGTTGGCGCGATGCCAGAGAAGATAAACACTCTGGTCTCTACAAATAACACTCACTCTCCACATACGAAATAGGATTTAGCCCCGAAAGGGGCTTTTAATGATGCTATTAATGCACTATAACTAAATGCATTTGGTTCAAAAAAACGACTCCGAAGAGTCGTTTGTTGAAACATTTGCGCTTAAAAAGCAGATGTGTCTTGGAAAAGGCCTACTTTAAGGTCTTTTGCAACGTAAATCTCTTTGCCATCAACTAATACACGGCCATCAGCAAGACCCATTACTAGCTTACGGTTTACTACACGTTTCATGTTAATTTCGTAAGTAACTTTTTTGGCAGTCGGTAGGATTTGGCCAGTAAACTTAACTTCGCCGACACCTAAAGCACGACCTTTACCTTTACCGCCAACCCAGCCAAGGAAGAAACCAACTAGCTGCCACATAGCGTCTAGACCAAGACAACCAGGCATTACTGGGTCGCCAGGGAAGTGGCAATCAAAGAACCATAGATCCGGAGTAATATCTAGTTCTGCTAGAATTAGACCCTTACCGAAATCACCTTCAGTTTCTGACATTTTAGTGATGCGATCCATCATTAGCATATTAGGTGCTGGAAGCTGAGGATAGCCTTCACCAAATAGTTCACCTTGGCTAGATGCTAGAAGATCTTCACGGTTATAAGAATCACGTTTGTTTTGCATTATCAATTACTCCAAATTTTGATAGCAGCATGTTAGTGAACACGTGTACGCTAAACAACTCCGATCAGTAAAAATATGAATTAAAACTCGGTTAAAACAACCAGTTTTTGATGCGTTCCACAATTCCTTGTGGGTGTTCATGTCTTTCAAAGTTTTCAATACGTTGCGCGATTCTACTGATCACACTCTCTTCGTCATCACCACGGAATGGTTTACCCATAATGATTGGAATTGCCTCATCGACGTTAGATACCGACCAGATATGAAATTCGTTATTTTTGATGCTTTCTACCACATCTTTATTAAGCGATAAATGTTTTAAATTCGACTTAGGCAGAATTACACCTTGATCACCTGTAAAGCCGTTATGCTTACACACGTGATAGAAGCCTTCGATTTTCTCGTTGAGACCGCCAACAGCTTGCACACGACCAAATTGGTCTACCGCGCCAGTCACCGCGATCTGCTGATCAATCGGATATTCCGAAAGTGCGCTGACAAAAGAGCAGAGCTCTGCCAACGACGCACTGTCTCCATCTACTTCACTGTATGACTGTTCGAAAACAACCGAAGCAGAATAGGGCAAAGGTTCATCTAAATTGAGTGCACTGCTGACGAAAGCTTGCATGATCATCATGCCTTTGGCGTGTAGATTACCACCAAGTTCCGCTTTGCGTTCCACATCTGAGATATCACCATCACCAAAATGGATTACACAAGAGATTCGTGCTGGTTCGCCGTAAGACATGGGATGCCCAGGAACATCAATAACAGTGAGTCCATTGACCTGACCAATACATTCACCCTCAGTCTCGATGATTACTTGACCGTCCGTAATGTCAGCCAAAGCGCGCTCTGGGAGATAAGATTCACGCTGATATTTATTTGCAATCGCTTGGTCGAGGTCTTGCTCTGAAATGACTTTACCATTTGAGGTGAGCACAGCTTCATTGAGTAATGAAAGGTACCAAAGTGTCTCTATCGGCATGTAGTGCTGATCTTCTGTGTACCTTGCACCTGCAATCATTAAACGGTGAATAGCACCAAAGGAGAGTGTAGGGAGCTGGTATTCATCAACTAGCCAAGCAATATACCCTAAGTAAGTATCTATGCTCTGTTTATTAAGAGGAAGTTCTTGCTCAATCTCTGTAAACATCGCAAGGCCGCAATAAAGCTCTGGTTCAATATATTCGAAATCTGCAATTTGGTGACGGTCACCAACAAGAACAAGCTTGATTTCGTATTGACGACAAGGTTTCTCTACCGCAATTTTGCGAGGATTGGCATTGACAGGGCTAATCTGTTCACCAAGAACAGCAGACTTAATCATCTGCCAACTAGCGGGATTGGCGAGTAATAATGTGACCGGTGTGATCAGATATCCGCCGTCTGCTTTATCTAAAAGCCCTTCAACTTTAGTGACAATGTCACCTTTGTCGTCGCAGGTATATGAACCGACTAAAGTGGCAATGTCTAAAGATTCCGTCGTTAATACCGGTTTGGAACTATCCGTTCTAACTAGACCATCTTTAACGATATTGCGGTAAAAGGCATTGTCGACCGCATTGACCATCAATATACGGTTAAAGCCATTCACGCTACATAGGGTATTAATTGCTTGTTTGAGACGTGGCTGGATGTCAAAAAAATCAACTTTCTCTAGCTGATTAAATCGATTGATTTGAGCGTCATATTGCGAATATTGCGGGGTAACAGCGTGCCAGCTTTCTTGATTCATCAATTCAGTTCATATACGTAAAATGGAGCGAAATTATATAGAAAAATGCTTCTGGTATATATAGATAATTTTATCTCATGATCTTGATCTCTTTTCGATTACAATAGGGATTGTAACTTTGCATGGTTAGGGTTACGCTGTCACCTACAACTGAAACGGAATGACTTTGCAATGAAATATCAACAGCTTGAAAACCTAGAGTGTGGTTGGAAATGGAATTATCTAATCAATAAGTGGAAAGCGGGAGAAGCGATCACTTGCCACATTGATACTAGTGAAGCAGATAGCGCAGTTAACGAGTTACGTCAGTTAGAACACCAACCCATAAAGGTGGTTGAGTGGATAGAAACTCATATGGCTCCTGAACTCGATAACAAGCTCAAACAGGCCATTCGTGCAAAACGTAAACGTCATTTCAATGCAGAACAGATACACACAAAGAAAAAATCTATAGATCTTGATTACCGTGTATGGGAGAAGTTGTCACACCGAGCAAACGAGTTGGGTTGCACTTTATCCGATGCTATAGAGTATCTGCTTTCTGAAGCTTCTCGAAGTGAAAAAGCGAGTAAGGCAGTGAGTAGCCTCAAAGAGGATTTAAGTAAGCTTCTCGATTAATAAGGATAGAACTATGCTATACGTTATTCTTGTCGCATCCGCTATTATATTTTGGTTAGTTGCCGTCGATAGGCCAGTACTTAGAGTGACCTTTACCGAGGGTAAAATTACCAAAGAAAAAGGGCATTTTCCGCCGGGATTTAAACACAATGTTGTTGAAATTGCGGAACGTACGCCATTCAGTGGGGAGCTTAAAGTTTATCAGCAACGTACAGGCACTAAGCTAGTGATGTCTAAGCAGATTCCGAAAAAAATACAGCAGCGTATTCGCAATGTATTCCCATTTCAAGGCTTTACGAGCAAAGGCAAAAAACGCAGCAGTTAAGCTTATACAATGTTTGATACTCTAGATCGTAGCAGTGTCTTGATTAAAAACCACTCACATAAAGCACTATAACTAAACGTTTAGTTAAGAAATCCCTATCTTTAGCTTATTAAACCGGAGTTTTCCAGGGTTGAAGTTGTTGTTACGTTGTAATTTTATCAAGGGATGGATTGAAAGATGATTCAAATCTGAAACACAGCATCATCGATAAATAATTAATCTGTAGTGAACGTATTCACGCAATTAAATTATTATGCTCAATAAACAACACTACCTATTAATTTTGGCTTCTCTATTGGTATTCGAATCATCACAAGCTGAGGAGAACAGCTACCCACTTTCACCATTCATTGGTCAAAATGACGCACACCAATTTCCTGACGATACGTCAAATGGTCAAGCTTCAAAGGGAACGATGCAAGGTATCTATGACGGACTTGAGTTAAATCGAATGTATAGTTGGGACATTGTATTTCAACAGCGCGGAGCTTTAGATTCCGAAAACACGAGCACCGCCTCAATTGTCGAGAGTGCGCTTAAGTACGACTACTTTCTGTCAAATAACTACAGTATCTATGCTCGGCTCGGCGTCGCATATTGGGATTCGAAACAAAGCCAAAGTACGCTGAAAGACGTATCCCCGATGGTTGAAACAGGCTTAACTTATTGGGTTACCGATAAATTTAAGGTTTCTGGTGGATACCAGTACATTGATGAAATTGGTAATTACAACAGCCATACCTTATTGTTGAGCGCCGCATTTACTCTGGGAAGTTCCGTACCACGTTTACCATCTGCGTCATCGACTAACGTCGCAATGTGGCTTGAAGGAAAGGAAATACTTCCTGAGCAAATAGAGACTAAGGGCGAGGGTGCATCAAAGCCTATAACATCGAACATGACGCCAGAAAGCAGATCATTGAACCGATGTGTTGAAATGCGCCTGTTAACGGTAGATGACAGCGAAACATCATGTGAAATCGATACGCTGTAATACCAGTGAGCTGTGTTCTATGATTGGGAGCTTTTTGCTCAAGCACTAAAGTCTGTTGATCCAATTCGCAGAGCTCGATTAGAACAGATCGCTTACAATACGGCTTCGCTATCGATGGGAAAAGAAAAGGAGTTTTGGACCTGTGTTTACAATGCGTTATAGAAAACAATATGTCACTGCATTATTCATGCTCCTTACTTTACCAGCCGGTGCCATGAGTTGGTCTGATCACCTGCGCATCAACAAGCTCATTATCGACGTAAAGCGTTCTCTGTTTGAAGGCATTGGTAAACCAGAGCCGTTAAAAAAAACTCAGCTAGATTCTGGTCATGCAAAATTGAAGATACCAATCGACTGGTTTGTGACGTCGATGAGTCGATGAGCAGGCCATAACGATTATTTCATGCCGTTACCATTATTAAAACCAGCCAGCTAGGCGCTCTTGTCAGTCTGTTTAATGGTGGACTCGAAACTTATAGGCAGTATAACCGCAATAAAGCCGAGGCTTTATTGCGCAAAGACGAACTAGATCAGGAGAAACATCAGGCGAGGGTACGCAGACTTCAACAAGGGGAAGAACAGGCCAGTAGTCTCGATGAAGTCAGCATCCGAGAGCGGGGCTACAAAGACGAATTCATTCTTCTCGTCGTCTTCATACCCTTGATCCTTTCCTTTATCCCCGATTATGCCCCTTACGTTGAACAGGGCTTCAACGCACTGCAGAACATTCCCGAACCGTACTGGTATGTCGTCGGCGCGGTTGTCATCGATACCCTCGGCATGCGTGCCATGGTTCGCTACCTGCTTGAATTCTTCTCAAACAAGTTCAGGGGTAAATGATGGGACTATTTGAAGCACTGCTCACTTCCTTAATCACTGGCCTGGTCTCGAGCGCGGGCACCATCGCCGCGCTCAAAACCGACATCAACTGGATCAAGAAAGTCCAACAAGACCAGGAACAACGAATCCGACAACTGGAGGACAAACATGGCTAAACGATGCTGTAAGTGCAAAGGCCGCAAGCAAAACGGCCAGCTCAATAAGGGCTACACGCTAAGAGGTGGAAGAGTCGTAAAAGCCACCACTCGAAAGCGACGCAAAACCCGCCGCCGACGCTAACCAAAACCGCTCAACAGGGCGGTTTTTAGTGCTTGACGTGCTACGCGTCGCATTATGCACTCGAATTCATTATATAAATCATAAAATGGCAACAATTCAGTCAGTTAAAGTTTATTTTGTTTGGCGTTCTGTTTAGACTGTGGCGCAAGTTAGGCGGCATGTTGTACGCTAATAAGCGTTATGTGTCAGGAGGCATTGGTGGAAGAAAAGAATCAAATAGATCAATTGTTTAATGAGATGGCGGAGCAAGTATTAAGCTTTATAGCTAAGTCTGAATCAGCGATTAACGAAGGTTGGGTGCCAGCAGCTTTTATCAAGCAACAGCTTAATCTTACCAAGAATGCCTACCCGCAAGGTAACAAAACTGACAATAAAACTGGGTGGCTTTTCGCAACGTTAGCTCGCCACTTGCAAGATCAGAACAAAGTGGAATTCAGAAAAATTGGTTCACGATCTTACTATAAATCAAACAGGTAGGTGATAATGTCGTACTCAATAACTAATGTAGTGTGCAAAGAATGTGGCACGAAATATCAGGCAACTCTTAATGGAGTATTTCAAGTTAACGGTGAATATGCTGCAACTTGTACTGCTTGCAACAAGCAAACGTTTTTTATATGGGATGTTGAAGCTGCACCAATTGTATCGACTTTTCCTGAAAATACGTCTCCAGTATATTTTGTAAAAGTCATATAGTTCAGACACATGACAAACAATTTAAGAGTAACTATGTCATTCGTTGTTGTCAGATCTCTATAATATTAACGGAAATATTTTTCTGAAATATGGTGCAATGAGATTGTCCAGCCAACTCATCTAGCAAACACATACTGCATTTAAGAGTCATACCCAACGCCTGGCATGTTTCATTCCATTGTTGGGTTTTGTATTTACGGTAGTGTGGTTTAGTTTCAAAGTAACGTTGTCCACTTCTCACGTGGTTCAATCGCCACGTTAATATGTATCCGTGCTCACTTCAGTATTTCATAATATGCCTGCCGTAGCTCTTTACGTTGATAATCCGAGGTTGTTGTTATAGGATCTAAACATGCACTTAGTGATACGAATCGGTAATTTCTTATGAAAGATGAAAAGAAGAAAAGAGTGACTCAAGCGATGATCTTTCGCTCTGTTGCTAGCTCCACAGCGATTGAGACTGGTGAATCAGTGAAGAAGATCGAACGCAAGTTGAGAGCGAATAAGCATAAATTCGACTCACTTTCACTGGCTGTCTAAAACATCACGAACAAGCCGTTCCATGTGCTGATAATCACCACAAACCCCCGCCTGAATTGCCCGAATATAGAATTCCTTATGTTGATCCCATAAGGAATAGTCTAAAAGCTCATATCCTGCCTCTCGACTCAGGTAGTCCATCAATAGACGACTGATTCTGCCATTTCCCTCTCTAAATGGGTGAATCAGAATAAACTCAACGTGACTTTGAGCTAGGAAAGAAACAAACTCCTTCTGACTAAGCGTCGATATGACCGAGACTTTCGAGCAGTAGTCGTTTTCGAATACTCGGATGGCTCGCTCAATCTGAAGCGGTGCAGCAAACTCAAAATCGCTTTTCCACATTCTGACATTGCGTATCTTGCCAGCCCAAGGGTAAACGTTACCGAACCATTGGCGATGCCAGTCCATCACTGTCTGAAAACTGAAAGGAAACGCTGGCTCATCATCTGAGAATACTTTTTCATACAATTTCACGAGAAGAAAGGCCTCAACGTCGTCCATTTCTGAGACACTGGTGATGGCCAACTTGTTAAGGAGCACCTGTTCGTTAGAACCTGGTTGATATTGAGTTTCAACTGTATCGACGTCATACCTAGACATTAAAAGATCCTAAACAAAAGCTTTCGAGTTAGTGTAAGGTGGTATTAGACAGCGTTCAAGAAGGGCGTCTAATCGCGTACAATGATCAGGCTTACTCTGCGCCTGAGTTATCTGGTGAGAAGAAAAAGAAAGGTAGAACTTATCGGTTATGAAATCACAACCCCAAGCTACAAAAGCGAAAGCCGCTAAAGTCGAAGCGATGAAGAAAATCAAAGCCGCCTATAGCCAAGCTAAGAAAGAAGGTAAGGTGAAATCCTACCAAATCTCCCCGAATCCATAAACGTCGCATAAGCGGCGTTTTTTATACTGGCTCACCAATCCCCATAGAAACATTATTCAGCGTCATCAATCATCCAGGCGTTCGACCAGCTTTTCTTGAACTGTTGCTGTACGGTCGCGCCGAGCTTCTTCCATTCTTTGAGTGCGCTCTTTTTGAAATCGAGTTTATAAGTCATTAACTTTGGTAAATAGTGACATTACAACTTTGCGCCTACAACCTCAGTGCGTATTATGTACGTTATGTTAAATGACATACATGATGAAGCTAAGCCATTGCCCCGTTTGACTTACTCTACTGCGTTTATCGCCTAAGTTATTCAACATAATTGATTTACCATAAAATACCTAATAATCAGTAAGATAATCAAAGATTAATTTACTGATTATTAGCTTCTTCGCTAATGACCAAATTCCAGTTGGTTGTTTTTAGCTTGATTACGCCGCTTCGGTCTGAGACAACGCCTTCAAATTAAGAATGGTTTCCAAGTACACTATAAACGGTGGTTAGAATCGTATTGTGGCTATCGGTTTGTGTGTATTACCAACGATGTTTAATTCTAAATCTTCTAATTTTTCAGCTTCGATTACCCAAGTGTTTACATCTTCAAGCACCTTAACTGAATTATCAGGCGAAATAATTTTCAAATCCGTTGTTGGCTTGTTAATCAATAGGCGATCTTTTGTGCGCTTGGCGGCAAATTCGTTACCGTTAACAGTAAAAGTACAGTTTGTTTTCAATCTGCAATCGATTATTTCCCCTTCGCTGAATGTGATCGTCCGCCAAATAAACGCTGTAAATAGTAGGGTTAACATGATGATTATTTGAACAAAACGTCCGCGCGTCAGTTTTTCAGCTGCCATTTAAGGGGTTCTCCGTGTAACAAACTTCAAAGTTTTAAAATAAAAGGCCAAAACCTGACCGACTGTAAGGTTACTACTCTGTCATTGAATTGTTAAATGCAGTATAGTTGGCGGCTGAAAATGCCACTTTTTTTTAAAATCGGCAAGAATATTTAACCGACTGAATAGGTTCTATTTTCTTAACGGTTTGGGTGGCATTACGACATGTGTCGTGTTGGAAGTAAAGTGTAGTTAATTAGAAATTGGAAGCATGCAAATGAGCCAAGAAAAGCAGCTTGAACAAAACTACAACTATACAGTCGTTCGTCAGTTTACCTTAGTGACTATTCTCTGGGGTATTGTTGGCATGGCTGTTGGTGTTTTGATTGCCGCTCAATTAGTTTGGCCACAGCTAAACTTTGATACGCCGTGGTTGACGTACAGTCGCTTACGTCCTCTGCATACTAATGCGGTTATTTTCGCGTTTGGTACAAGTGCCCTATTCGCAACGTCTTATTACGTTGTTCAGCGTACCTGTCAAACTCGTCTATTTGGTGGCCCTCTTGTCGCCTTCACCTTCTGGGGTTGGCAAGCCATTATTTTAGCAGCAGCAATTACTCTGCCATTAGGTTTTACCTCTGGTAAAGAATACGCTGAGCTAGAATGGCCAATCGATATTGCCATCGCAGTTGTCTGGGTTTCTTATGCGATCGTGTTCTTCGGAACATTGATTACCCGTAAGACCTCGCACATCTACGTAGCAAACTGGTTCTTCGGTGCCTTTATTATCACTGTTGCGGTGCTTCATATCGTAAACAGCATGGCAATCCCTGTCTCGATGGGTAAATCGTACTCGATTTATTCGGGCGCAGTGGATGCGATGGTACAGTGGTGGTACGGTCACAACGCAGTAGGTTTCCTACTGACGGCTGGTTTCCTAGGTATGATGTATTACTTCGTACCTAAGCAAGCTGAACGTCCAGTTTATTCCTACCGTCTGTCTATCGTTCACTTCTGGGCATTGGTTTCCCTGTACATTTGGGCAGGTCCTCACCACCTACATTACACTGCACTTCCAGACTGGACTCAGTCATTAGGTATGGTGATGTCACTTGTTCTATTCGCTCCTTCTTGGGGTGGTATGATTAACGGTATCATGACTCTGTCAGGAGCATGGCACAAACTACGTTATGACCCTATCCTACGTTTCCTAATCGTGTCTCTATCGTTCTACGGCATGTCTACGTTCGAAGGTCCAATGATGTCTATTAAGACAGTTAACGCACTGTCTCACTACACAGACTGGACTATCGGCCACGTACACTCTGGTGCATTAGGTTGGGTTGCTATGGTATCTATCGGTTCGGTATACCACCTAGTTCCTCGCCTATTCGGTCAAGAGCGCATGTACTCTGTTGGCCTAATCAATACGCACTTCTGGTTGGCAACTATCGGTACTGTACTGTACATCGTTGCAATGTGGATTTCGGGTGTTATGCAAGGTCTGATGTGGCGTGCAGTTAACTCTGACGGTACATTGACTTACAGCTTCGTTGAGTCAGTTCAAGCGTCTTACCCATTCTACTTCGTACGTTTCTTAGGTGGTTTCATCTTCCTAGCGGGTATGTTCCTAATGGCATACAACACGTACAAGACGGTAACAGCGCCAAAAGATAGCCTAAAAGCTATCCCTCAGCCGGCATAAGGAGATTTAAAGAATGAGTTCTAATTCTAACAATCGCCACGAAATTGTTGAACGCAATGTCGGTTTACTCGCGATTCTTATCGTTTTTGCTATTAGCTTGGGTGCGCTTGTTGAGATCACTCCGCTAATTTTCCAAAAACAAACTACTGAGCCAGTTGAGAACCTACGTCCTTACACTGCGCTTGAAATGGAAGGTCGTGACGTATACATCCGTGAAGGCTGTAACGTTTGTCACAGTCAGATGATTCGTCCATTCCGTTCTGAAACAGAACGTTACGGTCACTACTCTGTTGCTGGTGAAAGTGTGTATGAGCACCCATTCCTATGGGGTTCTAAGCGTACAGGTCCAGACCTAGCACGCGTGGGCGGTCGTTACTCTGACGAGTGGCACCGTGTACACCTTATTGATCCTCGTGAGTTAGTTCCTGAGTCAAACATGCCTGGTTTCCCATGGCTTGAAGAGAATGTTCTTGATGGTAAGGACACTCAGAAAAAACTAACTATTTTCCGTGATCAATTCGGTGTTCCATACACTGATGAGCAGATCGCTAATGCGTCTAAAGATGTAGAAGGTAAAACTGAGATGGATGCCATCATCGCTTACCTTCAGTCTCTTGGTCACGCAATGAAGTAATTAAGGTGGTATTTATGGACATTGGTACTATTCACAGTATTTGGACCATAGTGCTTTTTGTGAGTTTTATTGGTGTGGTTTGGTGGGCTTACGGTAAGAGCCGTAAAGCTCGTTTCGACGAAGCCGCTAACCTTGTATTCGCTGACGAAGAGCAAGCACCTTCTAAAGAACAAGGAGTGACTAAGCAATGACTACATTTTGGAGTCTTTGGATAATCATCATTACAGTCGGTACACTTCTCGGCTGTGCTGCTGTCCTTTATTGGTGCCTTAAAGATAAAATGGGCGTCGAAGAAGGTGCAGATATGGGTCACGAATACGATGGTATTCGTGAATTGAACAACCCACTTCCTAAGTGGTGGACCTACCTATTTGTTGGTACGTTTGTATTTGCTGCGATTTACCTAACGCTTTACCCAGGTTTAGGTAACTTCAAAGGCGTTCTAGGTTGGCAGAGTTCTGACCAAACTGTACGTTCAGTAGAAGAGTCGAAAGCTTCTATCGCTGCATCACAAGAGAACAAGCATCTAGTTCAATACGCAAAAGAGTTAGACGATGCAGAAGCCTACTTTGGTGAAGCATTTAAGAAACTTGCTTACGTAGATGGTTCATCTGAATTGCGCCCTATCCCAGAAATTGCTGCGGATGGCGAAGCCGTTAAAGTTGGCCAACGTTTGTTCCTGCAAAACTGTTCACAATGTCACGGCTCAGATGCTCGTGGTCAGAAAGGTTTCCCTAACCTAACTGACGACGCATGGCTGTACGGTGGTGAACCTCAGGCTATCGTTTCGACAGTAATGAATGGTCGTATCGGTCAAATGCCGTCATGGAAGGATGCTCTAGGTGAGCAAGGTGTGAAAGAAGTTGTGAGCTACACACTAAGCCTATCTGGTCGTTCTGTGAATGCACGTGAAGCTGAAGCAGGTAAAGCACGTTTTGTTGTATGTGCTGCGTGTCACGGTACTGACGGTAAAGGTAACCCAGCAGTGGGTGCTCCTGACCTAACAGACCAAGACTGGTTGTTCGGTGGCTCTCGCGCGGATGTAACTGAAACAGTTATGAACGGTCGTTCTGGCGTAATGCCAGCTTGGAAAGATATTCTAGGCGAAGACAAAGTTCAGCTAGTTTCAGCTTACGTTTGGAGCTTGAGCAACTCAGATAATAAGTAACATTTCAATAACAGCCCCTTTTTAAGGGGCTGTCTTTCCTTTACAGTTAAAGCCCTAATATCTTTCATTTTTTTCATTGAGAACTTTTTTATGGTAAAGCCTTGGTATAAGCAGTTCTGGCCGTGGTTCCTAATCATTCTGCCACTCACCGTTGTTGTATGGACGATCATTACAGTTATCGTTTTCTCACAGAACTCTGTTTCATTAGTGACTGAGGATTACTATAAAAAAGGCAAAGGCATCAACATCGATATCTCTAAACTGAATGTGGCGAAAGAGCTCGGTCTCAGCGCGGCTGCATTCTCTCAAGATCACGAAGTTGTGATTCAATTTGATAAAGGTCAACTTGATCACTATCCAGCTATAACGGCCATGTTTGCCCACCGTACACTACCGGACCGTGACTTTAGCCGACTACTTACATCTGATGCGAGCGGACAATATCGCTTTAAATTAGATCAAGAGCTTCAAGGACCTTGGTTTATTGAACTTACGCCGCATGATCAACAGTGGCTACTACAAGGGCGCGTCACTTTCCCATCCTCGACTCCAGTACAACTAGCGAACTAATAGCTTATGTGTAAATCGTGTTACCACTGCGGTGAAGAAGTACCAGTCAACACGGACTATAAAGTAGAGATTCTGGGTGATATCAGAGAAATGTGTTGCCCAGGTTGTGAGACTGTCGCTCAAACGATCGTTGATAGTGGTTTAGTCTCGTACTACCAATATCGCACCGCACCTGCCGAAAAAGCAGATCTCGTTCCTGAACAGTTACAAGCATTAATTCACTACGACAATGATGATGTTCAGTCAGAGTTTGTTCGCAATAGCGAACATTGTTCCGAGGTCACTCTCTCGCTTGATGGGGTTTCTTGTGCAGCTTGTGCCTGGTTGATTGAAAAACAGGTATCAAACAAATCGGGTGTGGTCTCTATTCGTGTCAATACAACCACAAACCGTGCTTTGTTGGCTTGGGACAAAACTCAGGTTCGTCTTAGTGAACTGTTGTCGTTAATCCATCAGTTAGGTTATAAAGCTGCACCATTTGAAGCAGATAAGCAGGAGGCCGCTTATCATCAACAGATGAAGCAGTATCTGTATCGACTAGGCATAGCAGGCTTGGCAACGATGCAGGTTATGATGCTCGCGGTTGCGCTCTACCTAGAAGTCTTCGGCGACTTAGAGCCCGAGTTTAAAAACTACTTCCGCTGGGTGAGTCTAATATTTGCCACGCCAGTGATGCTCTACTCTGCTTTGCCGTTTTATATCAACGCGTGGCGAAGTATTCGCAGCCGTACACTCGGTATGGATGTCCCTGTATCCATTGCCATGATCTTCGCCTATTTCGCCAGCTTGGTTGCCACAGTGACTGAAAAAGGAGAAGTGTTCTTCGAATCTATTTCGATGTTTGCATTCTTCTTATTGGTTGGCCGTTTCTTGGAAATGCGCGCACGTCGTAAGGCTGCGGCTGCGAGTGGAAACTTGTTGAAGTTAATCCCTGCGATTGCGAACAAGTTAAATGGTGACCAAGTACCGGTGAAAACGTTGAAAGTCGGTGACCAGATCCGTGTTCTCCCCGGTGAACATATTCCTGCAGACGGTAAGATCATTTCTGGACGCGTCCACATCGACGAATCCATGCTTACAGGTGAGTCTTTACCTGTGGTCAAGCAAGTGGACGACTATGTGTTTGCAGGGACATTAAACGGTGAAGAATCGTTCGAACTTGAAGTGACCTCTTCAAAAGCCGATTCAATGATTTCGAATATTGTTCGTCTTCAGGATGAAGCGCAGCTATCTAAGCCAAAAATTGCAGAGATCGCTGATATTGTTGCACGCTATTTTGTAGCGGTGATCCTCATTATTGCCGCAGGCACTTGGTTTTTCTGGCACTCAAGTCGCCCAGATGACGCGTTTTGGATCATGTTATCAGTTTTGGTTGCGACGTGTCCGTGCGCGCTTTCGCTTGCTACGCCGACCGCTTTGACATGTGCGACATCCAGAATGGGTAACCTCGGCATCTTGCTGCGTAAAAGTCATGTATTCGAAACTTTGTGTAAGGTGAACCATCTCATTATCGACAAAACAGGGACACTTACCCATGGCGATATCGAGATCAATGAAGTGGATGTGTACGGTGAACACGATAAACAACAAGTTTTAGCTATTGCTGCGTCACTAGAGTCTCGCGCTAACCACCCTATTGCTCGCGCATTTAAACAATACGCCGATACCAACGTTATCGTCGATGACGTAGAAAACGTGATCGGTTCAGGGATTAAGGGACGTTATCAAGGTTCTGTGGTTAAAATCGGTAGTGCACACTATGTGTTGGGTGAAACAAAGCTCGCACAAGCGAATTCGGTTTATCTGTCCTTAGACGGCATTCATGTTGCGACATTTAGTTACCGCGACCCAATACGTGCTGAAGCAAAAGAGTTTGTAGAGAAGTTCCAGCGCTCGGGTGTCAAAATTACGCTTTTGACTGGCGATACCAGTGAAAACGCGCACCTTGTCGCGAGTAAAATTGGTATTCAAGACGTGGTTGCAGGTGCAAAACCACAAGATAAGCTGAATTATCTCAATAATGTTGACGCCAAAGACATTACCATGATGATTGGTGACGGCATTAATGATGCTCCTACGCTTGCCGGCGCTCATCTATCGGTGGCAATGGGCGGTGGTGCTGACGTCGCTAAAGCCTCCGCAGACATGGTGTTACTCGGTGACAGGCTTGACCGAATTTTGGCAGCTCGTGAACTGGCTTTGCAAACACGTAAGATCATTCGCGAAAACCTGGCTTGGTCGCTTGGTTACAACCTTCTGATCCTGCCACTTGCAGTTGCGGGATTTGTTGCCCCCTATTTTGCAGTTGTCGGTATGTCTGCGAGCTCAATTATTGTAGTATCTAACTCTCTACGCTTGCTCAAAGAAAAAGGTAAATAGATGGAAAGCCTTTATATCCTCATCCCTATTGCTATCGTGCTGGTCTGTGTCGCTGTTGCGGTCTTTCTGTGGGCGGTAAGAAGTGAGCAATTTGAAGATCTTGAACGTCAAGGTCATAACATTTTGTTTGATGAAGACGAACGTAAAGAGAACCCGCCTAAGTGAGCATTGATTGGTTAGGTGCTTTTTTCATTGGCCTTGTGGGCGCTGGCCACTGCATGGGAATGTGTGGAGGTATCGCGTCCATGCTGACAATGGGACAATCGCAACCATCGAAATGGGTTCCGTTGTTCTATAACAGTGGTCGCTTAATTAGCTACGCTGTCATTGGCGCCATCGTAGGTGGCGCCTTTTCGACAATTTCACAAGTTAGCCAAGTTAACGATGCATTGATTTGGTTAAGACTTGCCGCTGCGCTATTTATGGTTTTATTGGCCTGTTACATTGGTCGTTGGTGGCAAGGCTTACTTCACATCGAAAAACTTGGCCAAGTTATCTGGCGATTTATATCCCCCGCAGGTAAATCCTTGTTGCCACTGAAATCTTCACTCCATGCGCTTCCATTTGGATTTGTTTGGGGTTGGCTTCCATGTGGACTCGTGTATTCAACGTTAACATGGTCAGCCGTATCCGGAAGTGCACTCAACGGTGCGTTAGTCATGCTAGCATTTGGGGCCGGAACCCTACCCGCGATGCTACTTGTAGGACATGCAGCGACCTCACTCCATAAGCTGCAAAACTCTGATATATTTCGTCACATTGTTGCATTTACTATCTTAATCTATGGCCTATATACAGGCTATGGTGCACTGTCTTTACTTAACATTAGTTTTTAGTCAGCTGTTTTTATGCGCTTTTTTCCACTATCCTTTAGTCGTAATGGGTGCTAAAATATTGATGTATATCAAATAGTGAAAGGTTGTTATGATTTCTGAAAAGCCTGCAACAAAGCGCATTCAATCTGGTGGTTGTGCAATCCACTGTCAAGACTGTAGTATCAGTCAGCTTTGTATTCCGTTTACGCTCAATGAATCTGAACTCGATCAACTCGATCAGATCATCGAGCGTAAAAAGCCAATCCAGAAAGGACAGGAATTGTTTAAAGCAGGAGATGACCTTAAATCTCTTTATGCAATCCGTTCAGGTACGATCAAAAGTTACACCATCACAGAACAAGGAGATGAGCAGATTACTGCTTTCCACCTAGCGGGTGACCTAGTAGGTTTTGATGCAATTACTGGTGATTTGCACCCTAGCTTTGCTCAAGCGCTAGAAACCTCGATGGTTTGTGAAATTCCGTACGAAATCCTTGATGACCTTTCAGGTAAAATGCCGAAATTACGTCAGCAAATCATGCGTTTGATGAGTAACGAAATCAAAGGCGATCAGGAGATGATTCTTCTACTATCGAAGAAGAATGCCGAAGAGCGTTTAGCTGCATTCTTGTACAACCTTTCTACTCGTTTCTCTCAACGTGGTTTTAGTCCACGTGAATTCCGTCTTACCATGACTCGTGGTGATATCGGTAACTATCTTGGACTTACCGTCGAAACGATTTCTCGTCTCTTGGGCCGTTTCCAAAAGTCGGAAATTCTAAGTGTTAAGGGTAAATACATTACTATTCTTAACCACGATGCGCTTATGGAATTGGCGGGCGTTTCAAAAGAATCATAATAATTTTCAATGATGTAGCTCGTTTTTCAGCATGATGATGAGCTACATCAAACTTCTCTTACATTCCTCCAATTATTTCTAAAACTCTACGTCCAACTAAGCTACATTAATCATATGCCCTCCTCGTCTCTAAGGAGTCAATATGAGTATCTACAATAAGATTTTGGTCGTTGCTGACATTAATAAAGATGAACAGCCAGCCTTAGCTCGTGCTATGCAACTTGCAGCGAAAAGTCGATCTCCAAGCCGGGTAACCTTCTTTCTTTCTATCTACGATTTTTCCTATGACATGACGTCCATGTTATCTGTCGATGAACGCGACGCAATGCGTCGTGGAGTCATTCAGCAGCGCGAACAATGGATGCGTAAAATCGCCAAAGATTACATTAATGACGAGGTCGACTTCGATGTTCGCGTGGTATGGCACAACCGCCCTTATGAGGCGATTATTGCTGAGGTATTTGCCGGCGAACACGACATTGTGATTAAGGGAACACGTAAACACGATGTGCTCGAGTCGGTGATTTTCACTCCCACCGACTGGCATCTATTACGTAAATGTCCATGCCCTGTTCTGCTAGTGAAGAACGCTGATTGGCCAGCAGATGCGAGTATCTTGGCTTCCGTTCACGTTGGTTCAGAGAACGATACCCACCTTGGTCTAAACGATGCCATGGTAGAACAGCTCAATAGCCTCACTGAGCGGTTAGGCGCGAAGCCTTATCTGGTCAATGCGTACCCTGTTACTCCAGCAAACATTACGATTGAGTTACCAGAATTCGATCCAGCGACCTATACCGACGCGGTACGTGGACATCATCTTACTGCGATGAAAGCTCTGCGTCAGAAACACGGTTATGACGAAGAACAAACCGTTGTAGAACAAGGATTGCCTGAAGACATCATTCCTGAGGCCGCTGAGCGACTCAATGCTGCGATGGTTATCATTGGCACAACGGGTAGAACAGGATTGTCAGCCGTCTTTATTGGTAACACGGCAGAGCACGTGATCGATAAGATTAATTGCGATGTGATGGCGTTGAAACCACAAGGTTATATCAGCCCGCTCGATCCAAAAACCGCTATCTAGCGTAAAGCCTCTCTCTCCGTCCCCTCTTAGAGGGGACTTTTTTTTGTTCTCCGCTGAATAGATCTAGCATCTGTTCTATTTATCCGTATCATACGCACTTCATTTTGTTTTGAAGATTGATGAAGACTGCAAGCTAATGACCGAGCAAACTCAAGAGCGTACTAAAGCTCAACAATATAATTTTAACAAGCTACAAAAGCGTATTCGCCGCAATACAGGCCAAGCGATCCAAGACTTCAATATGATTGAAGATGGTGACCGTATCATGGTGTGTTTATCTGGCGGTAAAGATAGCTTTACTATGCTTGATATCCTAATGAGCTTACAAAAGAGCGCGCCGATTTCGTTTTCGCTAGTTGCAGTTAACCTTGACCAGAAACAGCCAGGTTTCCCAGGTCACATCCTTCCTGAATACCTTGAATCTCTCGGCGTTGAGTACAAAATTGTCGAAGAAGACACTTACTCAATCGTTCAGGACAAGATCCCAGAAGGCAAAACAACCTGTTCACTTTGCTCTCGTTTGCGCCGTGGCATCCTTTACCGTACCGCTAACGAACTCGGTGCGACGAAAATCGCATTAGGCCATCACCGTGATGACATTCTAGAAACTCTATTCTTGAACATGTTCCATGGCGGAAAAATGAAGGGAATGCCTCCTAAGTTGGTATCAGATAATGGCGAACACGTTGTCATTCGTCCGCTCGCATACTGCCGCGAAAAAGATATCATCAAATATTCAGAGATGCGTGAATACCCTATCATTCCTTGTAACCTTTGTGGTTCACAGCCTAATTTGCAGCGTCAAAACATCAAGCAGATGCTCAATGATTGGGACAAACGCTTCCCTGGTCGTATCGAGACGATGTTCCGTGCAATGCAAAATGTCGTACCAAGCCACCTTGCTGACTTCGAATTATTTGATTTCAAATCGATCGACAAAAACTCTGGTGTAATCAACGGTGGTGATATTGGTTTCGATAAAGAAGAAATGCCAACTCAGACTGTTCAAGACCCAGATATGGTTCACGAGTTTGATCCAAGCCTTCAGCTTAATGTCACCAACATCTAATCCGAATAAAAAGGGTCGCAATGCGACCCTTTTTTCATTTTGCTTTAGGCAAGTACGGCAGCACACGCGCTGTCTCTTGCGGCAAGGTCATAAAGCCTCCCTCACCAATATCATCTAGAGAGACTTGAACTTTACCATCAATAATGGGTTTTGATTTACCGTTAGAAAAAACGATTTTTGAATTCAGTTTGTCTGCAAACTCAAGTGTCACACCTTCGACATCAGGTGTGAACCAACTAGCAAACATGCCCCCTAACTGCTCTAAAATAGCCTGCATTTGTGGCAGGAGAACTTTCACCTGATCGTACGTGACATTGTCACTCATTGGTTGTTTGGTCATCACGACCATAGAAAAGTCACAGCGCATATCCATCGGCGTATGGACAAAAACCAAAGGGTTAGCCGATCGTAAGTTATCGTCTAGAGGAACAATCACTTCGTTATATGGCGAAACCTTAAGGTCTTCGTAGTGTTCTTCTTTCTCCATCCAGGCTTTTTCGATATTACACAATTGTTTGGTATTAGCGTTAAGGAAGAAGAACCCTACTTTTACATCATCATGTCCCTCTTTCGCATTCTGCTTCATGTGTGAGTAGAGCTTTGAGTAGGTGAACATGTATTCTTGAGCTTGAGCAGGTAAAACAGCCGCACCCGTTAGCGCTGCGGCCAAAATCATTGACGTTACTTTCTTCATGAAATTATATACTTATTGTTTGACGATCGGATTTTCCCAGAAGCTCTGATTGTGCCTGATCATGCTTTGTAAATCGTTGACGTAGGCCTCACCTCGTTCAGAGTACTTCAGTAATCCATTGGACAGCGCCATTGCAGCCTCAGTATCAGTCAAGCTTTGTCCGGCAAGATGTCGTTGATAACGAATTTCTCTCAGCTCTTCATAAGCGTTATTGCGATTGACGTTCATAAAATAGCCGTAAATCGACTGCTGAACCGAACTGAACTTAGCCACTTCATGGGTCATGCCGTCGCCACGTTGAAGAGGGACAAGCCCACAACCTGACTGATAACACCATTGTCCAAAGTAGTTATTGGCTTCGGTGGCAAAACGCGAAGTGCCCCACGCCGATTCATTTGCGCCTTGAACCAAAACCAGTGCTTCAGGTATGACGTCGACACGGTGAAGCATATCGTCGAGCCACTGTTGCGATATTCCGTCAGAAGGCAGTTCAACATTGTAGAGCTTGCCTAAACGCTGTGCGTAAGACTTATCCGCATCGTCGAGCGATTGTTGCAAGTAGTTCTGCTGAATTGAATCTAAGCGCAGTCGCTCGTTTCTCACTCTCTGGTTTTCGAGTGCGATACCAGGTCGAAGGTAGTCAAAGAATGCCTGCTTCTTTTGTTTTACATCGGTGATGGCAGCGAAGTTAGGTGCGCTACCTACAGCTGACGGCTTAACCTTCTGCTGCATCTCTGTTGCAACCGCTGCCACTCTCTTTTTTTCGCGCTCTTCTGCGGCATTTCGTTCGTACCCATAAAGAGAGCAGCCAGCAATAATACTCGCCGCAGCAATCGCTATAAATTCACTTTTACGCATTGAACACTTGTGGATCGTTGTCATTATCGTCTTCATCTTTTGGTCGGTCTGAGGCAATGATTTTTAGTTTGATGCCAAACATGTTGCGGTAAACAATCCCCTTAACATGGAAGAAAAACGGCAACACAAATATTAGACCTAAGCCGTAAAACATCATGCCGAGCACAAACATAATCGACACAACAATATAGATTCCCGCCAGAGCAAATATCTTTTTGTTCACCGCACGCAGAGAAAGCAGCAGTGATTGCATTGGGGGAATTTGTTTCTCACAGATTAAAAGAATCGAGTTACTGAATGCCAGCGACAAATACAAAGATAGGAACGGAAATATCATTCCTGCGATACCTTGTAGTAATAAACTGAACAGTGTAGCCAGAATGACAGGTACGGTATACTGCAACCCTTTACCAATATGGCGTGGTTTGGTGGCAAGGCCCGAAGCGTGGCTCATCGCCATTAAACTAATCCCCGCATAGATAGGCGCGCTGATGACTTCATAGCTAAAGTTAGCAATCATGATGGCGTTGAAGATACTTGGATCAAATGCCTCTGGATTAGTAAAAGCATCAATAATGATACCAGGGTTACCCAGTTGCAGCTTTAGTGCTATGTAGAAAATCGCCAGTTGTAAGGCGATCAAAATAATGATCGAAGGTGAAAATGAAAGGAAGTTTTTAACGGTATGTTGCCATGCTTCCTTAAACACGTCTCCTGCTTTAAGGTCATAGTCGCCGGACAAAGCACGCTCTACGCTACCGCCCAAATTGAAGTCTTTTTCAATGTCGTTGTTCATTCTTGAATCCAGTGGCTGGTTGTACGTTCATTCCAGCCAACTTGTTAATAGAAAATTTCGGCTATTATACTGCAACACTAAGCGGTCTAAAATCGAATCTCAATGATGAGCTTGCTTTCTCAATTGTTTGGATGATAATTAACCACTAATGCGTCATCTAATTGCATTTATCTTACTCTAAGGCAAAGAAAAATAACCCTTATCTGCAAGCCATTACCCATATATAGAGAGTATGGTAAGGAATGTTTAATTAAGCCTGCAAAATTTTTTGTGTTTCAGGATAAGAAAATGCTTTGAATTCACACTTTTGATGATTATGATGCGCGCCTCTAATTTGTGTAACTACGGGTCATTCAGTTAAGTCACTTTAAATGACCAATGTGGGAGAAAAACAGACGTTGAACGCTAAACAAAATGCAGGACAACCAGTAGTTCGTCTTACTGGAATTAGCAAAAGTTTCGATGGTAAGGAAATCATCGCAAATCTTAACCTTGATGTTAATCATGGTGAGTTTCTAACGATTTTGGGCCCTTCTGGTTGTGGTAAAACGACCGTATTAAGAATGATCGCTGGTTTTGAAAGCGCTGACAATGGTCAGATCATTCTAGACAACCAAAATGTAACTCAAGTTCCTGCTGAGCAAAGGCACGTAAACACTGTTTTCCAGAGTTATGCACTATTTCCCCATATGACGGTGTTTGAAAACGTCGCTTTCGGTCTCCGCATGCAGAAAGTCAATGCAGCTGAAATCGAGCCTCGAGTGATGGATGCGTTACGTATGGTTCGCCTAGAAAAAATGGCTCAGCGTAAACCTCATCAGCTTTCAGGTGGTCAACAGCAACGTATCGCTATCGCTCGCGCCGTAGTGAACAAGCCAAAAGTCCTCTTGCTTGACGAATCCCTATCTGCACTTGATTACAAACTGCGTAAACAGATGCAAATTGAGTTAAAACAATTACAGCGTCAGTTAGGTATTACCTTTATTTTCGTTACTCACGACCAAGAAGAAGCCTTATCGATGTCAGATCGCATCATCGTTATGCGCGACGGTGTTATCGAGCAAGACGGTTCACCACGTGAGATTTACGAAGAACCTAAGAATCTATTCGTTGCACGCTTTATCGGCGAGATCAACGTGTTCCACGCCACCATGATTGAGCGCCTTGACGAAAAACGCGTTCGAGCTGAAATTGAAGGCGTGGAGTCCGTTGTATACTACGAAAAAGAAGCGTCAGCTGGTGACAAACTAACAGTACTACTTCGCCCAGAAGATTTACGTATCGAAGAGATTAAAGAATCAGAACAAGAAGGTATCGTTGGTCACGTTACTGAGCGTACCTACAAAGGTATGACGTTAGATTCTGTCATTGAACTGGAATCTGGCATGCGTGTGATGGTCAGCGAGTTCTTCAATGAAGATGATCCAGATGTGGATCACTCATTAGGTCAAAAAGTCGCTATCACTTGGGTTGAAAGCTGGGAGGTAGTACTCGATGAAAGCCAAAAAGCTTAGCCTTCAGAACGCAATCATTGCCTTAATTGTTGGTTGGCTAACACTGTTTGTGCTTGTGCCAAACGTGATGATTATTGGTACCAGTTTTCTGACTCGCGACGAAGCAAATCTGATCGAGATGACGTTTACTCTCGATAACTATTTCCGATTGCTTGATCCGTTGTACGCCAAAGTGCTATTGCACTCATTTTACATGGCTATTATTGCGACGTTACTGTGTTTAGTCATTGGTTATCCATTTGCTTACATCGTCGCTAAGATGCCAGAGAAATGGCGTCCATTTATGCTGTTTCTAGTGATTGTTCCATTTTGGACTAACTCACTTATCCGTACCTACGGACTTAAAATTGTGTTGGGTACTCAAGGTATTCTAAACCAATCGCTCATGGCGCTGGACATTATTGATAAACCACTTCGTCTTATGTACACAGAGACGGCAGTGATGATTGGTTTAGTCTATATCCTATTGCCTTTTATGATTTTGCCCCTCTACTCGGCTATTGAGAAGTTGGACAACACATATATTGAAGCAGCGAAAGATTTAGGTGCGAACAAGTTTCAGACCATCACAAAAGTTATTCTACCGCTAACAATGCCTGGCATTATCGGTGGTTGCTTGTTGGTGCTGTTGCCAGCTCTCGGTATGTTCTACATATCGGATCTACTGGGTGGAGCGAAGAATCTACTGATTGGTAACGTGATTAAGAGCCAAGTGCTTAACGCTCGTGATTGGCCGTTTGGCGCAGCCACAAGTATTGCACTGACCATTGCGATGGCAATCATGCTCTACGCCTACTACAGAGCAGGTAAATTATTGAATAAGAAAGTGGAGCTAGACTGATGGGACGTACTGTTCGATTTAGCTTTATGACATTGGTGTATGCATTTTTGTATTTGCCAATCGTGGTGTTGATTGTTAACTCATTCAATGCCAACAAATTTGGAATGAAATGGGGTGGCTTTACCACTAAATGGTATGAGACGCTGATCAACAATGACAGTTTAATGCAGGCTGCTTGGCATTCACTAAATGTCGCCATCTTTTCTGCTACAGCTGCTACAATTATCGGCAGTTTAACTGCCGTTGCCCTATTCCGTTACTCGTTTAAGGGTAAAGGCGCAGTTAATGGCATGCTGTTTGTTGTTATGATGTCTCCAGATATCGTCATGGCAATCTCGTTACTGGCCTTGTTTTTGGTGCTTGGCGCTCAATTGGGTTTTTTCACCCTGTTGATTGCTCACATTACATTCTGTCTACCATTCGTGGTAGTCACCGTCTACAGTCGCTTGAACGGCTTTGACGTAAAAATGCTTGAAGCCGCGAAAGATCTGGGTGCCAGTGAATGGACCATTTTAAAACAGATCATTTTGCCACTGGCTAAACCGGCCGTTGCGGCGGGTTGGCTATTGAGTTTCACCCTTTCACTAGACGACGTGATCATCAGCTCGTTTGTGACAGGACCAACTTATGAAATTTTGCCACTGAAAATTTATTCAATGGTAAAAGTCGGCATATCACCGGAAGTGAATGCCTTAGCAACAGTAATGCTGATTGTCTCACTTGTTCTAGTCGTAGCATCACAGCTATTGGCTAGAGAAAAAGTGAAGTAATTCAGTATTTAAAACGAGACAGAATGGGTTAAGCCATTCTGTTTTTCTATCTACGTTTGGTTTGGAGCTAACGTCAATGAAGAAATGGGCTACTCTATTAGCTGGTAGTGCATGTGCGCTTTCTCTGTTCTCTGGTTCAGTGGCAGCGGACGAAAACAAAGAACTGGTATTTATGAACTGGGGTCCTTACATTAACAGTAATATCCTAGAGCAATTTACCAAAGAAACGGGTATCAAAGTTATCTACTCAACTTACGAGTCAAACGAGACTTTGTACGCGAAGCTAAAAACTCATAATCAAGGTTACGACCTAGTCGTACCTTCGACGTATTTCGTAGCAAAAATGCGCGACGAAGGTATGTTGCAGAAGATTGACAAGTCTAAGCTGTCAAACTTCGACAACCTTGATAAAAATTACCTAGATAAGCCATACGATCCTAACAACGACTACTCTATTCCACACGTTGTTGCGATTACTGGTCTTGCGGTAAACACAGACATGTACGACGCGAACGATTTTCAAAGCTGGGCGGATCTATGGAACCCTGAGCTTGAAGGTCAGCTAATGCTAATGGATGACACTCGTGAAGTGTTCCACATCGCTCTGCGCAAGTTAGGTTACTCTGGTAACTCAACTGACCCTAAACAGATTGATGAAGCGTACGCGGAACTTCAAAAGTTAATGCCAAACGTATTGGTCTTTAACTCTGATAACCCAGGTGCTCCTTACATGTCAGGTGAAGTTGGCGTTGGTATGCTTTGGAATGGCAGCGCAGCGGCAGCTCAAAACGAAGGTATGAACCTTAAACTTGTCTTCCCTAAAGAAGGCGGTATCGGTTGGGTTGATAACTTTGCTATTTCTTCTGGTGCGAAAAACGTAGATGCGGCACATAAGATGATCGACTTCTTACTACGTCCAGAAATCGCTGAGCAGATTTCTCGTGACACAGGTTATCTGACAGCCGTTGCTGAGTCTAACGCGAAGTTCAAAGACATCGCTCCACTATTCCCTTCTCAAGAAGATCTTGACCGCGTAGAGTGGCAAGATTCAGTGGGTGACTTGACGGTTAAGTACGAGGAATACTTCCTTAAACTTAAAGCTGGTCAATAAGTCAGCGAAAATTATGAAAATAGGCAGCCTTGGCTGCCTATTTTGGTCTTGGGCTGATATAATTCCGTTTTGTATCTCTTGTTGTCCTAACAAGAAAGTTAACTCACTGCTTAATCAGAGTATTTGGCTTGGATGGGTCTTATGCTGATTAAACAAAGAAAAACGGAAACATAATGAAAAGTAAATTCTATGCAAGCGCACTGTGCGCAGCGACTTTGATCGCTACTCCTGCAATGGCTGCTGATCAAGAACTCTACTTCTACAACTGGTCTGAATACATTCCAAATGAAGTTCTTGAAGACTTTACAAAAGAAACTGGGATCAAAGTTATCTACTCGACTTACGAGTCTAACGAAAGCATGTATGCCAAGCTTAAGACCCAGGGTTCTGGTTACGATCTAGTAGTACCGTCTACTTACTTCGTGTCAAAAATGCGCAAAGAAGACATGCTTCAACAAATCGACAAAACTAAGCTGTCTCATTTCAGTGATCTAGACACTAACTTCCTTAACAAGCCGTTCGATCCAAACAACAATTACTCTATCCCTTATATCTGGGGCGCAACGGGCATTGGCATCAACTCAGATATGCTAGACAAGTCGTCAGTCACAAAATGGGACGATTTCTGGGACAGCAAGTGGGAAGGCCAATTAATGTTAATGGATGACTCTCGCGAAGTGTTCCATATTGCCCTAACCAAACTAGGTTACTCACCAAACACAACCGATCCAAAAGAGATCGAAGCTGCTTACCACGAACTGAAAAAGCTAATGCCAAACGTATTAGTTTTTAACTCTGATTTTCCTGCAAACCCATACCTAGCTGGTGAAGTATCACTCGGCATGCTTTGGAACGGCAGTGCATACATGGCGCGTGAAGAAGGCGCTTCAATCGATATCATCTGGCCAGAAAAAGGCACCGTTTTCTGGATGGATAGCTTAGCGATTCCAGCTGGCGCTAAAAACGTTGATGCTGCACACAAAATGATCGATTTCCTACTTCGTCCAGAGAACGCCGCTAAGATTGCACTAGAGATTGGTTACCCTACTCCTGTAGCGACAGCGCATGACCTACTACCAAAAGAATTTGCTAACGATCCAAGCATCTTCCCTCCACAAGAAGTGATGGACAGCGGTACATGGCAAGATGAAGTTGGCGAAGCGAGCGTGCTTTACGACGAATATTTCCAGAAACTAAAAGTGAATAACTAATCCAAAAATTAGTTTTCAGTTATATACTTAAAAAGCGGCTCCGGCCGCTTTATTTGTATTTGCAGCCCATAGACGCCGATCTAGCAAAGGAGCAGCTATTGAGTATAAATACCAAATATTATCTAGTGTTACTCTCCTCCGCCTTTATTGGGGCCACGACCTTTATTACTACTTACTTCGGCCAGACATTGAATATCGAGTCACGTAATGACTTACTGTTTGAGTCGAACACACTGTTCATTCTACTGTTTATCTACTTTATCCTGGCGCGAAAAGTGGTGACCAACAGATTGGTTAAAATCGGTTTCCTGCTGCTCATTCTTAATCAGGCTTACGACGTCATCACAGAGATAGATGAGCTTGATAGGTGGGCCGATAACAATGACTTCCTTCATACTCTGATTGAAGATGGCAGCCTACAAATTGCCTATCTAATGATCGCATTTGGTATCACTCGTTTAGTGTACGACATGCACAATAGAGCGACCATCGATGAGTTGACGGGTTTATATAACCGTAAAAAACTATCCGAAATTGAATTAGACACTTTTGATTTAATTTATTTCGACCTTGACGGTCTTAAACTGGTCAATGACAGTGAGGGGCATTCTGCAGGTGATCTGTTAATCATACGCTTTGCGCGAGGGTTAAAATCTTCACTACCCAGCCGGGGAAGCGCGTACCGAATTGGTGGCGATGAGTTCGTCGCTGTTGTGCCTGTTGGTCACAGTGATGAACTGATTAAGAATCTGGATAAACAGCTTGAGGAGCGCTCTATCAGTTACAGCTATGGTATAGAGCCACAAACCAGACGGGAAAAATTTAAAGAAGCGTTGATCAAGACCGATCAAGCAATGTACCTAATGAAAAACTCCCAGCGCAATGGCTGAGAGTCTATAGCAAAGATTATCTTAAGCGTGTTTTACATCCGCTTGCTGCAGTGCAAGGATCTCTTCTACCAATTTAGGTACTTCAATACTCGCCTTTCCGTAACGCTTCTCTTCAAACTCACTTTCTACTGCACTCGGTTCCAAGTTGATTTCAATCGTGTGTGCGCCATGCATTTTAGCGTCATGCACGAATCCAGCGGCAGGATAAACGACCCCAGACGTACCGATAGAAACAAACAAGTCAGCAGCTTCTAAGGAGGCATAAATATCGCCCATTTTTAAGGGCATCTCACCAAACCAAACCACATGAGGCCTCATTTGAGCAGGGATCTGACAGCAATGGCAAAGATCGCCGGTATGGATTTCACCCTTCTCTTCAACAACCTGATTTGATTCACTGCAACGCGCTTTTAATAGCTCGCCGTGCATATGGATGACATTATTACTCCCGCCGCGTTCATGGAGATTGTCAATGTTTTGGGTAATAACGGTAACAGTACCTTCCAGCTCCTGCTCGAGTTTGCCCAAAGCAATGTGAGCAGGGTTTGGGTTGATTGTCGGATTTTGTAGCCCTAAGCGACGTTTATTATAAAAGTCTTGCACTAAATCTGGATTACGCTCAAAGCCTTCCGGCGTTGCCACATCTTCTATACGGTGGTTTTCCCACAGCCCATCCTGTGTGCGAAACGTTTCAATACCAGACTCAGCAGAGATTCCAGCGCCGGTTAATACAACGACATTACGATACGGGAGCTTCATACCACATCCTCTTTAGTGTTCATTGAGTTAGCTTAGCATTGTCTGATTCTCGGTATAAGCCAACAAGATTAGACCATGGTCGAAGTTACCGCAGTTTTACCCATTTTTTGTGAGGTTAAACAAAAAGGCAGCCACTTGACTGCCTTCCGAAACACCAATCTTCACGCATTTAATCTTCGTTTGTTGACGAAATTTTGTGAATAGCCAAATCGGCACCGTTAAACTCATCTTCTTCAGAAAGGCGCAGGCCCGTTAGTTTATTGATGACACCATAGACGAGCACGGCACCGACTAGAGCAATAGAAATGCCCGCCAAGGTCCCTAGAACTTGCACTGTTAAACTGACGCCTCCAAGACCGCCGAGAGCACTCTGGCCGAAAATACCTGCCGCTACACCGCCCCACGCGCCACATACCCCATGCAAAGGCCAAACACCCAGTACATCGTCAATTTTTGTCTTGTTCTGTAGGTAGGTAAATAAGTAAACAAACAGAGCGCCAGCGAGTGAACCTGTGACCAACGCACCAATCGGATGCATCAGGTCTGACCCCGCACAAACCGCGACAAGCCCTGCTAAAGGACCATTGTGGATAAAGCCTGGGTCGTTTTTGCCTGCAATTAGCGCTGCTACAATGCCGCCCACCATCGCCATCAAAGAGTTTATGGCCACAAGACCACTGATGCCATTCAGTGTCTGAGCTGACATGACGTTAAAGCCAAACCATCCGACGCATAGAATCCACGCACCTAACGCCAGAAACGGAATATTGGATGGGGCAAAGTTTGTGTGTTTACCCGCACGGACACGACCTTTACGCATACCGAGGAAGATAACCGCAACCAGAGCAATCCAACCTCCGACACCATGAACGACTACAGAACCTGCAAAGTCGTGGAAGCCATAGCCAAACTGTGTTTCAAACCAATTTTGAACACCGTAGTTGCCATTCCAAATCATGCCCTCGAAAAGTGGATAGACCAAGCCTACCGTAAAAAACGTGGCAATTAAAATGGGATATAAACGTGCACGCTCAGCAATACCACCGGATACAATAGCAGGAATCGCAGCGGCGAACGTTAGTAAGAAAAAGAACTTCACTAGCTCGTAACCGTTGCCTTGCGATAAGGTTTCTGCATCGGCAAAAAAATTGGCCCCATAAGCCACCCAGTATCCAATGAAGAAGTATGCGATGGCAGAAATGCCGAAATCGGCAAGAATCTTGACGAGTGCGTTGACTTGGTTTTTGTGACGGACTGTCCCTACTTCAAGAAAAGCAAAGCCTGCGTGCATCAAAAATACCATGATTGCACCGAGTAATAAGAACAGAGTATCTGAACTTTGTGTCAGGGTTTGTACCGCTCCATGTACCTGACTGGCATCTACGCTCATTGTCATTTGTCTCCTTTGTCGCCCAACGTCTGTGCGCTGGGCATTTTTGTTTCACCATATTGGTGAATTGATAGTGAGACATAGCAAGGGCAAGCTTTGTGCCAAATAAATCACATAATTATCAACTCATGTAATTCATTGATTTTACTTATCAAAACGAATTTCTAACGATAAAGGTGTGCAACGAAAGATAAGAACGACGCATAAAAATGCACTTTTTTGGTGAGACCGCACCAACTTAATGCGCTCAAATTTTGTGCACGCAATAAAAAAGCCCTGTTGAACAGGGCTTTAGATTCGCTATAAATTGGGGCCTTTGACTATGTTAAATGGCTGATTTTCTCTAAGCTTTTGCATCCCCTGATACATGCGTACAAACCACAGTAATATCGCAATCGCACCAAACAGCATTCCCACGTAAGGGATGTAGTACGCGATTTCATCGATAACATTGCTGTTGTACCAGTAGTCGTTAACACCGATCAGGACACCATTAGATGTCGCGACTGTGATAATCAGCACCACAAAGAAGGTTAGGTTTAGGAAGAAAGTACGAATCAAACCGTAATAGTGTGAATCAACAATCTCACCATCCTCTCCTTTATCCAAACGATAACCTGCATAGATAATCGCGATCACTCCAGAGATAAGGCAAGTGAATGGAGTAAATATGCTAAGGATATACGCTACCCAAATCCCGTTATTAGGCTTGCTCATCGGCGCGCACTCCTTTCACATCTTGAACGGTTGTTGTTTGTTGTTCCTGCTCTTTCGCCATCATTTCTTGGTACCAAAGATCATGATGTTCTTTTGCCCAAGTCTCATCAACTTCACCGGTGACCATACCTTCTAGCGCCCCTTCCATACCAAACAAACCGATGTAGATATGGAAGACGAAGCCGCAGATAAGGATAAGCGCAGCCAACATATGAACTAAGTTCGATAGCTCCATGTCGCGACGAGTTTGACCGAAGATTGGGAAATCCAACACTAAGCCACTGAACGCGACAACACTACCAACAACGATCAGAAGCCAAAATAGCGCTTTCTCGCCCGCATTCGAAAACTCAGCTGAAGGGTGAGAACCTTTGTGCTTACCAACCATACCTCCAAGCTTCATAAACCAAGCAATGTCCACCTTCTTGAAGGTAGATTTACGCCACCATTTAATCAGCACACATAGCAGCAACACATAGAAAATTGGTCCTATGTAGTTGTGGTATTGTTTAGCCAGCATAATGATGAATCCCCACAGCTCTGTTGGGATATATGGTTTAAGGAAATGCTTACCGTAAACCAGCATTAAGCCGCTAAACGCGAGGGTCAAGAAGGTGAATGCCATACTCCAGTGCAGTGCACGATCAAGCCGAGACCAGCGTTTGATCTTTTTGCCCGTCCGAGGCGCACTTAACATTAGCGGACCAATCACGATATACATCATGGTCACTAATGCGATACTACCGAAAATCGCCACAGCTCCCGCAGGAGACATCCATTTTTCTTTTAAAATGTACCAAGCTTGACCTGGGGTACTAATTAGCATTCCGTGCTCTGGGAACTGAGACGTCGTGTAGCCCACTTCGCCCTGACGAACTTGACGCCAATAATCGGCACCAGCTAATTGCGTCATTTCACGTTGTGCAACATCAGACTCTTTTTGCTCAGCATGCGCAGGCAACGACAAAGCAAAAAGCAATGCTGCCATCAGTGACAGCATCGCAAGAGATGCACGTTTAAACATTGAAAACATGAATCTCTCCACCGTTAGCTTTTCGTTGCGTCATAAGACAGATCATTACCATCTGTCCAGCCCGCGCCCTTGGCTCCACGTTCAACAACGCGTTGACGGAAGATGTCAGAGACCTTTTCTGCATCACCGGCAAGCAGCGCTTTTGTCGAGCATAGAGAAGCACACATTGGGAGCTTACCTTCTGCAATGCGGTTGGCACCGTATTTTTGGCGTTCTTCTACCGAACCTGGTTCAGTTTCAGGACCGCCAGCACAGAATGTACACTTGTCCATTTTACCGCGTTCACCAAACGAAGCTTGTTTAGGGAACTGAGGAGCACCAAACGGGCACGCGAATAAGCAGTAACCACAACCGATGCAAAGATCTTTGTTGTGTAACACGATGCCATCTTCGGTGTGCTCAAAACAGTCAGCAGGACACACGGCTTTACATGGCGCATCGGTACAGTGCATACACGCAACCGAAATCGAGTTTTCACCTGGTTCGCCATCATTGAGTGTGACTACGCGACGACGTTGAATACCCCACTCAAGCGCATCGTCATTTTCGTTCTTACATGCAGTGACACAGCCGTTACATTCGATACAGCGTTTGGTGTCACAAAGGAATTTCATTCTAGCCATCAGTGGACTCCTTACGCTTTGCGAATGTTACATAGGGTGACTTTAGTTTCCTGCATCTGAGTAACAGGATCATAGCCATAAGTGGTGGCAATATTTGCTGATTCACCAATGACATATGGGTCACAACCTTCTGGGTACTTAGAGCGAAGATCTTCACCTTGGAATTTCCCGCCGAAGTGGAACGGAATGAAGGCAAGGCCTGGTTTCACTCGACGAGTCACCATTGCTTTTACGTGAATGCGGCCTTTCTCAGCACCTTCTACCCACACCATATCGCCATCTTTAAAACCAAGGTCATTGGCATCTTTCGGGTTAACTTCTACAAACATCTCTTGTTGAAGTTCAGCGAGCCATGGGTTTGAACGTGTCTCTTCACCACCACCTTCATATTCAACCAAACGACCAGACGTTAATATAATTGGGTACTCAGCAGAGACATCTTTGTCTTGGATCGACTTGTACATGGTCGGTAGACGGTAGATAGACTCACTGTCATCCCATGTTGGGTAATCAGCAACAAGGTCGCGGCGAGGTGTGTACAGTGGCTCACGGTGCAGCGGAACACGGTCTGGGAATGTCCAAACCACAGCACGCGCTTTCGCGTTACCAAATGGAATACAACCATGTTTAATAGCTACTCGCTGAATACCGCCAGAGAGATCCGTTTTCCAGTTTTTGCCTTCTGCCGCGGCTTTCTCTTCTGCTGTGAGGTCATCCCACCATCCGAGTGCTTTGATCAGTTTGTCGGTAAATTCTGGATATCCATCTTCAAGCTCACAGCCTTTAGAATAACTATCTTCAGCAAGAATATTATTGCCTTCAAATTCCACACCAAAGCGAGCACGGAAGTTACCACCGCCTTGAGCAACTGGCTTAGACGTATCATAAAGAATATGCGTACCCGGATGTTTCATCTCAGGTGTACCCCAACACGGCCATGGTAGACCATAGGTTTCACCATGAGCAGGACCACCTTCACCTTCTAACGACGTCTTGTGGAAGGTGTGCCAATTTTGTTGGTGCGTTTTCAAACGCTCTGGGCTTTGACCCGTGTAGCCAATTGTCCACATACCACGGTTAAATTCACGCGTGATGTCTTCGATAAGTGGTTGGTTGTTTTCAACTTTTACGTTTTTAAACAGTTGATCGGAGAAACCAAGCTTCTTAGTCAGAAGGTACATGATTTCATGATCAGGTTTTGACTCGAACAACGGCTCTACCACTTTGTCACGCCATTGAATAGAGCGGTTTGACGCTGTCACACTGCCGTAGGTTTCAAACTGAGTGGTCGCTGGAAGAAGGTAAATGCCATCTGTACGGTCGTTCATTACCGCAGCAACTGTTGGATATGGATCGACGATCACCATCATATCCAATTTCTGCATTGCCTTACGCATCTCGACGCCACGAGTTTGCGAGTTAACCGCGTGTCCCCAGTAGAACATCGCGCGAATGTTGTCATTCTGCTCGATATTTTCTTTGTTCTCTAAAACGCCATCGATCCAACGAGAAACCGGAATACCCATATTGTTCATCGGTTTCTTACCACGGTACTCATTTTGGTCGAATCGATTTTTAACCCACTCGTAGTCAAGATCCCACACTTTCGCCCAGTGTTTCCAAGAACCATCTGCAAGGCCGTAGTAACCTGGAAGCGTATGAGAAAGTACGCCTAAGTCTGTCGCGCCTTGCACGTTGTCGTGACCACGGAAGATGTTCGCACCGCCACCTGACTTACCCATGTTACCTAGCGCAAGTTCCAGTACACAGTATGCACGGGTATTGTTGTTACCTGTGGTGTGCTGAGTACCACCCATACACCAAACAACACATCCAGGACGGTTTTCAGAAAGAAGTTTCGCCGTTTTGTATACATCGGCTTCAGAGACGCCTGTTACGCGCTCAACTTCAGCAGGAGTCCACTTTGCGACTTCCTGACGAATTTCATCCATACCAAACACACGTTGACGGATAAACTCTTTGTCTTCCCACTGGTTAGCAAAAACATGCCATAAAATACCCCAGATAAACGCAACATCTGACCCTGGGCGAAGCGAAACATAGTGATCAGATTTTGCTGCGGTACGTGTACGACGAGGGTCAGCAACAACGATCTTACAGTTGTTTTTCTCTTTCGCGATTAAGATATGCTGCATTGCCACTGGGTGCGCTTCAGCAGGGTTCGAACCGATAAACAGCATCGACTTACAGTTGTGCATATCGTTGAACGAGTTCGTCATTGCACCGTAGCCCCAAGTATTTGCTACCCCAGCTACTGTTGTTGAGTGACAGATACGCGCCTGATGGTCTACGTTATTGGTTCCCCAAAGTGATGCCATTTTACGGAACATGTACGCTTGTTCGTTGTTGTGCTTTGCGCTGCCTAACCAGTAAACGGAATCTGGACCAGATTCTTTACGAATATCGAGAACCTTGTTACCAATTTCTTCGATAGCTTGATCCCAGCTCAGTTTGACCCATTTGCCATTTTCGAGCTTCATTGGGTATTTGAGACGGCGTTCACCATGGCCATGTTCACGCAGCGCTGCACCTTTTGCACAATGTCCACCAGCATTGAACGGGTGGTCAAAAGCAGGCTCTTGGCCTGTCCAAACACCATTTTGTACTTCGGCGTAGATACCACAACCTACAGAACAGTGAGAACAAATCGTTCTTTTGATCTCAGTCTTCGCTGAAGGATCAACAGACTTAGCTTGCGCTTTTTTGATCATTCCTGGTGCGAACAGGCTTGCCCCTACTACGGCCCCGCCTGCTGCAAGGGTACTGTTTTTCATAAAGGCACGGCGTGAAACGCCGAGTTGGTGTTGCTCTTTGCTCACACTATCGGAGCGTTTAACTAGTTTCATTGGTTAGGCTCCTATAGCGTATCGTAGTAGTCACGAATATGCTGAGTTTCGTGATAGCCAGTTTTCTTCACGTCTTGTTTTGGCAATACAGATTCTGAAGCACTAGCCACTTTAGTGGTTCCAGCGACTACCGCTCCAGCAACTGCTGCCGTAGTTAAGCCTTTGAGAAGATCCCTGCGGCTTTGATTTAACTTATTATCGTCTTTCATTATTGCTTCCTTACCCTTATTAGTAGGTATTGCATCGATGTGACGCTTATTGCTGAGCTTGCTCGTACTCAGTCACGTTCTTAACATCAATTTTTAATTTGTTTTTTCCACTTTGTAGATTTTCACTAAAACGCACTTGCTCAAGGGTCATAAATGCGTCAGTTAATTCGGCAACAGCCAGGTAAAAATTGGCGTGCTGAGCAGCCTTGATCTGTTTCGTTAACGCGTTAAACCACGTTGCTAAGTGCTTATTGAAAAATACCTGTTGCAGCTCTTCATCTTCAGCGGTAAGTACAGACATCACTTCACAAAGGGCAGAGAAGTGATCTTCTGGCTCTTTGACTTGCTCTTCGCGCTCTAGACCAAGAATTGCAAGATCGTGACGAATCGAAGCCAATGGTTTTTCCATCAGTGAACCCGTAAGATGCCAAGAGGCGAAAGGCATCACTTCACCACGACCAATACCAATGAATAATTCTTGGTACTCATCGTTTAACGCTTCTTGGTTAGATTCTCGGGCTGCGTTTTGCAAACCGATCCAAGCGGACTGCATTTCGCTTGCACTCTGTTCAATCTCCAACTCACTGAGAAAACTCACCATCTCTTCTGATGGCGCCTGACGGAATAGTGCAGATAGCACAAGGTAAATTTCAGCGCGTAGAGTTTGTTGTTGATTTTCCATTGCTTTCTACCCTAGTAATTCAGTTGTTTAGTTGGGTCTTCCGCCATCGATTCGAACATATCGACAACACGACAGTCTTCACACATCGCAATTCTGTTTAGCGAAGCTTGGTCTGAAAAATGAGAGTGACCGCGTAACTTATTTTGAAGCATGTCAATCATTGACTGTGGGGCAAACGGCTTTTGACAACGAATGCATTCCGCGGCTTTTTCTTGATGGATTACCGTCGCTTGCTGACGACTCGCCTTGTCCCAGTTCATACGTGTCGTCATCGTAAGCGCCTGCTCTGGACACGCTTTAGTACATAAACCACACTGGATACAGTCTTGTTCGACGAACTTGAGCGACGGAGAGTCACCGTCAGTATGCAACGCACGAGTTGGACACACGGCCACACAACTCATGCACAGAGTACAATCACTCGATTTGCATGAAATATTGCCGTAAGGGGCATTGGCCGGAAGTTCAACAATGTTTTCGACCGGAATTCTTGACTGAGCAAGCGCATCTAAAGCCGTAAACAGTCGTTGACGCTTATTACCCGGCAAATCACCCAGTGCGAGGTCAAATGAATCCGTGCATAAAATCGGAGCACCTTCGCGTAATGACTCTAGGTATACGATGTCGATGGTTTCTTTCGCGATACCGATTTGAGCCAGCAGTTCTTGTGCGACTGCAACTTCATTGTTGAGGACTCGTTGAATCGTTTCAGGCATGAAACGGCTCGCGGCGAACAGCACTTGCGTTGCGCCATTTACTAATGCAGCAAACCAAGAATCGACGCCAACAGACGGCAACTCTTCAACAACGATAGGGATTACGTTATCAGGTAGCGCCTTAAGTGCTATCACGTTGTATTGCTCGTGACGAGAACTACAAATCAGTACGATCGGATCAACACCACCTTCTGATTCATAATTTGCTAAGGTTCGTTCGATGAATTTTTGTGTATCTTGTGGATTCGGTAACGCATAGTGAATTGCTTCTGTCGGACAAGCAGTGGCACAAGTACCGACGCCTTGACATAAGTAAGGGTTAATCTCAATGCGATGACCGGTTTTATCACTGCCTTCGCTCGACAACGCACCAGCAGGACAGGCGTCAACACATCTCTCGCAACCTTTTACACCACGAGAGCTATGCGCACATTTGTCTGTATCCAAACGGAAAAATTTGGGTTTATCAAATGTCCCCATCAGCGTCGGAATTTCTTCTAATGCTTCAGCCAGTTTTGGATAACCTCTGCCAACTGGGTAATAACCAGGGACAGGAACCTCTTCACTCATGCAACTGTTGAGGCACAGATCCAAAACGATATCAAAACAATCATGATTTAACGCGACCTTAGCCAGATTGCTCTCTAGGCCGTTGTTTTCGATTAGCACCGAAAAGGTGCCCAGGAATCCTGATACTTGAACTGTGTTAGCGTAATACAGATTCGCGTGTTGACCTTGTTCGCCATCAGTAGAAAGCAAGGTTAGGCTATTCATTTGACCCAATTGAGCAGCAGCGCTTTCGATGATTGAAGTCGGACCGACGATAAGCGTATTACCACCACTCTCGTAACTTACCGTGGGAGGAATTAAGTTCGTTAGTTCAACCGTGTTCTCAAATGCATAAAGACGCGCTTTACCATTGGATGTTGACGATGATTCTTGTAGTAGTTGTTTTAGCATTGCTCAGTTCCAGTTAGAACGGAATATTCACCTGCGCTCTTAATTGCAAATGCTGTACCAACTTTTATTTACATTAAAATCAATGAATTAGAATATTTCCTTATCTTTATTGGTGACAAAAAAACAGAGTGAGACAAATTGTCCCACTCTGTTAATTGATGGTTTAGTCAAAATGTACCTATTTATTGTGTGGTATATTTTGTCCCATCGATTCTCGCTCAAGTTCTGACTCTTGTTCAACGTCTTCGGGTTGAATCAAGGAATCTTGATCGGTTAGCTGGTAATTATTATCCAGTTCAGAAGACGGTTTCGGCTCTTCTTCGCGTGCGTTGACCCATTCGCGAAGTTTGCTGGCGACTTCTGAAGAGAGATTCTTAACCGCTTTATAGTCATGATCGTAATCATTGAGCCCGTCAATTTCACTGAATTGCCCTGATAAAAAGAGTTTGCGTAACGCGGCCTTTTTGACCGCTGACTCGACCTCTGAAGTCAACAAAGACGCGACGCTGAGCTCAGATTCACTCGCTTCTGCACTCTGTTGTTCAGGGATGTCTGGCGCAAGTTCCAGTGAAGAATCAGCGTTATCTGGCAAATTTGTACTTTCACTTGATTCAACCAACTCAGGCTCAGAACCTTGCGCATCGAGTTTACGTTGTGACCAGCGACTTAGGAAACTAGTTGCCACTTGCTCTACCCGCCCCTTTACGCTTTTTACGTCTTTCTTCTAGCAGTTCACCATGACGACCAATATACGCCTCCATCCATGCTTGTACCGCAAGCGGCATGTCATTAGAAAGCACTAGGTAATCGCCATCCATGTATTGGCCAGCAACACTTTGCGAGGCTGTGAGTATGACAATATTAGGATCGTCTTCGGACTCCATAGTATCAAGAACCAAAAATAGCTTAGGTTGTTGAGAACTCAGGTTAAAACGGTAATCCGTTCTTTCATCCCGATGCAGTTGCAGAGCAATGACTCTCTGGTGCGACTCATCTGGCTGTAGATCAAAGCTTGAAAGTTGCCACTGCGTCGTCGTCCATAGTCCGGTACTAATTTCATGTGCGATTAAGTTGCACCCGATTGACCATAAATCTTCGGACTTTTCTGTTTTAACGGACATAGTTTGCTGTTCTGGCATAGTTCACCAACTTGTACACTGTTGTTTGTCAGGTTTGGATTGTGTAATTGATACAATCTGGGTTTTACTTTGCAATATTTGTACCTAGTCCTAAACAATGCGATTCCCTACCCTTATTATAGAGGCGGAACATTATTTGCAAGCAGCACTCCGCGAATGCGGATAGATCGAATAGGATAACTCTGTGGTTAAACCAAACATTATTAAAACCAGTGAAAACCCAATGCAGACACTTGAAGTTGAAGTGTTTGATGAATACGGTGAAAAGCTCACCAAACAGATAGCTTGCGAACGTCCTTTAACCGTCATGCTTAACTGGAAAGAAGTGGTTACCTTGATGACATTAGGATCACGCCCTGAGTCACTCGTGCTTGGCTATTTAAAAAACCAGAGTTTTATTTCCGATCCACAGGCATTGGAATCTGTGATTATTGACTGGGAAACGCATACCGCAGCGGTAATCACCAGTGAAGACACTCAACAAGTCGAGGGCGCACTGAAGAAAAAAACCGTCACATCAGGTTGTGGTCAAGGCACCATGTACGGCAATGTGATGAAACAACTAGAAAACTATCAAGTTCCTCAAGTCAAAATTAAGCAATCAGAAATATACTCCGCGCTCGAAGCCCTGACTCACTACAACGACACCTATAAAAAAGCCGGCGCCGTTCACGGTTGTGCGGTATGTAAAGCCAATGAGGTTCTTTCTTTTGTTGAAGATGTAGGCCGTCATAACGCAGTTGATACGCTAGCCGGTGAAATGTGGCTCAATGAGCAAAGCGGTGATGACAAAATTTTCTACACCACAGGTCGCTTAACCTCAGAAATGGTGATTAAAGTTGCTCAAATGGGAATTCCCGTGCTTTTGTCCCGTTCAGGAGTGACGCAAATGGGGTTAGATTTGGCACAAAAATTTGGAATTACCACCATAGCTCGAGCCAAAGGTTTGAGGTTCCAGGTATTTACCGGCGCAGATAAAATGGAGTTTGACGTAAAAGGCAATCCAGCAAGTTAACCGATACTGGCAAAACACCTCCCATGCGCCCTTAATTTTATATTTCCCGACATAAAAAGAGTTGCGGGCAATGCGAGAGCAAGTGAAGCGTTACATTCTGCCAGAACGAAAAAACGGCCCAAATCAAGGGCCGTTCGTATAAGTAAAACTCTACCCTGTTCGTTCCAAACACGTTAAGTGATAGGAGTTATCCGCAAGGAGGCTTTTACTTGTCTGGCTGGAGAGAACTATCCCTCGATACCACGAGCTTTAAGGAATTCTGAATACGTTCCTTTGAAATCGGTAATTTTGTTGTTCTTGATTTCAATAATTCGAGTAGCCAGTGAGTCTACAAATACTCGGTCGTGCGAGACGAAGAATAGTGTGCCTTTGTACTGCTCAAGCGCGTTGTTAAGCGATTCGATCGACTCCATATCCATGTGGTTGGTCGGCTCGTCCATTAACAGCATATTCGGTTTGTGCATCATGATTTTGCCAAGCAACATACGACCCTGTTCACCACCAGAGAGTACTTTCACTGACTTTTTGATGTCATCTTGAGAGAACAGCATACGACCAAGGAAGCTACGGATAACTTGTTCATCATCTCCTGCTTGACGCCACTGGCCCATCCAGTCCATCAGATTCATATCTTCTTCAAAGTCATGAGCATGATCTTGAGCGTAGTAACTGATGTTAGCGTTTTCTGACCACTTAAATTCACCTGTGCGAGGCTCTAGTACACCCGCTAATGTATTAAGTAGTGTGGTTTTACCGACCCCGTTCTCACCGATGATAGCGACACGCTCACCGACTTCGAATATAGCATTGAAATCACTAAACAGATCGTCTTCAAAACCTTGGCTCAGATTTTCAACAATCAGTGCATTACGAAACAACTCTTTCGATTGCTCAAAACGAATAAATGGGTTCTGACGGCTTGATGCTTTAACTTCTGCCAGTTGGATCTTGTCGATCTGCTTAGCACGAGATGTTGCTTGTTTAGCTTTAGATGCGTTAGCCGAGAAACGTGCAACGAATGTCTGTAGTTCAGCGATCTGAGCTTTCTTCTTCGCATTATCAGACAGTAGACGATCACGTGCTTGTGAAGCCGCGGTCATGTACTCATCGTAGTTACCCGGATAGATTCGTAATTCACCGTAATCCAGATCCGCCATATGCGTACATACAGAATTTAGGAAGTGACGGTCGTGCGAGATAATGATCATCGTACAGTTGCGTTGGTTTAGGGTATCTTCTAACCAACGGATAGTGTCCATATCCAAGTTGTTGGTTGGTTCGTCAAGCAGCATGATATGCGGGTCTGCAAACAGAACCTGAGCAAGTAGAACACGTAGCTTCCAACCAGGTGCGACTTCGCTCATCAATCCGTAGTGTTGTTCTTCTGGAATACCCACAGCAAGAAGCAATTCACCCGCCTTAGAATCAGCCATGTAGCCATCCATTTCAGCGAACTGAACTTCCAAATCCGCAACTAACATGCCCTCTTCTTCGCTCATTTCTGGCAATGAATAGATGCGGTCACGTTCTTGCTTAACTTTCCAAAGTTCTTTATAGCCCATGATAACCGTATCGATTACCGTGAACTCTTCATAAGCGAACTGGTCCTGATTCAGCTTTGCCACACGTTCGTTAGGATCGTAACTTACGTTACCACCAGTCGGCTCAAGTTCTCCGCTAAGGATTTTCATAAAGGTTGACTTACCACATCCATTGGCACCAATCAGGCCGTAGCGGTTACCTTCACCGAATTTTACCGAAATGTTTTCAAACAGCGGCTTAGCGCCAAATTGCTGAGTGATATTAGCTGTACTTATGATAGGACTATCCCCCTAATGAATTAGCCTTAAAAATCAATTAGATATGACTAATTACCAAATGTATTGATGTAAATTTGGCGCTATTGTAACAGGTAAGAAGTGTGAACTACATAACATGTTGCAGATATATCAAAAAGGAGCCGCTAATCGCTTAACAGCTCCTTCGATCTATTGGTAATACACAGTGGGTTTAGAAGGTAACTCGGCCACCCACTGAAACTCGCGCATTGGTCAATGTTGTGTCGATTCCAATTATCTTGCCAGTAAGGGCTGTGTACTCGACACCGACATACCCGTACTTGAAGATTGTCGCTCGCGCACCGATACCCGCAGTCAGACCAGACATCGACGCGTCAAAACTGAATTGCGAGTTATCTTTGATGTTTGCCTTCTCCCAACCAATAGAGCCGTATGGCTTGATTGAAAACTCTTTTTCATCATCAAAGAAGAAGGTATAGCCAAATTCACCCGCCGCTCGAATATCGTCGTAGTCAGAGCCGTTATCATCCCCTTTGCTGTATGAGAAGGTGGTACCGAATACTCGGTTAAAATCGAAGCCAACTTCTACCCCATCCATATCACCTTTGACCGTCGTGTCCTGAATGTTATTGCCTGAGAATTCAAGCTCTGAGTTAACCGTCTGGAAACCGAAACGCGGTCCTGCGACATCTAAGTTTATAAAGTCTGAAGCGAACGTTGAACCAGTGACTGCCATCAATGCAGTCGTTAGAATTATCTTTTTCATGCTGAGTCATCCATTTTATATATAAGTTATTTTGAGACTCAAAATTACAAAATTTCTCTATCTGTGTATTTACATTAATCAGTAAAGTGACATTTCAAAATTGAGCATTTACTCTACTCGCGCACTAGTGTACTAGCTCGCATTGTAGGGCATTCTCAACTGAGCTAACTTATTGAATCAACGCCGGTAATTAACTGCATTGTAAAGATTGTCTCAATTAGCGGATCACTATTATTAATGACATCGGTATGACACTTGACGCAAAGTTAAGAATATAGTTTTGCAGCTTAAATAAGTGGGTGTTTCACTCGCTTTCATTTCTAAAACTACTAAACTAACTCTAACCTCATAAGTTATAAGAGATTTTTATGCGTTTAATCGTACGCTTTTTATGTATGGCTAGCTTGATTACTGCGCTTCCTGCTTTGGCAGCTTGGCAGTATGATCTCCAGGCAATTCCTCAGGTGGACAGTGTCAGCAGTGACATTGAACAAGAAATAGCGAACCTTCCTGAAGCTTTGTTTATGACGGCTCAAGATAGAAGAAAGGTCAATCAGCTACTTGATGCCGTTCTTACTGAGCAACAAAAACAGATTGATCATTTCCAGAAAAACCTTGCGACTTTCCGAAAACATGGGGGGGACGATGCGTGGTTTGACACAGAATCCAGTTATCTGACGTTAACCAGTCTTGGCAAAAGTAAGGAGCAACTGCTTGTCCTGACCGATTCAGTTAACCGTGACAAGCTGACGGGGTTTGGTCCTTACGGGGTAACTCAGTTTAAACAGGAATGGCATCAAACCCAGCTTAATCTTGAATATTGGATCTATTTTCAGCTGCGCAGTTTTAAATCACTGCTTGGCGAAGTCTTGATCTCACCGATTCCTGTCATTTGGGCTGGGTTGAAAGTACTGTTTATCTATTTTGGTCTGGTCTGGTGGCTAGCAAACAGCAAGCGCTTGATTCGCCTTTTCAAAGAAACTCAGCTTGAGTCGAATGCTAAGCCTGCATTGTGGGTTCGCCTTATCTGGTACATCAGTCGCGCTAACAGAGCGATCGCTTTCTTGATCGCGATTACCTTATCACTGCGTGTACTTTCTGGTATTCCAAGTCTTCAGCACCTGATTATCTTAGAGATATTTACTTGGTGGGTGCTCGGTGGCTCGATAGCGATTAGCTTTATTCTCGAGTTTGCGTATCGCAATAGTCGCTCATCTAATCCAGAAGTTGTTGCCTTGAGGCTATCGACCATTCGACGCTATGTCTGGAGCGCCATTGTTGCTGGTGTGATCTTACAAATCTCTATGCGCACCCTCGGTAAAGGAACCATTTACTATTGGATATATAGCGCCCTTTACGCTTGGTTTGTCTTGGTGACCTTATCGATTTTGCGTTTGTGGCGTAGCAAGGTATTCGCAACGGTTGAGCCCTTAACTGACCGACCAGTATGGGTTAACTGGGCAGTAAGCCGTAAAGATGCCTTGCTGCTGAGTATTCCTGCGACAGCGATGGCAATGGTGTGGTTAATCATTCACCACTTCAAACATAGGCTCGTCTCTGCGCTTTCAAATTACAGTTTTTTCAGTCAAGCACTCGCCTACCTGTTCCGTATTGAGGTCGCTAAGCAAACTGGAAACAACAACGGCCAAAGCAACTTAGTGCGTGTTAAAGGTAACGACACGTTTGAGTACGTTTCACCTGGGAGCTTTGACAGCACCATCATCGACTATGCGGGTGATGAAATTAAGCAGTTGTCTAAGTATTTGATGAGCGACAGTCCGGCGATATGCGTAGTGTCGGGTGAACGTGGCGTTGGAACCACAACACTCCTGCGTGGGCTTCTTATGAAAGTGAATAATGCCGAGCCAATGTATCTAAGTTGTCCTTACTCTGGGTACAGCGAATTGCTCGCGCATTTGGCCGTTAGCCTTGGTTTAGAAGAAGACGCGACAGAGATCCAAATATTGTCCCAATTGCGAAAAAGTGACACCACTTACTTAATTGCCGTGGACAACGCTCAACGACTGGTGAAACCAATGGTCGGTGGGCTAACTGACCTGATTCGTCTTACTAACCTCTTGCGCCGTTCAAAAAAGAACCATCGCGTTGTTATCGCAATTGAGAAAGCCAGCTGGCGTTTTGTCGATCGCGCTCGTGGTGAACGTCTGCTGTTTGATTTGGTCTCTTTTCTGCCTCGTTGGACAGAGAAACAGATCCATCTGTTACTCGATACCCGAATCAACCAACCTGAACAGAAACAGATTTCATTTGAGGGCTTAGTGGTTCCAAAACAGTGGGATCAGGAAGAAGTCACTGAAGAAGAGCGTGCTAAACAAGGGTTCTATCGAATTCTATGGCATTACTCTGATGGCAACCCTACCGTCGCGCTGCGCTTTTTCAGGTTGTCATTAAACCGCGATAAAGAGACGGAGCAGGTTTATATTCGCCTATTCCGCGCACCTGAATCACAAGAGTTGGAGAAAATGCCCAAACCTATGTTGGCTGTGCTGCGCTCTATTGTTCAATTGGAGATCGCTTCTCCAGAAATCCTGTCCGAATGTACTCAGTTGAGCATTGCCGAGATCACCGGCACACTGCGTTACTTCCAGAGCCGTGGTTATATTGAGTGGCTAGAAGACAAAGCGCGTGTTTCCGATCACTGGTTCCGTCATATAACCAATGTTCTCGATCGTCAGCATTTATTGGTGAAGTAACATGAAAAAAATTCTAATTGTCTTGCTTGGTTTGCTGGTCATCCACCCTGCTTTTGCCACTGAGGAAGTGGCCAGTGTCGAAAACATCGGTCAAATTGCCAGTCTGATTCGTTGGAGCGGTGTGTTCTTCTCGCTGCTGATCATTATCGCCACCTGGTTATTGCTTAAGTTCATCAATTCCATGGTTGAAAGCATTGGTGGTCAGTTTGCTCAGTACAGAATGCTGCTGCAAAAACTCCAGTCATTCATGCAGTTCTTTATCTACATGAGTGCGGGCATCTTGGTGTTTATGATGAGTTTCCGCATCAATGACCAAATACTCGCATTGATTGGCGGTACACTTGCTGTATCCGTGGGCTTTGCGCTTAAAGACCTTGCTGCGTCGTTTATCGCGGGCATGACTGTGATGGTCGATCGTCCGTTTCAGGTTGGTGACCGCGTCACATTTGAAGGTAACTACGGAGACATTATTGCGATTGGATTACGTTCCGTTCGTATGCGTACTCTCAATGACGACATCATCACCATTCCCAACAACAAGTTCCTCAATGAAGTGACGGTGAGCGGGAACTACGGTGCTCTTGATATGCAAGTTGTTATCCCATTCTATGTTGGGCTTGATGAAGACATTACGCTCGCTCGAGACCTGATTCAAGAAGCGGCGTCATCAAGTCGCTACATCCACTTACCTAAGCCTGTAACGGTACTGGTCAAACAAACCATCACTGATAACTACTTAGCCATTCAGTTGACGTGTAAGGCGTACGTGGTTGATACCGCTTACGAAAAGCTGTTTGAAACCGACATTACTCTGCGCGTGATGAAAGAGTTTAAAAAGCACGGTATTTGCCCGCCGAAAATTGCAGTTAACGCCAGTTAATAACACCGATAAAAACGGCCAGTACGATAGTCGCACTGGCCTTTTTTATAGATTGGTAATTTTTAGTTTGGGTTCGGCACGTTCGGGTAAATAGACACTAAAACAACTCCCTTTGCCCCACTCAGAAGTGACTTTTAGTTCACCACCAGATTGGCTCAGGATACTCTGCGATACGGAAAGCCCTAACCCTGTTCCATCGCGCTTGGTGGTGTAAAACGGCGAGAAGATTCGCTTCAGATTCTCCTCTTTGATTCCACACCCTTCATCTCTAACATGAATAATAGCGCCGACGGATTTGTCGCCTTCCATCCAGTCTTGTGTAGATATGAACAGTCGCCCCGTCCCCTTCATTGCATGGATACCATTCATCTGCAAGTTGACCAGTATCTGCAACAGTTGGTGACGGTTAACCTCAACAGAGGTATGAGCAGAGAGGTGTGTCTCAAACTCAACGCCGCGTTTTTTAGTTCCCGTCTTAACCAGAGTGATGCTCTCCTCAACAATGGGGTTGACATGTTGCCATGTGATTTCATCCTGAACTCCCCCTTGACGGCTGTATTGCAGCAAACTGCGAGTAATGTTTCGGATGCGATCTATCTGAGCATGAATGGCTTCAATCTCTTCTTTGACTCGATTAGATTCATCACCGAGTTCAAACTGCATTAACTCGACATTTCCCAGAATCACCGCTGTTGGATTATTGATTTCATGCGCAATACCCGCCGTCAATTCGCCAAGCGCGGCTAATTTCTCATTGACTACCAATTTGTCTCGAGTTTGGTTGAGTAGCTGGATATGAAGTTCCAGCTCCTCCGTTTTCTCTTTCAAACTGGCGGTGCGATCTTGGACTTTACACTCCAGTTCATTTGCCGCTCGCAACAATTCATTTTTGCGCTGCTTGAGCAGATCAAGCATGTTGTCGAATTGCTTAGCTAATTGCGCCAGTTCATGGTTCTCATCCAAACCGAGCGGGCCGATACGCGTTTCCTTACCTAACTGGATCATTTTGACGACGCGGTGAATGTGCTCAATAGGAATAAACAGATCTCTCGAACCGCGATAGACCAATAAGCTGGAAATGAGCAGTAAAAACAAGGTGGTTATCGAGATCTCAGCGATGTTGGTCATATAGGTGGTGACAAACGGCCATAGCAGGTAGCCGGTATAAAGCATGCCAATCACATTGTCATATTGATCATGTAATGGTTGATAAGCCGTGATATACCAAGCGTCGTAGACAAAGGCTAAGTCAACCCACTCCTCACCATTGATGAGTACGGTGCGTTTGACTTCGTCGGAAACGCGCGTACCGATGGCGCGTCCCAAGCGGTCATCACTGTCTAAAGGAACGTTGGTACTGATTCGCAGATCGTCCAAGAAGACCGTGAGCGTTCCCACGGGACGCAAGCTATCTTGTTTCGACGGATAGATTAAATCACGAATGGTATCAACCAAAACGGTGCTGTTGTTAAGCAGCAATCCACCATCCAGAAAACCAATAATATCATTGGCCTTGTTGTGAATAGGGATCACGGTTCGACTAACTAAGCCACGTCCTTCTATCTCGCTACTATTGAGAATCGGCGTCTGAGCTCGTTTTACAAGATCCGACCCTAGTGCATTGAGCTCCTGCTGAGTAAGTACATCGAAGAAGGATTCACGGCGAGTGAGATCCATAAAGCGAAATTTATTGACTAGGCTATCTACACGATGAAACCGTAAAAAATCCAACTTATATTCGATACGCTGGTCAGACACCCATTGTTGCAAATCTGCTTCTGGCATCTCACTGTTGGCCACTCTGGTTACAAAGTCGTAAGAGTTCGCAAATGCTTTGACGTGATTCGCTTGACGCTCCTGAATCAGTTCAATGCTGTTCTCTGCCACGCCTAAACGTTCAGAAACATCAATCAACGCGCTTTGCCAAGTGTAATGAATCGACCAGTAGATGGTTATTCCAATCAGAGCGAGCAGAGTCAAAAAAATCGGCGCAGAGGTGAGGATCATCAGCCTATAGCGCACCATGGTTTTAAAGCGATAGCGCCATTTTGACCACAGAGACCAACGTGATGCTCTACTCGGCATGCGTTGACTCCTCACCATCCCACTCTTTGTATTTGCGCTCTAATGTCTTACGAGCTACGCCCAAATCACGTGCGGCGGCGGATTTATTACCATCATGGTAATCAACCAACTGCATGATATGGGCTTTTTCAACATCCTTTAGCGCCCAGCTGTTTGGATAGCCAACCCCCTTGTTGGTATCGCCAGCCAGTTCGATTAATTCAACACCACTCGAAACCTTCATCGAAACAGAAGGTTTGTAAGCATCGCCATGAATCTCACGCCAATAATGAGCAGGTGGTTTCCCTAGCAGAATACAACGTTCAATCAGGTTCTTGAGTTCACGGATGTTGCCTGGCCAATCATACTCATTCATCGCCAGAACATCTTCATGCGCCCACTTAGGGTCAGGCATTGCTAACTCCGCGGCGAGCTTTTTAGTAAAGAACGGCACCAATTCAATCAAGTCCGTCTTACGTTCTCTCAGCGGTGCGACATCAATTTTGAGTACGTTAAGGCGATAATAGAGATCCGATCGAAAATGCCCTTTTTTGACTTCTTGTTGAAGATTACGGTTCGTCGCAGCCACCACTCGCACGTCGACCGCCACTTCCTTCTCACTTCCCACTGGGCGAATTGTTCTCTGTTCCAACACCCTTAGTAACGCCGACTGCATTGGAAGCGGCATCTCGCCAATTTCATCTAAAAACAGAGTCCCCCCATTGGCGACACGGAATAAGCCTTCACGACTGCGTTTCGCCCCTGTAAAAGCGCCCGCGGTATGACCAAACAGTTCACTCTCTAATAATTCAGGGGCAATAGCGCCACAGTTGATGGGAACAAAAGGCCCATTACGCTGACTCGCATCATGTACACCCCTAGCGACCAGTTCTTTACCCGTTCCAGATTCGCCTTCAATGAGAACGGACGCACGTGAAGGCGCAAATTGAGTAATGAGTTGTTTCAGTTGCTTGGTTTTGTCGGAGCCACCAACGATATCAGTCGCGATATGGCGCTTGAAGTCATGACGAAGCGCAAACTGATGGCGTTGTTCAAGACGTTTGTCCATACAACGTTGAACGGCATTAAGCATTTGATCCAAATTAAACGGCTTAAGAATAAAGTCCGTCGCGCCGAGTTTGATCGCCGAAATAGCGGTATCTAAGTCGGCATATCCTGTCATAAATATCACGTCGGCTTTTTTATCATCGTCGTAAAACGCCTCTTCCCACTCAATACCAGAGCGACCCGGTAAATTGATATCCAAGATGATCAAATCGTAATGATTGGCACATCTGAGCGTCTCTGCCTCTTCGATACTTCCAGCGCAATCCACTGTTGAAAACCATTTACTTAGTGCTTTGTTTAATATCGCTTGCATTCCCGCTTCGTCGTCAACGACAAGAACGGAAAATGCTTGATATTGTGAAGCTTTATTAGGGTCGAATGAAGGAGGCATTGTATTCCACTATTACTGTGTGACTATTGGGACAGAGTGTACCAAGTTTCCAAAGCTTGGTTATATTTAATGTGAGACATTTTGTCCCTCATCAAACTTTTTCCTTGTAACTTATTGATAATTCATTTGAAAAAGATCGCATTTTTTTGGCATCAAGATTGCTTTATATGCATGCCAACTTATAACACGTCAGAGTTGGCAGCGATTAGGTATCAAGATACCTAGCAAATAATAAATAGAATGGATTAATAAACACGATGAAAGCAATCTCTTTTACATTAGCAACAGCGTCTTTAGCCTTAGTCAGTTACTCCGCGTCATCTGCCGATGAAGTTCCTCATGTTCGTCTCGCGACTACTACAAGCACGTATCACTCAGGCCTACTAGACTACCTATTACCTAAATTTGAACAAGATACCGGTTATAAAGTCGACGTTATTGCTGCCGGTACGGGTAAAGCACTTAAAATGGGTGAGAACGGTGACGTAGATTTGGTTATGACTCACGCACCGAAAGCAGAAGCAAACTTCGTAGAAAAAGGCTATGGCGTACTGCCTCGCAAGCTGATGTATAATGATTTCGTTATTGTTGGTCCTCATTCAGATCCTGCAAAAATTGCTCAGCAGAAAGACATTGCTGAAGTGTTCAAAAGTATTGCAAACATGAACGCTACTTTTGTATCTCGTGGTGATGATTCTGGAACACATAAAAAAGAAAAAGGCATTTGGCAACAAACAAAAATGGAACCCAACTTTGGCGGCTACCGCAGCGTGGGCCAAGGTATGGGGCCAACGCTAAATATGGCCAATGAGATGCAAGGTTACACGATGACCGACCGTGGTACTTGGTTAGCCTACAATAACAAACTTGATCTAGAAGTGTTGTTCCAAGGCGATAAAAAACTGTTTAACCCATACCAAGTTATTCTAGTTAACCCTGAGCGCTACCCTAGCATCAATTACCAAGGTGCCAAGGAGTTCAGTGACTGGCTCGTCAATCCAAAAGGACAACAACTGATCAATGAATTCAAACTCAATGGTAAACAACTGTTTGTCGCCAACGCTAACGAGAAATAATTTTCGATGAGCCTATGGCAAACCACCCTCGATGCGCTCGCCTTATTGGTGAGCCTCGATAGAGAACTTTGGGAGATCGTCGCGGTCTCCTTTAGTGTTTCATTGTCAGCGATTTCGATCGTGCTGTTGCCAGCAATCATTTTCTCTTTTGTTCTCGCGTACACAGAGTTCAGGGGAAAATGGCTTTTTCTTTCGCTGGTCAATACGCTTCAGGCTATCCCAACCGTTGTGATTGGATTACTGCTCTACATGCTACTGTCACGTGCAGGTCCTCTTGGGGACTGGCAGATGCTATTCACTCAGAAAGCGATGATTGTTGGTCAGATGCTTATCGGTTTTCCGGTACTGGTTTCAATGATGCATGGCGCGCTTCAATCTAGTGACCGAAGAGCGGTTGAAACATCAATCACGCTCGGAGCCTCGATACCTCGCATCGTTGGAACAATGATTTGGGAAACACGGTTCCCGCTTCTTGCAGCCACTATTGCTGCCTTCTCGCGCATCGTGACAGAGGTGGGTTGCTCGACTATGGTTGGTGGCAACATTATGGGCATCACTCGCAACATACCGACAGCGATTGCTATGGAAAGCCACAAGGGTGCCTTTGCGCAAGGTGTCGCATTAGGCATAGTGTTACTGACTCTAGCTTTAGTATTAAACTTCTTGCTTACCAGTATGCGTGGCAAAGGCTACCTCAGAACTTAAGGGCGCTGTATGACTATAAAAATAACGGCACAGCAACTTTCTATGCGCTTCAAAGAGCGCGTGCTATTTCACGTCCCTACTTTGAATATTGGTCCAAACGACGCCATTTATCTAAAAGGAGATAATGGTGTCGGTAAAACTACCCTGCTAAAAATCCTTTCTGGGTTGATCAAACCCACCACTGGTAAAGTTGTCGCCCCCAGTGACTCGTGGCGCAATAGACTCTTTTCGCGATCAGGACGAAAAAATGTTATCTACCTCCATCAGTCTCCCTATTTATTTGATGGCACGGTATACCAGAATATTGCATACGGTATTCGCTATCAAAAAGAAACAGCAAAAGATAAGCGAGCTCAAGTTATTACGGCACTGCGCATGGTAGGCTTAGAAACTCTTGCAGACGAACACATCTCAGTGCTGTCGGGGGGCGAAAAGCAACGCGTTGCAATGGCACGAGCGTGGATTCTAAAGCCTTCGATTTTGCTGATGGACGAACCCAGTGCTTCTTTAGATCAAGAATCGATCGACCGTTTAGTGATTATGGCGCAAGACCTTCTCGAACGTGGGTCAAGTTTGGTGATAACCAGTCACCAGCAAAACGCCTTGACCGCTTTATGCCGTAAACAATGGTGGATAAAAGAAGCCACTTTGGTAGAGTCTCCTCTGCTTCAAGTAATAACCGACAAAGAGTTACAAACTAATTATGCTTCCTCCAATGCAAACTAGCTGGGTCATTTTAGCTGGTGGACAAGCAACCCGTATGGGCGGACAAGACAAAGGGCTTGTCCAACTGAATGACAAACCACTCATTCAACACGTTATCGAGCGTCTCACTCCACAGACTGAGCGCATCATGATTAACGCTAACCGAAATCAGAGTATTTATACTCAGTTCGGCGATGTATTTAGTGATCAATTTAAAGACTATCCTGGGCCAATGGGCGGTATCCATGCGGGACTGCTCAACGCACCAACAGACTGGGTAGGATTCGTCCCTTGTGACAGTCCACTGATCAATAACGATCTCGTCGAGCGTTTTTGCGCTTCTGTCACCGACGAGACGGATATTCTCGTTGCTCACGATGGTGACCACCAACAGCCGGTTTTCACCCTTTATCACAAAAGAGTTCTTCCCAAATTAACCGCTTTCTTAGAGCGCGGTGATCGCAAAATCATCCTACTTTATAAAGAGTGCCATACCCAGTATGTCGACTTTAGCGATTCACCAAACTGTTTTGTTAATTTGAACACACCAGAAGAGCTCGCTCAATTCGGTACCATTAACTGATGATTGAACAAACACCCATTCCTATTCTAGGTTTTGCTGCCTATTCGGGCACAGGTAAAACGACGCTCCTTGAAGCGCTGTTGCCAAAGCTAACAACCACTGGCCTGCGCATTGGTATGCTGAAACACGCTCACCACAATTTTGACGTCGATAAAGAAGGCAAAGATAGTTATCGTCTTCGTAAAGCTGGCGCATCGCAAATGTTGATTTCTTCTCGTAATCGTTACGCACTGATGACGGAGACGCCTGAGGAAGAATCACAATTTCAATACCTACTGACACGTTTTGATACCGATAAACTCGATATCATTTTGGTTGAAGGCTGCAAAAACATCGCGTTTCCAAAGATTGAATTGCATCGCGAAGTTGTGGGTAAACCTTGGTTGTATCCAAATGACACTAACATCATTGCCATTGCGTCGGATACGCCAGTCAAGGACACCGAGCTGCCACAAATGGATATCAATGACCTTGATGCGATTGCTCATTTTGTCATTCAGTACGCACAAAATGGTATCCAACCAAACCAAGTGGCGGCATGTTGTGACACCCTCTCCCCTGCGTATCTTTCTGTCACACAAGGACAAGAAAAAATACTGTCACTTGTCAATACCGTCACTGAGAATGAGCCGTGCGCTGTGGAATCTTGTTTTGGTCGAGTTTTATCGAACAACATTATTTCACCGGTCAATGTGCCGCAATACACCAATTCGGCAATGGACGGTTACGCGATTCGTGGTGATGACCTCGATCGTCAGCACTACCAAGTCGTGGCTGAAGTACTCGCAGGTCATGCTTACCAACAACCTTTACAAAAAGGTCAAGCGGTAAAAATCATGACAGGTGCGCCGACGCCACAATTTGCCGATACAGTTGTCATGCGTGAACAAGCCACTGAAAGCGGTGACAGCGTCACGTTCCCTGATACTTCAATAAAACAAGGTCAGAATGTACGTCTTGCAGGTGAAGACCTAGCGGCAGGAAATGATGTGTTTTCTCGTGGTCAGCGCCTCTCTTCTGCTGAGATGGGAATGATCGCCTCTCTTGGTTACGGTGAATGCCAAGTCTACCGTAAGCTTAAAGTTGCTGTTTTCTCAACAGGTGATGAAGTTCAAGCCCCGGGGAGTGAGCAAAAAGCGCACTCTATATTCGATTCAAATCGTTTCACCATTATGGGGTTACTGCAAAATCTTGGTTGTGAAATTTTGGATTTTGGCATTGTTGAGGACAACCAGCAGACGATGGTTGAAGCACTGGAACGCGCAGCTCAGCAAGCAGACGTGATCATTACTTCTGGTGGCGTCTCTGTTGGCGATGCCGATTACATTAAACTTGCCCTTGAACAGCTAGGTAGTATCGATTTTTGGCGTATAAACATGCGTCCGGGTCGCCCACTCGCTTTCGGTAACATTAGCGAAAAACCTTTCTTTGGTTTACCAGGTAATCCAGTGGCGGTTATGGTGTCATTCATTAATTTCGTCGAACCAGCGATACGCAAGATGCAAGGCGAACTTGATTGGCAGCCATTAAAGATTAAGGCAATCGCCACTGAACCCTTACGTTCTCGCCAAGGACGCACAGAATTTAGTCGCGGCATCTATCAATTTGATTCTCGTGGCCATTTAACCGTCGCAACAACGGGCAAGCAAGGTTCAGGTATTCTTCGCTCAATGAGTGAAGCCAACTGCTTAATCGAAATATCCCCTGCTGTTGACACGGTTAAAGTTGGAGAAAGCGTGACAATCATCCCACTTCAAGGCAGAATCTAGCAATCCATTCAGGGGCCAGCTTAGCTGGCCTCTTTATTTTATAGACGGTTGAATATTTATGGCTCGTACAATCCTATATACCTACAAAGACCAAGACAAAACACTGACTTTTTCTTACGAGAAACACAGAAACATTCACGAGGCAGTGGCAGAAGCTGAAGGTATTGATATTTCGGCATACCTAAAAATGGAGCAGCAAATCGAAGCGATTTCAGACACCAAAGCCGTTCGCAATTATCGTGATAATCACTTTAAAAAACTTGGCTTTAGTAAAATCACTTTGGCGCAAAAAGAAAACCTCGGTGTAGGAAAGAAGAATTCGTAATCCCCTCGTTTCAAAGGCTGGCTTTCCAGCCTTTGTTCTTTCTTAGACAAGGCTAATTAACTCAACATAAGGTCGTTGTTTAAAACAAAGTGGAGTAATTACACTAGAATTATTAGACCTTAATGTTCAGGCAGCGACGTTACATCCAGCTGAATTAACTGATAATTTTATATTTTGACAATATTCCCCTCACAAAACCGTACATTGTACATATACAATTAATGGCACCTGTGTGAATATTTATGCCAACCCTATAAACCATAAAAATAGAACATAATACTTAACAAGGATTGGCCCCTTCTAATGGAATCGCTCATTACAAAAATCATCGATTCAAGAAATGAACAAGAGCTTTACCACCATTGTCTAAAAGACGTCTATTTACGCTATAAACCACAACACTGTTTGATTGCTGAGTATGATCTGGAGCAGAACATCGCTCATTCTCACTGCTACTTGCACCACGGCGAGCTAGCGGAAAACATCACCTATTCTTTAGGTGGCACGCCGTGTGAACTGGTGCTGGAAAACCGAGAAATCTGTGTCTACAAAGAGAAAATTCAACAACTTTTCCCTGATGATGCCATCTTACAGATAATCAATGCGCACAGTTATCTCGGCATTCCTATTCAGTCGCGCAGTGGCAAAGTAGTTGGCGTTATCGCACTCATGTATAACACCAATTTACCCGATATATCTTTTGATAAGACTTGGCTAGAAACCATCGGTTTTCTCATCGGTAAGTCAATCACTCAGCGACGCCTTGCAGATCAAAAAGATAAACTATTGGAACAATTTGAACGTTCAGAGCAATTAACGCAAAGTGGTTCATGGACATGGGATATCACTCATAACCATTTTAGCTATTCTAAAAATCTCGCCAATATGACGGGCATGGCACCGAATCAACGACTACAATTTTCTGATTTTTTCCGACTCTATATCTTTAACAGTAAAATCAGCTTAGATCGTTTCATGCTTGATGTAAGCTCTGGGGGGCAAGCTAAGACTCTCACTGTTTATAGAGAAATGTGCCCGATCAATAAGCAATTCGAAATTAGCTACATTAAAAAATTCAATGAGTTAGGCGAATTGACCAAGGTGGTAGGCAACATACGAAATACGACAGATATTTCTCAATTAGAAGCGGACTTTACCATTGCGCAAAAGATCGTTGACCTCTCGAGCAACGGCGTATTAATTACCGACAAACACAACCGCATTATCAGTACCAACTCAAAAGTGAAAGATATTACTGGCTATACTTTTGCTGAGCTAGAGGGTGAATCGCCTTCTATCTTGAGCTCTAGTCTCCATCCGGCGAGTTTTTATCAAAAGATGTGGGCAGAGCTTCATGAACAGGGGCACTGGAGCGGCGAGGTCTGGAATCAAACCAAATTTGGCGCCGTTTATCCCGAAAAACTCAGTATCTATGTGTTACGAAACCGAGTTGGCGAGATACAAAACTACATCGCGACATTCGAAGATCTTAGTAAGCTAAAATCAATTGAAAGTGAACTCAACAACTACAAAAACGAACACGATTTTACGGGGCTACAAACTCGAGAAAGCTTTATTAATGCCTTATCAAACACCGACAATCAAACAGTCATCATTCTCGATCTTAAACGTTTTTCGTCAATCAATAATATGTACGGAGAATCCGTTGGTAATAAGGTTCTCGTCCATGTTGGTCATACTCTGGCGACCAATTTTGATACCAATCAGATTAACATCTGTCGATATGGCCCAGATCAGTTTGCACTGAGCTTTACTCAAGACACCCTCGAAGGGGTCAATAAATTCGTTAGCTTTGTTCGCGCCAAGATCGAAACAAGCGTCGTGATAGATAATCATGAAATTGAACTCGCGGTGAACATCGGTTGCTCAAATGTCAGTGAGTTTGAAAGCAAAACACATCCGATAAAGCAGGCCTACTATGCGCTACGAGAAGCCAAGAGCGACCCTGCTCCATCGACCTCTATCTATTCCACTCAGTTAGAAAAACGAGTGGCAAGACAGTATTCGCTTGGTGCACGTCTCAAGAAAGCCATCGACGAAAAACGCATTGATGTTCACTATCAACCAATTTACGATTTGAACAGTAACAAGGTAGTCAAACTCGAAGCTCTTGCACGCTGGAACGAAGACGGTGAGATTATCTCTCCATTCGAGTTCATCCCTATCGCTGAAAATCTTGGCTATATTTTCCAGCTTGGCGAAATTGTGTTGGAGAAGTCCTGTCAGGATCTGCAACGTTTAAAATCTCGCGGCTATGAAAATATTTTGATGTCGATTAACCGATCTATCGATGAACTAAGCGAAGAAGACCCAGCCAACTGTTCGATCTTGAACATCATTTGTCAGTCAGGTTTGTCTGAGAAGGACATCATTATCGAGGTCACCGAGTCAATCCCTCTTGAAGATAAGCCACATGTTCAGGATCTACTCAGTGTGTTACGCATGAAAGGCGTTAAAGTCGCGTTGGATGACTTTGGTACTGGCTACGCATCATTCTCTAACTTAATGAAGAATTCGATTGATATCCTAAAAATCGATCGCTCTTTTGTCCGAGATATTTCAACCAATCTCAACAACGCGGTGTTAATTAAATCGGTAAACCTGTTAGCGCGCCAACTTGGGTTAGAAGTGATCGCGGAAGGTGTTGAAGATGAACAACAACTGACTCTGCTTCAAGAATTAGGATGTCGCTACATTCAGGGCTACTTAATCAGTAAACCTCAACCGTTTGAGGAGATTGAAGCAGAGATCAAACGGATCAACCAAGGCGAATAACAAACGGGACCAAATGGTCCCGTCTTTTTACTATTTGATGTTGAGGAACGCTGCACCGCGTACGCCACCCGAATCACCATGCTTCGCTTTAATGATTTTCGGGCATTTTGCTACCGAAAGTAAGTATTTCGGTACACGCTTAGGCATCTCTTGATAAATCAATTCGAAGTTTGATAGACCACCACCTAAAGCAACAACGTGTGGGTCGTTAGCCGTGAAGATGTTTGCAAAACAGATCGCAAGCAACTCCATAAAGCGCTCAACATGTACACACGCTTTTTCTTCCCCCTGCTCATACGCTTTGATGATGTCGATCGCTTTTTTCTCTTCACCAAAGTAATGTGCATAAATAAGTTCAAAACCACGACCTGATAAGTAGCTATCTAGACAGCCTTTCTTACCACAACCACAGCCTAATAGTGGCGCATTGTCACCAAGGTGGAACCAAGCATCAATCGGTAGACGCATATGACCCAACTCACCAGCTACGTGGTTGCGTCCCGAAAACACCGCGCCATCATAAATAAGTCCGCCACCGAAACCTGTGCCTAGAATCAGACCCATAACTGATGGAGAGTCTTTGAGTTCTTCATCCCACGCTTCTGACAGTGCGAAACAGTTTGCATCGTTCTCGATTTTTACACTACGGCCAATTTTACGCTCTAGGTCAAAACGGAGCGGTTTGCCTTTAGCCGCAGGCACGTTTACTGTCAATACAGTCGCATCGTCAGCGTCTTCCATACCCGGTAAACCAAGACCAATTTTACCTTCACAGCCAAACTCTTGGTCGTACTTTGCAACCAAAGCAGCAATGGTTTCAACCAATAATTCGTAGTCGTCCGTTGGCGTTGGTACTCGCTCGGTAGCCACTCGCTCCAGTTTTTCATTGAACGCACCAAATTCAATCTTAGTGCCACCAACGTCAAAGCCGTAGTACATCTTATCTCTCCCAGAAAAAATCAATCAGAAAACGTATAATCGCACCATTATCCATATAGCTAAGCCTACAAACTGTGATACAGAACCAATTTAGCTTTGCGTTGTTCTCAACTGAACAGTCTCTGCCCAACCAGAATTGATTATTTAGAGTGATTTCTCGTTTCTCGACATGATGTACTCGTTCAATGCCGGTTTAGTGTCGTCTCTTCTGTTACGTGTTTTGCTGTTGAGATATGACTCTCGAAACACCTCAAACCACATGGTCAATGTTTGATGCAATTGTTGATGGCCTAATTGTTTGAATACCAGTGCCGCCACTTCCGCCGTTGCGAGATGTTGATCATTGTCCGAACGACGCATCATATATTGCGAGATTCGCTGAGGGCTAATCGATAAAACGGGTAGTTGACTCAAATATGGCGACTTGTTGAACATGCGTCGAGCTTCACGCCAACTCCCATCAAGAAAAACCAACAAGGGTTTGCATGCCAAGTCGCTGCTAGTGGTCGTATTCGCGACCAGCCTTGAGTGATCCTCAACATACTGCTCAGGAAAGACCAGAATCGGTTGGTAGTCTGGGCTGTTGAGCAATTCTAACATTGCCGCTTCAGGCTCGGTTCTGCTCCATTGATATGCATGCCCGTCTGCCACCGTATCTAAAATTAAGCGTCCAGTGTTACTCGGCTTGAATACTTCGTTCTCTGAGAGTAACAACAACACCGCCACCTCTGTGCTCGCTGTCGGCTGGTGCTGACACAAACAATCTTGCTGTGCGACTTGGCAGTACTGACAACGCGCGACTTTACTACCTCGCGCATTAAAGGGCTTGGTTGAACGTTCGAGGCGTTGCTGGTACAAGTGATGAAAGGCGTGGATTCTCATAGCGCAGTGTAGATAATGTCAAAGTTGAGCAAGTTTACTCACCCAAATAACAGTTGCAAGGAATAGTATCAATGCAAAATCCAGAAATGATTCGATTAAGCTTTTTCGTTGGCGTCCTTGTGCTTTGCGGTCTTTGGGAATGGGTGACGCCACGAAAACGTTTAACACAGAATAAACTCTACAGATGGCTTAACAATCTAGGCTTAGTCGCTTTCAACTCATTATGCCTAACCCTATTGATGCCCATCGTCGCTATTGAAGCGGCCTACTATGCTCAATCTCATCAAATCGGGCTGTTTAATCAGTTTTTTGCGCTTTCTCAACCAATGGTGTTACTTATTGCGGTCATCGTTCTCGACTTAGCGATATATCTACAACATTTGGTTTTTCATCGGGTACCGCTTCTGTGGCGATTACACCGAATGCATCATTCTGATCAGGACATAGATGTCACGACCGGCTCTCGTTTCCACCCCATTGAGATCCTTCTTTCAATGTGGATTAAAATTGCGCTCATATTAGTACTTGGCGTACCACCTATCGCTGTACTGGTTTTCGAGATCATTCTCAATGCCAGTGCGATGTTTAATCACAGTAACGCTTATTTGTCACAAAAATGGGATAAATGGTTAAGAAAGTGGGTGGTTACGCCTGATATGCACCGCGTACACCACTCGACCATTACCCAAGAGACCCATTCTAACTTTGGCTTCTTTTTATCGGTGTGGGATCGGATATTTACCACCTATCGAGCCCAACCAAAGTTAGGGCATGATGATGTCGAAATTGGCATCACCACGTTCCGTTCAGCGCAAGAGCAACGAATTGACAAGATGCTCTCGCAACCTTTTAGAAATCGCTAAGATACGGCACACCAGTAGGAGTCTAAACCGAATACTTGTGTAACATAGCCTGCTGATTACCCGCAATCCCTGCTACCTGTTGTGAGCTTTCGACCATAGATTCAAGCTGCATTTTCGTCTGTTGCCCCTGCTCGGAAATAAGTGAGATCGAACTGCTGACGTGTTCTGTCGCTCGCTCTTGCTCTTCGGTCGCTATGGTTACCTGCTCCACTCTAGTCTGGATGTGAGTCACTGCGGCTTCAATATCGTTGAAAGTAGATTTGACGACTTCACTCGACTCTAACGCATTGTTCATTTCCTGACGTGATTCCTCAACCGCCAAGCGCGAACGTTCGGCAGCAGCAACCAATTGATTCATACGTTCACGAATATTCGTTGTCTGATTAGATGTATCACTGGCGAGTTTACGTACTTCGTCTGCCACCACTGCAAAGCCTCGCCCTTGCTCACCGGCACGAGCGGCTTCTATCGCGGCATTGAGGGCCAAAAGATTGGTGTTTTCAGCGATACCAGAGATAAGATCAACCATTTCTCGGATCTGTTTCACCCTTTTATCGAGCTCAACCATAGACTCTTCATTGGCATTGAGTGTACTTTCCAGCGATCGTAAGCGTGTCTGGTTCTCTTCGACTGCATCGACACCTTGAGCTGAGAAGCGCGTCGCGGCTGTTGACTCATTGTATGACTCGGCTGTCACTGTCGCGATTTCTCGAATTGAAGCTTCCAACTGGTTGATGGTCGCAATCATACTTGCCAACGATTGATTTTGTTCAGTTAGACTCTGATTGGATTGTTCCGCTGCGCCGTGGCTAATTTCGGCGGTCTGATAGAGCGTTTCACAGTTTCTTGTCACTAGAGCGATTGATTCGTTAGTCGAACGAATCACCTGATTGAGTTTATTGGCGATCTCTTTCATTTCCAACGGCCCAACTAACAGCGCCTGACCCGTGAGATCGTATTCAGTCATACGGTTGAGATGCGTCAGAATGTTCTTGAGACCTCGGTTTGTCCATGCACGAAGAATAAACCAAGCCATGATAATTACCGCTACCAGCACTGCACCGCTCGTCAGTACGACGGTAGCTGTGGTTTGCATCGTTGAGCTAACCACGTGCTGACTGTTGCCTATCAAGGTGTTGGCTGTAGCCGAAATATCATTGAGTAAACCGATCGTCTTATCTGCGGCAATCACCACTTCTTCAACCTGCCTGCGCTGTTGGCTAACAAGCTCAAGTTTGGCTAATATCTGCTCGACAATCGCATTGGGTTCAAAGCCAGACAACACCATCTCATAGCCCGCTGTAAGGCTTGTAAACTCAACCACATCAGGATGCCACTGCTTAAAATCGTCATACGCTAAGTTGACCCCTGCAAGACGGTTTTTCATTTCTTTGAATGCTATTTGGGCCTGATCCAGTTCTGTTATCATCATCAGTTGAACAAAAGAACTTTCCATCGAACTCACATTAGCAATAAACCGATTCGCAGCATCTGCTGACTCAGGATTGTCGCCAACTAAAAATGAGCTAATGCGATTCATTTCCGGCCCAATAGACCCTAGTCCATATCGGAATCCGTCGAGTTCATTGGCAATAGTCTTTTCTAACGTCAAGATATTGCGCTGCGTAGCTATCACTGTGTTGCTGAGTGACGCAAGTGACAATAACGATCCCGTTAACTGTTCAGTTTGATCTGGTGTCACCGCATTATCAAATTCAGCTGAAACCTTCACCACACTTTCAGATAGCGCGGTACTTTGTTGCTCATGAATTACAATCTTTTGTTCGATCGTTTGTAGTGACTCGATGCTCTGAGTTCCAGTTGCATAGCTTAACTGCTTAACCTGCTCTAAAATGTTTTGCGTAAGTTCAGCATTGGTCATCGCCAGTGGCAAAGCTTGTTGGGAAAGTTCTGAAAAACGTTGTCTAATATTTTCTAAACCTTTAATACTAGTGACAGAAAGTAAAATGACGAGTAAGGTGATGGTAAAAAATACCGCACTGATTGTCTGAATAAGGGACAGTGAAAATGTGCTTTTTTTCATCGTTTCCATAATGAAGATAAGATCCTGATACCGACGTTTCTGGCGAGGATATTATGGCGAGATTGTTACGGTTAGATTGCAGACTAGAGTTATAATTATGTATCGCGATGCACTTCACCTATCCCTGAACGCAATAATCCTGACAACATTACTCACGGCTTGTAGCAGTTCTCCTCAACAAGAAAGTCAGCCCGCGTCGGCAACTTATTTAGCGCCCAATGCTTCTCAGTTGGCGATCAGAGAGTCTTTGATTAAAGTTTATGACCAGTGGGAAGGTGTTCCCTACCGCTTAGGTGGGTCGTCATTAAATGGGGTGGATTGTTCGGCATTCGTGCAAACTGCGTTTCAACAAGCGATGGGAATACAGTTACCACGAACGACACTAGATCAAGTTAAGGTGGGAACGGAAATCACCTACTCTCAAGCGACAATTGGTGATTTGGTATTTTTTAAAACTGCACCCAACACTCGACATGTTGGCGTTTATATTGGCGGCAAGCAGTTTATGCACGCGTCAACATCAAAAGGGGTCGTCATATCGAGACTCGACAACCCATATTGGGCTGGCAAGTACTGGCATTTCAGACGAGTTAGCCTCTCGCCTGAAATCAATTAGTCGTACAACAAATTGGGGTTAATCGTATTTCGCAACAGCGGAGTCGAACAAATTCTTAACCAAAGCAATGTATTCGTCTAAGAAGCTAATTTGTTCGTTTGTCGCAGGCTTGCCCCATACTCCAGCAAGAACCTCCCCGAGGTCTTCTACTACTGAATCAGCTTCTTTAAGTAACTGGAAGCGGACGCTAGAGTGGAGTTCTGGGTTTTGCTCAAAGATAGCCATGATGTTACTCGCTACCATATCGGTAACGACATCTTCGACGCTCTCTGTTCCTGTGTCTCCTTCTTCAGAAGCAAACACATCAAGATTGAAAGCTAAGTGCTCGATTAGAGCTAGGTAACCATCGGTTTCAACAACCACAGTTCATCTCCATTATTGTCATGTCGTCGATATCCATCTTTAATACTAAGACATTTCAATGTGTTTTCACAACTCGTGTCCGTTCAGTTGCTGATTACATGTTCAGTTCTGGCTATAGTAGCCTACCCCATTAGACATAACTTGCTGCAACTAAGAAAGTTGAAGCAGAGTCAAATAATACTCACGTATTATTAATAGCATATTTTATAGCGAAGAATGCGATGAGGGACACACTTCACACTTTGCGAATTTGACAGGTCAGATTGTCTAAATCGTTGAATTTTTTGCACTATGAATCAGTATTCAACGCCATCATCTTCTACACTGTAGTTAAATACATCTGACTTAGGAAATGTTATGTGGCAAGCCATATCAAAACAGCTTTCTGAAACCTTGATGTTCGCTTACGAAATAAGCGAAAAATGCAAAGTTCACGGTGGTGAAATCAACGAATGCTATATGATTTCGGACGGAGAACAACGCTATTTCGTTAAAGTTAATCAGCGTGGTTCTTTGCCTAAGTTTGAAGCTGAAGCTGAATGTATTCACATGTTGCGTGAAAGCCGAACGGTTTCTGTTCCTGAACTGGTTTTAGCGGGTACCACCAAAGATAACGCCTTCATTATACTCAACTACCTCCCAACCAAACCATTAGATGACAGCAAGAATAGTTATCTCTTTGGACAGCAGATCGCCGCACTTCACCAGTGGGGCGAGCAGCAGGAATACGGCTTTGATCAGGACAACTTTATTGGTGCGACGATCCAGCCTAACAAGTGGGATAGGAAATGGTCCCGTTTCTTTGCTGAACAACGAATTGGTTGGCAACTGCAATTAATGCAAGAGAAAGGAATTAACTTGGTCGATATCAACGACTTTACCCAGTTAATTCAGACCAGACTCGCCAATCATCAGCCTAAACCTTCCCTACTTCACGGCGATCTTTGGCATGGTAATGTGGCAAGTTCTGTCTTCGGCCCGATTTGTTATGACCCAGCCAGTTACTGGGGTGATCGTGAATGTGATATCGCTATGACTGAGCTGTTTGGTGGATTCCAACCAGAGTTTTATCAAGGCTATGAAAGTATTCTGCCGCTCGACATCAGTTACAGCGAACGGAAAGACATCTACAACCTTTATCATTTACTCAATCATTACAATCAATTTGGTGGACACTACTTGGATCAATCAGAAAAAATGATAAAGAAAATTCTTTCATATTAATGGTGAATATATTTATTTAACAAACACTTAAGAAGGTTTGCAGTTGTTGAATTGTCAAACATTTAGTCGATCAATAGTGATGTGTGTTTCGACAACCTTTGCCTTTTCATAGCTAAGTCAAATTTTGTACTTAATTTCTGCCTAACAGAAACTTCTAAGCATAAGATTATATCGTCTACAGGGAAATTCTTACTTTCAGTGGGAGTCAGTTAGGCGCTGTTTTCGATATAGATGTAAGGAAAAGAGTTATGCATAGCTACACAGAAAAAAGGGTTGCTTGTCCCCATTGCGGTCATACCATTAGTATTACACTTGATGCGTCGAATGGTAGCCAAGAGTTTTACGATGATTGTCCTGCTTGCTGCCATGCAATCCACCTCAACATGACGGTCAATGAGCAAATGGATACGATTGACTTGTTTGTTGATGCCGACGATGAACAAGTATTTTAAAAAAGCGCCAAACGGCGCTTTTTTTATAACGATTTACTCGCTAATACTCTTTCAACGGTATCCACAATGGCTTGTGTCTGTGGATCAAATTCAACGTTAATTTTATCACCAATCTTACGGCTTCCGAACAGAGTTCTATGCAACGTCTCTGGGATGAGATGAACGGAGAACCGCGCACCTTCGACCTCACCTATGGTCAACGAACAACCATCGAGGCCAATATAGCCTTTAGCCAACACATACTTAATCATCTCTTGAGGAATTTCGAACCATAGAGTTCGATTATTTGGTGTGTCTATCACATCAACCACTTCACCCATTAGCGAGATGTGACCTGACATGGAGTGCCCGCCAATTTCATCACCAAACTTAGCGGCTCTCTCAATATTAACCCGATCTCCGACAGCCAGCTCTCCAAGGTTGGTCAACGCTAACGTCGCCTGCATCAAATCAAAATCAACAAGCTCTCCATTCACTTTCGTTACCGTAAGACAGCACCCATTGTGTGCCACAGATGCACCTATCTCAAGACCCTGATTCATTGATCCAGTGAATTCAACGGTATGTGTTTGAAACTTTTCTTTCTTTTCGATGGCAACAACTTTCGCCATTCCCTGAACGATTCCGGTAAACATGATTAATTCCGTCAGTTTTTCATGGTGCTTAGTGTGACATTTCTTTATCATCGCAGACAATCATTTTCTCTGTGCTTGAGTGCGCAGCATTCCTTTGCCTATTCACTCAGGTTTTTCAAACAGTTTGTTGGAGTATTTTTCATTGCATCGCTATAAAACCGAAGCTAACACACTGGTAAAACTGGCTACACCTGTTCTGATTGCTTCCGTGGCTCAAACAGGAATGGGCTTTGTCGATACCGTAATGGCGGGTGGCGTCAGCGCAACAGATATGGCAGCGGTATCCATTGCTGCGAGTATTTGGCTACCGTCGATTCTATTTGGTGTTGGTCTTCTAATGGCTTTAGTCCCTGTTGTGGCACAGCTCAATGGTTCAGGTAGACAGCACAAAGTACCATTTGAAATCCATCAGGGACTTGCGATGGCACTTTTGCTGTCTATCCCGATTTCATTAGTCTTGCTGCAAACCAAAGGTATCCTCGGTCTAATGGACGTCGAGCCTCTGATGGCGAGCAAGACGATTGGTTATATGCACGCTGTTATCTTCGCCGTCCCTGCATTTTTGCTGTTCCAAGTGCTTCGAAGCTTAACCGATGGTATGTCATTGACTAAGCCAGCGATGGTGATTGGCTTTATTGGACTCCTGATCAATATTCCGCTCAACTGGATATTTGTTTATGGCAAGTTTGGCGCCCCTGCTCTTGGTGGGGTTGGCTGTGGTGTCGCTACAGCCATTGTTTATTGGATTATGTTTGCCTTATTGCTTTTCTATGTGCTGACGTCCAATCGATTGGCACACGTTCAGTTATTTGCACAGTTTCATCGTCCACAAATAAAGCCATTGGTACGTCTATTTAAACTGGGATTCCCCGTCGCCGCCGCCATGTTTTTTGAAGTGACCCTATTCGCTGTTGTCGCTCTGTTAGTGGCACCATTAGGGCCACTTGTCGTCGCCGCTCACCAAGTCGCGATTAATTTCTCATCATTAGTGTTTATGATCCCAATGAGTATTGGTGCTGCAACCAGTATCCGCGTCGGACACAGACTTGGGGAATCTAACGTTGAGGGGGCTACCATCGCATCTCGTGTTGGCCTTATCGTTGCGGTAGCAAGCTCACTGTTTACGGCACTATTCACCGTCTTGTTCAGAGAACAAGTCGCCCTGCTCTACACCGACAACCGAGCAGTAATCGAGCTTGCGTTGCAGCTCTTATTGCTGGCAGCGGTTTATCAGGTGACCGATGCGGTACAAGTTGTCGCGGCTGGTGCTCTTCGTGGCTACAAGGATATGGCAGCAATATTCAACCGTACCTTTATTGCGTACTGGGTATTGGGCTTACCACTAGGCTACATACTCGCTATGACAGACTGGATTGTAGAACCAATGGGCGCTCACGGCTTCTGGATGGGCTTTATTATTGGTCTATCTTCGGCAGCGATCATGCTCGGATTACGCCTACGTTGGATGCATCGACTCGATGATGCTCATCAATTAGAACTCGCATCTAAATAACGCGACCGGCCAGTCAATTGACTGGCCTGTTTTTTATTGATCTATCGCGGCTCTAAGAAATCGAGCAAACTTAGGCACGCCATTTTGAGTGTAGCCATTGAACTGATAGGTAATGCGACTACCCAATGGTGGAGGGAAATTACGCTGCTCGTCACTGAATCCGTTTCCAATATAGAACCGTTGTCCATTGGGCAATTCGACTAACAGTGCTCCCATCATATTGGAAAACTTGCCTTTGCCTGGCTTATAACCAACAACGACCGCCTCTCCATCCTGCTGTTTCTTAAGCTTGATTAGATCTTGGCTTCGCCCTGCGTGATAGGCATGATGAATATTCCTCAACATTAAACCTTCACCTTTAAGTGCCGCTACACGCTCAAGATTGTCAAACAATGTCGCCTGACTTTCTATTGGTGTATGCTCAATCAATTGGATATGTTCTGTATCCAGCGTATTGACTAAACTCTGTAAGGCGTCATAGCGTTTCAGATAGCTCTGATCGCTATAAGGAATGTCAAATAGCATGTAGCGGATCAATGACCAAGCCACTTGTTTGGGTAATTGATCCAACACCGTTTGTTGAACAATGTGAAAGTTTCCTCTACCTGCCCACAACTCCCCTTCCAAAGGAAAATTGGGGAGAGACTTTGTAAACCACGTTGGTGCAGCGATTGGGTTTCCACGTCGAGTGCGGAGAGTGGAACCATCCCAAACCGCACGAATGCCATCAAGTTTCTCACTTTGCCAATACTGCTCTAAATCGATTTCATCACTATAGTTGCTCGCCAACACCACAGGCTCAGGTAGCTTGTCTTTCTCTTTTGCGTATACAGGCGAGTTTAATATCACGATCACGCTGATTGCGACCAACGAACATCTTAACTGCATAGCGACGGCTCCTAGCTCAATTGTTGCCTCAATTATTGCCACTATCTGGAGCGTTTCTAGGTTCAATATTACGGATTCAGAGTCATCGCTGTCTAAAAGATAGTTGTTAGTAATCACAGTTACATTTCGCTGGAAACAAACTAGTTAAACCTGATGTTTTAGCCTCACTCTTATGACTTTCAAATTGAGAAAAACGATTTCTCATATTGAGAAACTCACAAAGCAAAACGTTAAGCACATGATTATTAATGGTTATTTTTTTGGCACGTAACCTGCTCCACTCTATGCAACCAACATAGGAGTATGCGTCATGGAACTACGTAAAATTCAAGCCAGTGAAACCATAGATACACTCATCATCAACGGAAACTTAGATGCTGACGGCAGCCGTTTCGCTCAACCACACATCGATCAGATTATTGCTGAAGACTCTGGCCGCGATGTGGAGATCGACTTCAGCCACGTCCAGTTTCTCGACTCCTCTGGTGTCGGCGCTATCGTGTATCTCTACAAGCGCCTTATTGAACGCCATCGCAACATGCGCATCGAAAACGCTTCAGGGCAGCCACTGGAAATCATTAACCTGCTGCGCATCAGTCAGGCGATTCCGGTCAATTCTCAAACTCACTAAAAATAACAATAACTCACTAACAAAGGACGTTGGCATGAACTTTTCTCTCAAACACATAGCCCTAGCTGTCACTGTCAGTTCAGTGATTGGCTGTTCCAGCTACCCTGAAAGTGGTCGTGGTGGTATTGCAGAAGATTACATTCAATCGAGTTTCACTCCTGTCATGCCCGATGAGCCGCTTGGTCCAGAACACGGTTTACGCTTCGACTGGCAGTTGACCAAACTTCAGCTTGATTCACTCATTCGAGAAGGTGCACGTTGGTGTTTTCCAGCCGCAGTGGTTCAGGCACTAGAGAAACAGAATCGCATTGCTCGTGAACTGGAAGGCGGCCTTCTTCTCGACGCAGCCAATGATATCGTCATCCAACGCAAACGTCTTAATGAGTTAGAACTGCAATTGGACTACGTAACCTCTCAAGCGAAATGTGTTCCACCAATGGATGAGAACGCCTTCCAGCAACGTTTGGCCATCATCGACAAGCTCTACAGTCTACTCAATGTGGATAATCAGTTTGCATTCAACTCTACAGAGGTGAACCCTAAATATATGGGGCATTTAGCTCGCGCAGCGAACTTACTGGAAGAGCATACAAGTTTAACGCTCTCCGTCACGGGTCATTCAGATTCGGTGGGTGACGTGGGTTACAATCAAAAACTTGCTATGGGCAGAGCACAACAAGTTAAGAGATACCTGATCATTTTTGGCCTCAGTCCAGAACGTGTCAAAACCCATTCCGTAGGCGATGCCCTTCCTCTATATCAGGGAGAATCCGAGGGCGTTCGTCTCACCAATCGCCGAGTAAGCATTGAGGTGGTCGACAAGCAGGAACGCACCGAGTCACCGATGCAAGGAGGCTACTATGAAACACATTAATCTTCTGTTAGTCACCTTGTTACTGTCACTTGCTACTTTGGCCGACGCGAGTGAAGAGCGTGTGGATATCGGCGACCTAATCCAAGTTAATCTGCCAGGCGAAACCTCACTAAACAAAGGATTTCAAGTCGATAAACGTGGCCGAATCACCTTGCCTGAAGTGGGCGCTCTTTATGTTGCAGGTTATACTGAGCCTCAACTTGAGTCGGCGGTCAAACAAGCGTTGGAGAAAGTCTATCGCGACCTGTCCTCTGCGACGGTTTACATCGCCGAACAACAAATCCTCGTTTCTGTCCAAGGGTACGTAAAGTCACCCGGTGAATACACCTTACCTAAGAGCGCGGATATTCAGATGGCACTGCACGCAGCCGGTGGATTACGTGCAGGCGCTCAGTTGAACGATCTATTCATAAAACGCGGCAACGATAAAATCACCTTCAATTATAAAAACTTCCTTGATACTGGTAATTCGTCACTGCTTCCAGAGCTCGATTCACTGGACACGATTTTCGTTCCCGCCTCACCGCTCGTCGGGAATATCGAACAAGAGTTTGACGCAACCAAACTCGCAAACGCTGGCGACAGCGCTGATGGACGAACTGCGATCAAAGTGTTTGGCGAAGTCAACGCTCCAGGCTCATTCGGCTACAAAGCCAATACGGATTTGGTTGATATCATTATGCGAGCAGGTGGCGTCACTCGCTATGCTTCGGTAGAACAAATCCGAGTGATTTCGGACAACACCCCTAAACTATTCAACCTTAAATCCTATTTAGATAGTGGTGATGTTTCTCTGCTGCCTACCCTAACTCCGGGAACGACTATCTTTGTACCCAAGCAAGAAGAGGAAATTAAATCGGGTGCTAATGTTGTCTATATCATGGGGGAAGTCGCTAGTCCTGGTGCCTATGAAGGTAAAAAAAATGCCTCTTTTATGGATATTCTCGCCAATGCTGGCGGGCCAACACGCTACGCTGAATCGCGTCAGATTCGCGTCATTAAAGCCAATGGTACGGTCGTCAAATTCGACCTAACCGCTTTTACTGAAGGTCTATCAGGACGCACCCCTCCGAAAATCAGTGCTGGTGACGCAATCTTTGTCCCCGAGAAAACCGACATGAACGAAAAATCTTGGCTCAAGATAGCGCCGAACCGCGCAGTACGCATCATCGGAGAAGTGGTTCGTCCCGGTCGAGTGGAATGGTCTGATGAAATGGACCTAATGGATCTACTCTCTCACGTAGGCGGCCCAACATTACGCGCTGATACCTCAAAAATCGAGGTTGTCACCAGCGACAATAAACTCCATGTGTTCGACCTCGATGCCTATATTTTGAGTGGAGCACCAAGCAGTGAATTGCCGAGCATTACAGCAGGGTCCATTATTCGTATTCATGACCTGCCTCAAGACCCATCGGATAATAAGTCACAATGGGTTCGTCAAAGTTCGGATGCGTCGATTTACGTCTTCGGTCAGGTCAACGCGCCTGGACGCTATCGCTTCACCAAAGATATGCATTTCCTCGACATTCTTTCCGCCGCCGATGGCCCAACCAAAGATGCTGACATCCATAACATCCGCATCACCCATAGAGACAAAAGTTACTCAAAAGTGAGCAAGCTGAACCTTTCTCTTTACTTCGAAACGGGCGACGAAAGCCTATTACCTAACGTGACCATGGGCGACACCATCTACATTCCCGAGAAAGATAAAATCTGGCTGGATCGTTCGAAAGAGTCCACCGTGCGTGTCCTTGGCGCGGTAAACAAACCTGGACGTTACGTTTTCGATGACAATATGACCGTGCTCGACATACTTGCAGAAGCAGGCGGCCCGTCTGACCGAGCTTACCTTGAAAAGATTTCTATCGTAAATATGTCCTGCTGTCAGGGTCAGGCGCGAACATTTGATTTGGTGAACTTCAGTAAAACGGCCAACATATATCAACTGCCTGTCCTTCGTGCCGGTGACACCATCTATGTTCCTGACCGTAGCGAAAGCATCTTGGAAAAAGCCCGTGTTGGCTTGGAAGATATTCTGCGCTTAACCACCACCATAGTGTTAATAGGAGCGTTGTGATGATTATTCCTTCAACCCATACCGAGATTGAGCAAATCTATCTTGCAGCGGAGATGAATGGTTGCCGCTCTCTCTGTCTTACCGCCTGTCAATCAGGTGACGGCGTCACATCCATTGTATCTGCACTTGCGGAGCGTTACTTATTGGCTGGCCATAAAACATTAGTCGTTGATTTAAATACCTTCCATCCAGCATTTGAATCGATCGATTCGATGCCTCAGTTTACTGAGCAAGTTGGATTTTTGGTTGAACACAACGATACGCATCAACTGTTTACGGGGTTACCTGTCCCTAGCAGTCAATCTGCGCTTCTGGCATACAAAGACCCGACCTACCTCACTAACGCGGTATCCGAGTGGCTGCAACAATTTGATCGAGTCATTTGCGACACTTCCCCTTTGTTACACATAAATCGCGGCAATATACCCGCCCAAGTCGTCGCGGGGGCTTGTGATCAGACCGTCCTTGTTGTTATGGGTGGAAAAACGTCGTCGGGTCAGTTAGCCAAAGCGACTGAAATGCTCAATTGCGCGTCAATTTCTCTGCTGGGTTCTATTCTTAATATGAGAGACCAAGCCACTTTGGCCGAAGAAATAGTCCGCGAGTTAAACCGCTTTACCTTTATCCCACGTCGTTGGCGTGAGCGTATAGCAAGCAAAATTTTGACCAACGAATTTCTGGCACAGTCAGCGTAGGAGTTAGCATGAAACGTCTAGTCGTGTTTATTTCCGCCCTAACCTTATCCGTAACATGTCTAGCTCAAACCCTTAGTTTCGGCATCGTTCCACAGCAATCTGCCAGTCGATTGGCTGAACAGTGGACGCCGATAATGAACTACCTCAGTGAGCAAACGGGAATCGATGTGGTATTTAGTACCGCTCCAGACATTCCTACCTTCGAGCAACGTTTGGCAGAAGGGAAGTATGACATCGCGTATATGAACCCTTATCACTACACGGTTTTTAGTCAGACTCCAGGATATCGTGCGATAGCCAAAGCAAAAGACAAACTTATTCAAGGTATTATTGTCGCGAAAAAAAAAGACCCTATTGAAAGCCTCACACAGCTCGACAACTCTAAGCTCGCTTTTCCTTCTCCTGCCGCTTTTGCAGCCACCATTTTAACTCAAAGCGATCTAAATAAAGCGGGAATCAGTTATCAGGTCAACTACGTCTCCTCACACGATTCAGTCTATCTCGGTGTGGCTAAAGGCTTTTTTCCCGCTGGTGGCGGTGTAATGCGAACCTTTAACTCACTGCCAGAAGTGGTCAAGTCTCAACTTAAAGTCATCTGGAGAACCGAGTCTTATACACCACATGCGATTGCCACCCACCCACGTTTAAGCCAGCAACAGGTCTCTGCCTTGCAAAACGCCTTAATGTCATTGGATTCAAGTAGCGTCGAACAAGCTCAACTACAGACACTAAGCATAAAAGGTTTTGTGGCTGCTAAAGATGAAGACTGGAATGACGTTCGTAAGCTAAACATCACGATTTTGGATTAGTGGAGAAGCGCATGACTTTACGTTTAAAAACAATCCTTGGAATCGCCATCATAGAAATCATTGTGCTGATCGTTCTAGTCCTCAGTGCAATGAGCTTTCTTTCCAACTCAAATGAGAAGCAACTCATACAGAGAGCCAACTCTAGCGCAACCATGTTTACTCAAGCGGCCAAAGATGCCGTTCTATCCACAGACATTGCCACTTTGGAAAGCCTCGTCGATGAGTTCATGACGTTGGAAGATGTGGCCTACGTTAGAGTGTTGCGTGATGGCAAAGAGATGGCCTGCGCTGGTGACAAAGCGATCTTACAACGTGCGATGCAAAATGATACCAGTCTTGAAAGTGTTGATGATGGAATCTTCGATTTGCGTAGCCCGATTGAGGTCAACGGCAAAGTCTACGGGTATGTCGATATCGGCTTTCAAGTCGAACCTATCATGATGATGTTGAATGACGCACAGCGCTCCATTGTCATCATTGCAACCATGGAAGTGGTGTTAGTTGCCCTTTTCTCTTTCGCCTTAGGCACCTATTTAACACGAGGATTGACTCGCATTGCTTCCGCAGTCAACACCATCGAGCAATCGGGTCCGGGCTTTCAACTTAACTCACAATCGAAAGATGAAATCGGTGACGTATCTCGTGCATTTGATGGCATGTCCGCCAAGCTAGAACAAGAATATAAGTTGCTTCACGCCGCCCGCGAAGGCGCAGAGCTTGCCAATGACTCGAAAAGTCGTTTCCTTGCCTCTATGTCGCATGAGATTAGAACCCCAATGAATGGTGTACTGGGTATTCTCAACATTCTCGAAGAGACCAATCTGAGTAAGGAGCAGAGAAAACTGGTTTCGACAGCGACTGAATCAGGCCATTTTTTACTGTCCGTCATTAACGATATTCTCGATTTCACTCGAATGGAGTCAAACACCCTGATACTTGAGGATCAGCCCTTTGATTTTCGCCAGTGTGTAGAGAGTGTTGTCGATTCATTCACGCCTTCAGCGAAAGCACAAAATTTAGTCTTACACTGCTACATTGAAGGCCACGTACCTAGTATGGTTCGTGGTGATATCAACCGAGTTAAACAGATTTTACTGAACCTAATTGGTAATGCGATTAAGTTTACCCATGAAGGAAGCGTCACCGTTAAAGTAAGCGCGGAGAGGGTCTCTGAAGACAAGGTAAAACTCACCTGTCAGATACAAGATACTGGGATTGGCATCAACCAAAATGCGATCGACTATCTGTTTGATGAGTTCACTATGGTTGACCAATCATACTCTCGTAGCAAAGAAGGATCTGGACTCGGTCTGGCAATTTGCCGACGCCTTTGCAATCTAATGGATGGAGAAGTACGTGTAGACAGCCAGCCTCAAATTGGCAGTACCTTCACCTTTGATATCTGTTTACCTGTTGCTGATCAGCTCATCTCGTCACCGGATACCACTGAAAGTCGCCCTACTTTGCAATACACCAATGCTCGTATTTTGGTTGCGGAAGACAACAGAGCGAACCAATTGGTCATCAGAGAGATGTTTAAGCGTATCGGCCTCACTATCGATATTGCTGAAAACGGTGTCCAAGCGGTAGCGATGGTCAAGCAATATCAGTACGACATCATCTTTATGGACATCTCTATGCCAGAGATGGACGGTATGCAGGCATGCAAAGCAATCCGCGAACTCGATGATGACATTACCTCGCAACTTCCTATTATTGCCCTTACGGCGCACTCGCTAGCGGGAGACAGAGAGAAGTTTCTCGCCTCGGGTATGGATGATTACTTATCAAAACCTCTAAGAGCATCACAACTAATTGAAAAAATTAATCTATTCTTAAATGAAGAACACAATACGGAATCAGGTTCTGCTCACACTTCAAACACAGAAAATAAGCAATCAGACTCACATCGAGCTAACATTAAAACCGTTGAACCAGCAATATTAGAAGAGGTTAATTTGGAACTTGTCGATGAACAAATCCTTCAACAAATGATTGAAGATACAAGTGCAGATGTCATCCCGTTATTGATTGACCACTATCTTGAAGAGTCACATCAACGGCTGGAAAAAATATACCAAGCCATTGATCGAGAAGACTCACAAACGGTTGAATTTGAAACACACACCTTAGGCAGTTCTTCACTGGCTTTGGGCAACCGTACACTGTCTAATTTTGCGCGTAAAATTGAACATCTATGTATAGATGGACAAGGACACCAAGCCTTCAAACTTAAATCTGAGTTGCAACACCTTGCTGAACAATCACTAGCCGCACTAGAAATTCGTAAGCAGCAAGGCTTTTCACAACCGATGCAACCTTAACTGTTTATCGATAGGAAATCGCCTATGAAACCAAAAGTATTATTAATAGAAGATTCCACATCACTGGCTATTCTGTATAAGCAGTACGTTAAGGACGAAAATTACGACCTTTTCCATGTTGAAACGGGTAAAGAAGCGATCGCTTTCATAGAGCGTAATGTCCCTCATCTAGTGATACTTGATTTAAAGCTACCCGACATGGATGGCGAAGATATCTTAGACTGGATCAACGAGCAGCAGATCCCTACGTCTGTGGTGATTGCTACCGCACATGGATCCGTTGATGTGGCGGTTAGTTTGCTGCAAAAAGGCGCAAAAGACTTCTTAGAAAAACCAATTAATGCCGACCGTTTAAAGACTTCAATTGCCCTGCATTTACAGCAGGTAAAACTGGAGACACTCGTCGAAGATATTGAAGCTAAATTCGACCGTAATCGTTTTCATGGTTTCATCGGTTCAAGCCTTCCCATGCAAGGGATCTATAAGATCATCGACTCTGTCGCACCGACTTCTGCGAGTGTTTTTATTATCGGTGAGAGTGGTACAGGTAAAGAGGTATGTGCGGAAGCCATTCATCAAGAGAGCAAGCGCCGCGATAAACCCTTTGTCGCCATCAATTGTGGTGCTATCCCCAAAGATCTGATGGAAAGTGAGATATTCGGCCACGTAAAAGGTGCTTTTACAGGTGCAACAGCGGATCGTAAAGGGGCGGCATCTCAAGCCCATGGTGGAACCTTATTTCTCGATGAGCTCTGTGAGATGGAACTGGAAATGCAGAAAAAGCTTCTCCGCTTTCTGCAAACCGGAACATTCACTCCGCTCGGTGCAACCAAAGAGATGAAGGTTGATGTTCGCATTATCTGCGCAACAAACCGCGATCCTTTGCAAGAAGTCGAGCAAGGCAGATTTAGGGAAGACCTCTATTATCGAGTTCATGTGGTTCCCGTTGAAATGCCACCTTTGCGAGATCGTGGTAACGACATCATTACCTTAGCGACCCATTTCCTCAAGGTGTACGCCAAAGAAGATGGTAAGAAGTTCTCTTCAATCCATCGAGAAGCGGAATCTGCGCTGAAACGTTACAACTGGCCCGGCAATGTTCGTCAGCTGCAAAATATTATTCGCAATATTGTCGTGTTGAACGACGACAGTCATTTGAGATACGAACATCTTCCGGAGCAACTGATCAAAAACAAAAGGCAGCAGCCAAACTCACCGACTGCTGCGGTCTCTGAGCCAGTCAGACTGCGACATGATGCTGACTCCATCTCTCAGTTGACGGATGCCACACCACAAGTGGCAAAGTCGGATCACAATATACGTCCTATGTGGCAGATAGAAAGAGAAGCTATCCAACAAGCGATCGATTACTGCGACGGCAATGTGCTCAATGCGGCGGTGCTGCTCGAACTTAGTCCTTCAACCGTGTACCGAAAAAAACAAGCTTGGGAGTCTGAGGATGAGCAGCAACTCGTCTGATCAAGTTTGGTTGGTGATTGATAGTCAAACCTTCGGTGGTATAGAAACGCATGTGCTTGAGCTCGCGAAAGGGCTCAAGCTCTTTAACATTCACGTTCAAGTTTGGCTTCTGCGCCGTTATCCTCATCACAACCAATTGAAACAACAATTAGAACAAGCGAACGTCAGCGTTGATTATCTTGATCGCGATAAACAGCACTTTGTGTTTCAATTACGCGACCAGATTCAAGCTCAACGCCCCGCCGTCGTACACGCCCATGGCTATAAAGCCAGCATCATATGTAAACTGCTGCATCTCTTAACTGGTGTTGCACAGATCACTACTTATCATGCTGGCGAGACACCCAAAGGAAAAGTATGGCTTTATGACTTGATCGACAGATATAGCAGCTTTCTCTCTACCCACTCTCTCGCCGTCAGTCATGCAATCATGGCTAAGTTGCCAAGCCGGTCTGTTTGCTTCAACAACTTTATTGATAACCACCAGCTAGCCATCAGTACTGGACAACAGATTGCTTTTGTCGGGCGATTAAGTGAAGAGAAAGCGCCTGATCGATTTGTTGAAATCGCACGGCTTAATAACGAGTTAAACTTTGATGTTTATGGTTCAGGGCCGATGGAAACGGCACTCACCACCTGTGCCCCAATCAATGTTCGCTTTCACGGTCACCAGAGTGACATGTCTAGTATATGGCCAAATGTTGGTTTGTTGGTCATTTGCTCTCGGTTCGAAGGCCTTCCAATGGCGGCTCTTGAAGCTATGGCGCGTGGTATACCCGTCCTTGCACTCAGTGTCGGCAACCTCGATAAGTTGATTCGTCACCAACACAATGGTTTTCTGGTTAACTCTATGGAAGAACTCAACCAACAATTGCAAGATTTTGTCTCACTCGACTCGCAGAGCAGAAACGCACTACAGCGCAATGCCGTCGCGACCATTGAACAACACTTTTCACCTTCGGCTATCATCCCTCAAATGCTAGAGCTCTACTTTCCAAAACAGTTTCAAACTGATTCTCAAATTGAGAAATGAGCGACCCTTACCTTTCTCATTTCAAAAAATAACTATAAAACAATAGCTTACAAACCATCAATTTGTGGCATCCCGTTTGCGTTACATCTGCTATCGACCTTTATTCTTACGGCAGCAAAAGGGATTGGCTATGGCGAAAAAAATTCTGTTTGTACACTATGGTGATGACTGGATTCGTGGCAGTGAGCAATGCTTGCTCGATTTGATTAAGTTTCTAAATCCGACTCACTTCCAGCCCTTGGTGTGGACTAACAATCGTACATTGGCAGAGCAACTCGACCAACTCAACGTCACCACAGAACTGAGTCAATTTCGGTTGTTACTGGGATGGAAAGCCCCACGTTTCAATTTGATGAGCTGGATGGCGTTGGTAGAGCACGGTTGCGAGCTCATTGATCGAGAAAAGATCGACCTTATTCATGTCAATAGTGGCGCACCTTGTCAATGGATGGTGGTTGCGGCAAGGATCAAGAATATCCCTTTGGTCACTCAACTGCACTGCCCTTACCAGATCAGAGAGCGACTTACCCTAGGTCTTCATCTATCGCCTCATGTTATTTCGGTCAGCAAGTATGTTTCACAAGCTTTGATCAATGATGGCTATCCCGTTGAACGCGTTAACGTTGTGCACAACGGTATTGACACGCACGCTTTGTTAGCCCAGTCCGAAGTCGATGTTCGACGTGAACTCGGTATTCCGCAACACGATTTTATTTTTGCCACTGTCGGCTCGTTAATTCATCGCAAAGGGATCGATCGAATTCTCACCGCACTTCGTCATGTAACCCTTGAATACCCCGATACACGCCTAGTGGTTATCGGCGATGGTCCTCTTAAAAATAAGCTTCAAGAGCAAGCTGAATATCTACATCTTGCGATGCAGGTACACTTTGTTGGCGAGCAAAGAAACGTTGTTGGCTGGCTTAAAGGTTGTGACGCTTTTATCAGTGGTGCACGCAGTGAAGCCTTTGGGTTAGTGGTTGCAGAAGCTGGATTGGCTAAACTGCCCATTGTCGCACCATTTGAAGGCGGTATTCCTGAGTTTATCAGCCACGGTAAAACCGGAGTGCTATATCCTAACCATGGGATTGGCCCAATCGCGAGTGCAATGCGGATTTTGATTAACAATCCTAAGTTGTGCCATCGCATAGCTGCCAACGCCTACCGCCATATCATCAAAAGCCATGATTTATCGGTAACGTATCCGCAGATTGAACAAGTTTACAACACCATTCTTGCGCAAAAAAATAATCAAGCACGCGGCCTATTCACCTCTCTTTCACCACTAAAGACCTACTTATCGAATCGCGTATCTTTAGGAGGCCAACATGGTTAAGTCTAATTTTACCTTGGTGTTTGACCCAATCCCGTTTAAAGGCGGTTCTAAAATCGCAACCAGCGATGCACTCAATATATGTCGAGTAAACGGGAATCAATTTGTTGTCTTGACCATCCAACCGGAATTTTGGCTCAACAGCGAGTTTTACGCCAAACATGATGTCATTATTACCCCTATTCGCGCTGTGTCGGCACTGATGAAAATTCATCAAGGGCCTTTATATTGGTTCAACCAACTCTATTTGCTGCTGCTGTTGTTTATGACGCTATTACGTTATCGCGGAATAACAAAAGTGGTTGGCGCATCTGGCCCGGGTATTGATATGGCGATTTATCTGCTTAGGCGTGTTGTTGTTTACGAAATCATCCAGTTCGTTCATGGTAGTGTTGGGCTTTCGCGCTCTATTGGGTACTGTTTGACTCAAGCCAATGCGGTATTTTACTTACCCTCAGCGAGAGAAAGCTTAAAAGCCGCGTTACAGAGTTACTTGCGCCACAAAACGAACATTGCGGATGCATCAGCGCTAGCGGAGTCTTATCTATGTGCTCAACATTACCAACCATTTGCCAATGGCTTACCTCAATCTAGATGGCCGACACCTTGCCAAACTCAGTTGCCAGTTTGCTTTTGGGCCGCATCGCTATTGAAATGGAAAGGTCTCGACCTCTTAGTCGACGCCATCAAACTCACCACCCATTATAGACCGATTGCGTTAAACATCTGTTTTATCCGTCCAGTCGATACCTGTTTACCCGTATCGAACGCGCCAATAAATCTAAGCAACACTCAGTGGTTTGAAGATCCACAAAACCTAGATGAGATACGCAGTCAATCCAATATATTTATCTCAACCAGTCAAAACGAACCTTTTGGACTTTCCATCCTTGAAGCGCTTGCCGCTGGCATGTGTGTGCTTATTCCTCAAGATGGCGCTTATTGGGACCAACAGCTGATTCATAACCACGACTGCATCAAGTACCAACCAGGCGATGTCGATTCGCTGGCGAATGCTTTGCTCTACGCCGTCAGTGATCAAGAGGTTTTTCATCGTTGTCGTCAAAACGCTCGTTTATTGGCCAAGCACTATCGTGCAGAGATTCGCTATAAGAAATTTGCTCAGTATATCAATGGCGATTTGGCACTGACCATGGCGCGTGTCATTCAGAATAGCTAAACAGTGCAAATCAGGAGGTTGCTATGTCCAACGGTCATATAAAGAACATTAGTTTGTATGCTGTGAGCTTGTTTCTGATGAAAGGTGTCTCACTGTTTACCTTGCCGTTAATGGCTCACTACTTGTCACCAAACGAGCTAGGCCATCTTGAACTGTTGGGGATTACTACTGTATTTTTCAGCTTGGTTGTTGGATTGGCAATGCATGAAAATCTCTACCGATTTATTGGGCCAATCCGCCACGCTAGATTACGCAGAATAAAGGCAGCCAAGTTATATAGTGCGTCTCTATCCCTTTCTGTTTTTCTAAGCATCGTCGTCCTGTTTTTCTACATGGTTTCTCCTTTTAAACTCGATCTATTCGACGCCAATCAGCTTGGTCTCATTCTGTTGGTGCTCTGCTACGAAGCGCCACTGGCGATATGTCTCGCTTGGTTACGTCTGCATAATCAGGCGGATCTATTTTTTAAAGTGTGTACAACAACGGTCGTGATTCAGGTTGCGTTACTGGTTGCCGTGCTAACCCATTCCCCTGACGTAACAACCATTTTTGCGCTCAATGTACTCTGTACTTTTGCCCAGTTTCTTTTTCTTCACTTTTACCTACGATTCCCATTTCGCTTACCTAAAACCACTCATTTACGACAATACCTCTATTACTCGATGCCGTTAATGTTGTCAGCGGTTGTCGCGTTTGGTTTAAGCGGTGCCGAAAGATGGTTAATCGCAGGTGCGACTGATCTTGAAACGTTAGGCATGTATGCTCTTGCCGCCAAATTCGCCTTAGGTGTCGGAATTTTAATTCAACCTTTTCACATGTGGTGGATGCCAAAACGTTTCGAATCTATGCAAATACATGGTTCTGACTACACAGCTAAAGTCACCCAGCGTGGCGTTTTACTTCTTTGTCTTATCGCCATCAGCGTCTCTTGGCTTAGTCAGATTTTCATCGAGTTGGCTCTCCCTGCTAACTACCAGCCAGCCATCGGCTACGTCAGCCTAACCATTATCATGATGCTGTTTAAGGAGTTAGTCGAATTGTGTAATTTTGGCGTTTTGTATCGTAAAAAGACTCCGCAGTTACTCTACATTAATATTTTTGCGACGTTGGTGGCACTCGGCACATGCATTGTGACGCTTGAGCATGGGCTGTATGGAATCTTGCTATCACTGGTGATTGGTCAAGTGACTCGCTTCGTGCTGACCTTGTATCATAGCCAAAAACTCTTCTATCTTAACTATCAGTTATCAGCATTAACGGGTTTGGTGCATTTAACCATTAGCTTCATTGTTACCAGCCGCTACCACCAACATTTAGAAGTATCAGTACTGATGTTAGTTCTTCAGCCGCTTGCTCTGATTGCTTACGCGATTCGCTGCCAATTAGTCACAATTATCTCAATTAAAACCGTGTTTATCGCAATGCAAACTTACTTAGGTAAAACCCAATGAGCCGATACAAGCACATCAAAGCGATCATGTGGATGTCACTGCTGTGCTTCACTCTTGCAGCAATATGGATGTTTGTCCCTCACCCTGCCATTGTTATTGTGCTTTGCTTTGCTCCATTTGGCGTTCTGTTTGTGCTCAATCAGACATTTTGGCTAGTCAGCCTGTTCGTGTTGTTCTCATTTTTCCGAATTCACGAAGCGATACCAGCCCTCTATTCATTGAAGATTCCATTATTACTCTCTGTCGGCGCTTTGGCTGCTTTGATTTGGCACAGTTTGATTAGCAGACAACTGACCACCTTTTGGCACCCGAGCTTTACTTGGCTGGCCATTTTTTGGCTGCTTGTCATCATCGGTGCCGTTTTGTCATCAAATCCTGGACTTGCTATTACCTATTTCAAAAATATTTACTGGAAAATCATCATCATGACTTTGGCGATAGCATGGTTGGTTAATAGTGAAGAATCCGTTAAAAGAATCGCTACGCTGATCATTTTAGCCGGGTCGTTAATCGCTGTCGTGGCGTTATCAAATTCGATCAATGGGGTCGGTCTGGTCGAAGGGACAAGGGTGACCATCGGCCGCGAACTCGGCTCAATGTTAGGCGACCCTAATGATCTCTCTCTGGTACTGATGTTTCCGCTCGCATTCGCGATTAGCTTCGCGACCACCAAACAATTAGGCTTTTCTCGTATTCTGGGCAGCATAGGTTTGGTCCTTGCTATGGCGGCAGTTATTGCAACTCAAAGTCGTGGTGGGTTGCTCGGTTCCCTCGCGGTGTTTGGTATCTTTGGTTTACGATTAGTTCGCTCGAAAACTCTGCTAATCATTATTGGTATCATCGCGATGATGATACTGTTCGCAGTCGCTGGTATATCCGATCGCCAATCAGGTGGTGCCGCAGAACAGGGTATCGATGCCTCCGCAATGGGACGTTTATATGCATGGGAGGCGGCATTTAAGATGGCATTAGATCATCCACTAACGGGTGTTGGTCTGAATAACTTTTACGCCAATTATTTTTTCTACAGTCCACACTGGGATGGGCTCAACCATGCGGTTCATAGTACTTGGTTTGGTGTTTTAGCAGAAACGGGGTTTTTAGGATTGCTGGTTTTTATCATCATGATCGTATCGCTGATAAAAACGAGCCGAGCGACCATGACGATCCTAGACTCCAGCACCGAACCCGTTTCACCCTATCTAAAGGCGACCGCTTTATCAGTGTATGCCGGTATTATTGGTACCATTGTTTCCGGAACCTTTCTCACCCAAGGCTTTACGTGGCCAATTTATATCCTAGCCGCTTTGTGTATTGCGCTATCACGAATTAGCCAAAAGCATTCTCAATTTGAGAAAACACCTTCCCAATCAGAGAATGAATTTTTAAACCAATGATTTTATTAACAATTAATTATGGCACGCTTAGTGTAATGATCCCTGCATAATTCAAATAATGTAGGGATAGATTATGTTGGCACAACGCATTAATCACTTTAAGGTGTGGCTTCAACACCACGAAAATCCGTCTTATCGCAAATTGTTTCTCATATTGAAAACAGTTCGAGCTTTCGATATTCCAACCCCACAGTGGTGGAACAGACTGTGTTACTTCTTGTATCAAACTCTAGCTGGTTTCTATCTCAGCCTTGTACGCGTGATAATTCACACTCCTGCGTTCAAAGGCCGTCTCAAGCGGCATGGTAAGAGTCTCTACTTGTTTGGTGGTGTCCCTTTCATCTCTGGCCCGCTATCGATCACCATCGGCGATGATTGCCGTATTTCAGGTCAAACCACCTTCAGCGCGAGACCACAATCCAACAATCCGCAATTGCTTATCGGCAGCAATGTCGACATCGGTTGGCAAAGCACCATCGCCGTAGCTACACGCGTCGTCATTGGGGATAACGTCCGTATCGCTGGTCGAGCATTTCTGTTTGGTTATTCTGGCCATTCACTTGACCCAGAATTGCGGGCTCAAGGCCATGGTGATGAGTGCAGAGATATTGGCGATATCGTACTTGAGCACGATGTTTGGCTAGGCACCAATGTTACGGTATGCCCAAATGTCACTATTGGGCACGGCACTGTGGTTGGCACCGGTAGTGTAGTGACCAAAAGTCTCCCTCCCATGGTGGTTGCCGTAGGAAACCCAGCCAAAATTGTTCGCTACCTGAACAGTCAGGAGGTTGACCATGCGTGATTTAATTGTGTTTGGTGAAGATTTTGGTGGCCTGCCTTCGAGCACCCAACATTTAATCGTACGTTTAGCCAAACAAAGGAAGGTTCTCTGGGTCAATTCAATAGGATTGCGCCAGCCTAGGTTGACTCGACATGATTTAAAGCGAGCCATCGCCAAACTGTTGGGTAAAAGTAAAGGGGGTTTCACTGTTGGTCACACCTTACCTGACAATATAACGGTGGTTAATTTACGCACCATTCCGGCACCGCGTTCTTATTTGGCTCGTCGCATTGCAAAAATGATGATCTGCATTCAACTGCTTCCCGTCATCAAGACACTTAAACTCGACAACCCCATCCTGTGGAGCTCATTGCCAACCACCGCCGATCTTTGTGGCTCTCTGGGCGAATCTGCGGTGGTTTACTACTGCGGCGATGATTTTTCCTCCTTGGCAGGCGTAGATCACCGTGTTGTCGCACAGCATGAGCTGAAGTTGGTTGAACAAGCCGATTTAATACTCGCCGCCAGCGCGAAACTGCTGACCAAGTTTCCTCAAACTAAGACTCACTATCTACCGCATGGCGTCGATACCGCGCTGTTCAGCACACCGGCCGTTCGCGCAAAGGATCTACCGCCAAGACGACAACGAATCGCAGGCTTCTATGGCAGTATATCTAACTGGCTCGACTATCAACTGTTAGAACGAGTTTTTCGAGACAATCCCGACTGGCAGTTTGTGTTTATCGGTCCTCTCGAGCTCGACTACAACCCGCTACCTAAGCTTGATAATGTTCATTACCTCGGGCCTCGCCCACATCACCTCCTGCCCAGCTATAGCCAGCACTGGGACGTGAGCCTGTTGCCTTTTGTCGCTAATCAACAGATCAGATCCTGTAGTCCGTTGAAACTTCTCGAGTATCTAGCAGCAGGTAGCCGTGTGATCAGCACTCCGTTCCCTGCCCTGGTACCATATCAACAGCATGTTGACGTAATCACAAACTCGGAACAGTTTTCACTCGCACTTAAACGTGTTGCGATTCAGCAGCCACGTCTCGGTGTTGTGAATATCAGCAACGAAAGTTGGGATGCTCGCACCAACAAACTTAACGCTATGTTGGAGGCTCTATGAACGACCTGAAACTTCGTCTCATCGTTATTCTCAATGGCGCGTGGCGACAAAGATATGTCATCGTCGTTCCTATGTTGATATTGCCATTTATCGGTTATTTCGTTGGCAAAATGGCTCCGACCAATTACGTTTCACATACCTCTATGCTGATACAAGAAACCGCAAAAATGAACCCTTTCTTAGAGGACATTGCTGTCTCTACCATGCTTAAAGAACGTCTGAATGCATTGAGTACTCTGTTGAAAAGTCGCCATGTTCTAACTGCGGTGGCCAACGAGCATGGATTGATCAACGATTCGATGTCAGATGCCCAAAAAGATCATGTCATCAACAAACTATCGAATAGTCTAACGGTCAGCCAACCAGGTAAGGATTTCTTACAAATATCTCTCACAGCGCCTTCACCGTCTGGTATGAAAGAGATGCTTGAATCAATCAGTGAGCATTTCATCGAACAGTTACTTGCGCCTGAGCGTTCATCAATTAAGGACTCGTCTGAATTCCTAGCAATACACATTGAAAAGCGTCGTGTGGAATTGGATCAAGCTGAGAATGAACTCGCAGACTTTAGAAACCGTTTTGCCTCCGTAACACCTGAAATGCAGACGCAATCGCTCGCTCGCTTAGCGGCACTAAAGCAAAGCTATGCAGAAAAAAGTGCAGAGCTTGCTGGTGTCGAACGCAGTTTAGGTTCGCTCGATCAACAGCTATCAAAAACCAATCCTGTGGTAGGTAAAATCGAAGATCAAATCATTGAAATCCGCAGTGAACTGACGTTGTTAAAAGCAAAATACACGGAAAGCCACAGCGCGGTGCAAGGTAAAGAGCGCGAGCTGCGCCGTCTTGAGAATGAAAGAACAATCTTACTGAAAATGGAGCAGCCAAACATCAGTAGTGATCAACTATGGGATATTGCCAGCAGTAGCCAATTGAGAGAACTGGGTGAGATTCAGCCTCTACTCGTCACCCAACTCCACAGTCTACAACTGGTGAGAGGACGTTATGAGTCTCTCAAAGAAGAAACAAAAAGCCTCAACAACATGATTGTTCAACTAGAACAAGAAGCGAATAAGTTTGGTGACAACGCAAAAACTATGCACCGTTTAGTTCGCAACGCGGAAATCAAACGTCAGCTTTATGATGAACTGCTTCAACGCTACGAAATGGCTCAATTGACAGGGTCACTCGGTGTTTTTGAGCAAAACAAAAGGGTTAAAATCATCGACCTTCCTTTTACACCCAGTCGCCCCGCTAACTTACCGATCATCATTTTTGTCATTGCAGGTTTTGTCGCAGGAATAGCACTCGGATCCGGTGTCGCGACATTAATCGAACTTTTCGATTCGTCGGTGCGCCGTAAATCAGAGATAGAGTCAATTACTAAAGCACCTTTGCTGACTCAACTTCCCAAAATCAAACCTTACCACTCATAGTGAAATGTAATTTGATTTTCACTATGAAAATCACCCAATAAAATCAGATAAACATATGATAAATAACAATTAAATAGTTGGCACATCCTATGCTAACTACTAGTAAGGTAATTAAACCATGTCAGGAGATAGCATGAATAACCATACCCAAAACGTCATTCATGTCGTTCAACATCTTGCCCCTGGAGGGCTCGAATCACTGGCACTCAACATGATGACGTTTTCCAACCCTGAGCACCATGTATTGATTGTTAGCCTAGAAGGTTCAAAGGAAGAGGCGATTTCTCACTGGCCTCGGTTAGGAGAAGTCGAAGATCACCTCGTGTTTCTTGATAAACCGGCAGGGTTCAGTTTTACGACATTACATCGTCTATATAAGCTATTTCGCACATTAAAACCGACCACTGTACACACTCACCATATTGGGCCAATCATTTACGGAGCGATTGCAGCACGTCTTGCTAACGTCAAAGCACGCATCCACACCGAACACGATGCTTGGCACTTATCCAACCCAAAGCACTGTTCATTACAAAAATTGGCTCTCGCTATCGCCAAACCCTCTGTCGTCGCCGATGCGAAATTGGTGAGAGATCAATTACTTGAACGACTTAACTATCACGACGTATCTGTGATCAATAACGGCATTGATTGTCAGCGTTTTAAACCAGGATCAAAGCACCTCGCCCGTCAGTCACTAGGCCTTCCCCTTTCTTCGACCATCATTGGCAGTGCTGGACGCCTCGAACATGTTAAGGGTCACGACATACTGCTGGATGCCATGGTGTTGCTGCCCAATAACCTATATCTGGTGATTGCTGGAGCAGGTTCGCAAAAAGAGGCACTTGAACAACAAGCACAAAGGCTCGGGATTAGCCAACGTGTAATTTTACTCGGCCTCGTCGACGACATGTGTCGCTTTTACCAATCTTTAGATCTGTTCTGCCTTCCATCTAGGAGTGAAGGCTACCCTCTTTCCACGCTTGAAGCACAAGCATGCGGCATTGTTACCGTTGCCTCCGATGTGGGTGCTTGCAGCGAAACCCTTTGTCCTATAACAGGTGCAGCGGTCGAAAGTAATAACCCAAATGCACTGGCAGAGGCTCTATTGAATAACTTATTGGACAGACATCGTACGTACTCGCCAAGGGAGTTTGTTCTTAATAACAATGATATACGCCAAATGGTCAAAGCCTATGACCAACTAGCTGTGGAGAAAAGCGCATGATGGAACTTCTATTGAGCACTCTGTTTTTCATCTCGAGTAGTTTGATTATCTATCACCATGTTGGATATCCAGTATTACTCTCATGGTATTCAAAACATCATCCGCTCAAGGCGATTAAACACGCTTCCCGAGGCTATAGACCAGTGACGAGTGACCAAGATTGTGCGTCGATCACTATTCTCGTGCCAGCCTATAACGAAGAACAGTGGATTGCAGATAAGATTCGCAATCTGTCGTCACTCGATTATCCTAAAAGTCGTTACAACGTGATTATTGCTTGCGATGGTTGCACAGACAACACCGCCTTAATTGCTGAGCAGACTATTCAAGAAGCTATCTGCGCTGATACGCACTTTGAAATTCGTGTGTTTAACGAAAATCGCGGTAAAGTGTCCGTCATCAATCAACAGATGTCGACGATATCTACTGATATTACTGCGCTTAGCGACGTATCCGCCCTAATCTCTATTGATGCGTTGTGGTTAGCTAATCGTCATTTTCATGATTGCCAAGTTGGTGTTGTTAACGGTCACTACCAACTATTTAACCATCACAATGAAGGCGAGAATCGCTACTGGCAGTACCAAAGTAAAGTCAAAATGCATGAGGCCTCCCTAGGGTCTACGCTCGGTGCGCACGGCGCGTTCTATCTATTCCGTACCCATCTGTTTAAAAGCATGGGTACGGACACGATCAACGACGACTTCATCATTCCTATGGAGATTGTTCGCCAAGGTTACTTAGCCAAATATGAGCCCAGAATGGTGGCGTTGGAAATGGAAGCAACCAACCAACAAAATGACTACCACCGCCGATTAAGAATCTCCGCGGGTAACATGCAACAAGCGATACTATTGGCCGATATGTTTATGCCTCGCTACCGTGGTGTCGCTTTTGCCTTTGCATCGGGAAAAGGCTTACGCCTGCTCACCCCTTACCTGCTGATTCTTTGCCTAATTTCGTCAATAGTATTGATGGACAACCCTCTATTTATGGCAGCCTTAACGGGGCAAATCGCCCTCTATTCTCTGGCGTTGCTCAGTTACTTCTTGCCCTACATATTCAGCCACAGAATCTGCAAGTTGGTACTCTATATTGTCGCAGGACACTGTGCAAACCTCATTGGTGGCTTACGTTACCTACTCGGTCTTGAATCAGGAAAATGGTCTCGTGTAGACCAATAAGGATATATTATGAGCAATGTATCAACACACATGTCAATCTGGTTAGCTAAACGCCTTTTTGATCTATTTGGTGCGATCTTTGGTTTACTCCTTTTATCGCCTTTTATCCCCTTCATTGCAGTGGCAATAAAAGTCAGTTCACCGGGCCCCGTTTTCTACAAACAACTTCGTGTTGGTAAATCGACTCCTGAAAAAATGGTCTTCTTTGAAATCATTAAGTTCCGCACCATGTATCAGGACGCAGAGCAACGAACTGGGGCTGTTTGGGCAACCGAAAACGACCCAAGAATCACGCCTGTTGGTCGTTTTCTGCGTAAAACGCGCCTAGATGAAATCCCCCAGCTGTTTAACGTGGTAGTTGGAGATATGTCTTTGATAGGCCCAAGACCGGAACGTCCAAGTTTTTACAACAAGCTGGAAGCAGCCATTCCCTATTTCGCTGACCGAACCTATGGCGTGATGCCAGGTATTACCGGATTGGCTCAGGTTAACCAAGGTTATGACACTTGTATTGATGATGTGCGTAGGAAAGTCGGCTACGACCACAGTTACGCGTTGTCACTCTGTTCGATGAAATCTTGGTTAGCAATGGACATGAGTATCATCACAAAAACCATCATTGTTATGTTTGATGGCCGAGGACGATAGTCGTTGCATGTGTGTGATTTAATGCACATTTTCGTATCTGATGCGGATAAAACTACGACAATTCGCTTAGATATAAAGCAAACGAGCTAAAATCGATAAAAATGCTCTTGCACGATCGAATAACTCTCGGTAACATCCGTCTCGTTCTTAAGGAATGGGTCCGTAGCTCAGTTGGTTAGAGTACTACCTTGACATGGTAGGGGTCGGCGATTCGAGTTCGCCCGGACCCACCACTCCTTAAAGTCATGTTAAAACCAAAACATGCAGAACATTAAATTTGGGTCCGTAGCTCAGTTGGTTAGAGTACTACCTTGACATGGTAGGGGTCGGCGATTCGAGTTCGCCCGGACCCACC
>NZ_JBNJOJ010000011.1:0-131736 GCF_050113655.1 Vibrio sp. TRT 29B02
CAGGAGCTTCTGCATGTTCTGCGACATCATGCTCTGGTGTCACCGCTTCCGGTTGCTCAGGCTCACTCTCAGGAGCTTCTGCATGTTCTGCGACCTCATGCTCTGGTGTCACTGCTTCCGGCTGGTCAGGCTCACTCTCAGGAGCTTCTGCATGTTCTGCGACATCATGCTCTGGTGTCACCGCTTCCGGCTGGTCAGGCTCACTCTCAGGAGCTTCTGCATGTTCTGCGACATCATGCTCTGGTGTCACCGCTTCCGGCTGGTCAGGCTCACTCTCAGGAGCTTCTGCATGTTCTGCGACATCATGCTCTGGTGTCACCGCTTCCGGTTGCTCAGGCTCACTCTCAGGAGCTTCTGCATGTTCTGCGACCTCATGCTCTGGTGTCACTGCTTCCGGCTGCTCAGTATCCGAATCAAAGAAGTGAGCAAAATTGTCCGTATCGTAATGTTGTCCATCAAAGCTCTCATTCATTGCCATCTCATGCTGACTTGCATCCATCATCAATCCATCAGCCCAGTCATTGTTACTAGGAGTCCAATCGGGTTCAGGTTGGATGTTAAGCGAATCAATCGCAGCTCTTGCTTGTTCGTCAAAGTTGACGTTGAGAGTTTCGTCGGCTTGCTGTTTTAACGCTTCTAAGTGAACGAAGTACTTTGAATATTCAGTACTAGTTTTAAGTGAGCCAGATACCAAACTCTCGGAATTATCTTCAATTCCCGTCAGGTGCTGCTCTAATTCAGCAATGCCAATACTAAATGCAGAGAATTGCTTATTCACGTCATCGTGGGGACTTTCTAGTAGCGCATCAAGTTCAGCTTTTTGATCTTCAGCCCATGCATGCAATAGATCGACTATCCCCTGATTATTGTTAGAAGGGGAGTCGTCGTTGTCATAGACTTGTTTGAACACGTCGTTTAGCAGGCTTTGGCTATCTACCTCTTTGACATCAGCAGATTGAGCGTTTTCAAGAGACTCAAATTGGAGATTTTCTTTGCCTTGATTAATAACAAGTGGGTCATTGGATTCTGTAATTGACCTGTCATAGTATTTGTTTAGGCTTCTTTCTCGTTTTATTTGGTTTGCGCTGACTCCAAGTAATCGGGCTTTCTCATCATATAACCTGTCTAGTGCAGTCGAATTGACTTCCATGCGCTCTTCGAACTTGGCAATAGGGTATTTGTCCATGTTCTGCTCAAGGTTGTGAATTCGACGAGTGAGTGAAGTTATCTTCGCATCTACCTTGTTTACTTTCTCATCAATAGTTGGAGAAATAAGTGACCCTAACTGTGCATCCAACTCAGTCATTGGTTCACTTTCTATTGAATTCTCATTTACTTCAACCACACCGTTCTCAATATTTTCGATGTGCTGTGTGATCGCGTCTTCGTATTGTTCAATCGTATCGTCAGCAACAACCATTGATGCCATTTCTTCGCTGGAAGGCGACCAATGTCGAGTTTGGACCATTGATTGGTATACGTCGTATTTCATCCCATAGTTTTTCTGAAAAACTTCCTGTGCGTGGCCAATAGACTCTTTCATGTGGTAGTAGTTAGGTAGGCGTTGCTCAGACAAGTTTTCAAGGGAAGGGCACCAGCCAAAATCTTTTTGTCGTTCTTTAGTCCAGTGCGGACTTACACTGAATTTCATGGTGCTTTCAATTTTGTTTTCAAATAGGTCTGTTACACGACGCCATGCTTCTTGCTGGCTATCTTCAACTCCATTATTTGCCAATTCTTGTTGTACGGCATTTAGAAGGTCGTCAATGTCCGAGCCTTTTTGGGATTGCTGGAAATTGAGTAAGTTCATCCCTTCAACATCACTCTCAAAATCATAGGCAATGTATGGCAAATTGACCGCTTGGTGGATTTCAATAGCTTTATCCATACCAATGTTGGTGTTTTTGCCATTTGGCTCGATCCCTTGCGCTTCTAACTCATGCCTTAAAAAACGCCTTTGCTGGTCACTGTTGAAAAGGTCATTATCTGCGAAGTTGACTATGGGCTTTGTAGGGTGCTCGTCTATGATTTTTTTCACAGCTGACGTTAAGTTTCCTACATCCAAAGCACAGACTATGGCTAGTTCAATACCTCTCTGTTTAGCCATTTCCATTTGTATTAGGCCGTTCTTGACTCCCTCTGACGTGCCGATGATACTAGCTGTTTTCGGGTCGCCAAGCGTGACTGAACATTTGTGCTTATAGCCATCACCAAGTCCTTGAAATAGTTTATTCGTACTGCTCCATTCGGGCTTGTTAGCTAGAAGCTCTTGAAATGCTTCTATGTTTTCTTCGACAGGTTTGTTTTCGATCACATTTGCAAGGGGGAGCCAGACGTTGCCTTCAGGACTTACTTTAAGGCCGTGGATATATTTCACAGCCAACTCAGCGACATTTGCTTTTCCGAAGTAGGTATCTTGGAGTTGTTCTGCATTGGTTACGTCTTGAAGAGTGTTATATACAGAAAACGCTTCTGCTCGTTTGACTGCATTCTCTTCTATCACTTGTGCCTCAAACGCTGCTCTTCGTTCAGCACTTAGCTTTTCTTCTTCTAGGTGCTGCAGCGCTCTTTCGGGCGTAAAATAGGGCTGAACTTCATTTTCTGTCTTAAGGTAGGCCGTTAATTCATTTGTGGAAGAACCATCTAGTGGATTACTTGTATGTGAGAAGAGAAACTCGTTGTAGTTGACGTGCTCAGCGCCATCATGCTCTGTTACGTTAACGATTAAGTGACTGAGTCCGTATTCACCAAATGATTCATCTCGTTTGATGTAGGCACTAATTTTCCCACGAACCCCTTTTTTATTGTTAACTCGGGCTTTTCGATATACTGATGAAGGGATTGAGTTGGTTGGAGACTGGCTCTCATTCTCCTGCCTAAAAGGGATGTCTGCAGCAATTACAGACATATCAATATTGATCTTATCGCCTAGATGTTGCAGTGCGTTAGCATTGTCGACTAACAACATCCTTAAGTAATGTTGGTCAAATGTACTGCCGAAACGCTGATTGATAAACTCTTGTACTTTCTCACCTGTATTACTAAACATCGCAGAGATTTCGTTATTGCGAGTAAGTGGTGTATTCGCGCTATGCATGATATTGACTTCGAAGGATTTAACGAATAGGTCTGCTGCGCTCTTCGCGTCGGAAATACTTACTTTTGCTGCTTTAAGGTCGCCACCAGCATTCATCTCTTCTATCGCAGTGTCGATCATTAATCTTGCATTCTTGGTGATGAGGTTAGCTTCATCGCTTTCAATGGCCTTTCGCCACGCTTCATTAACCTCAGTTTCCAGCTCGCTACTGAAGCGTTTTTGCTGGCCTCTCCCATTAAAGAAGGCATTAATTGACGAGTTCAGCTTTTGCGCCAGCGGTTCGTCTTTTCCCAGCTGTTGAAAAACAGAGTAAATCATCGCGCCTTTGACTAGATTTTGGAGCTGAATTCGTACAGGGTTTGTGTTGTTCTTATCGCTAGCGGCAATATCATTGTAGTTCGTGCTGTACATAAACAGCGTCTTGGGTTGCTTGGAACGAACGAGTAAGGGGATATGGACTGAATTTTTTCCATCCATGGTTGCAAAACGTCGGTTGCTCTTACCACTAATTACGTTTTCTAAGAATTGCTTCATGTTTAAATCTGTCATATATGAACCTCTGCGAGTGACGCGAGTTATTGCGCTATTTGCTTAATGAATTGCTTATAACTGCTAGGCAATTGCTCTATTGGTAGTTTGGTGAATGCCACTACTTGGATCATGTGCTCAATACACAGACCGACAATGTTTATGTCTTGTGTCGTTTCAATAGACCCAAATAATGTTGGGGTGTTTGGTAAGCATGACTGTACGCTTTGTTCGTCTTGCATTGATGTTGCCACGAGAAATTGTCCATGATATGCAAACTTGTTTGAGTTTATTGTGGCAATATCTTCGGTGGAGTTTTTCAGTAATTCATCCACAGCGGCATACATAATTCGGCCTTCGTTATAGCTTTTTGGCAGAGGAAAAATAATGGGGCTATTTTTAGCAATTGCTTCCATCATAAGCGTGATCACTTTGGTCACATTTTCGTCCGTTACTGAGGTTTTTCTAGAAAACTCATCTTCAATAACCGGCAATAGTTTCCACTCTAAGATTTCAATGGCTGCGGACTCGTATTTCGCACAGGTGTATGCTAAAGAACGCTGCTCGTTATACTCTATGTACGTATATGGTTGATGCTCCTTTTGCGCGTACAAAGAGCTTTCGGCCATAATTCTTAGTTCATACGATGCACTTTTGCAGGATAGAATCGATTTAGCTTCAGCATCGATACTTTGGTATCCGCTTTTGACTGAGATAATGCCTTTGGTTGCTTTGCAAATGACAACCTTGAATTGATAAATAGACTGTTTGACTGCTTTCTCGAACAGGTTGAACAACTCAGGCTTGTTACTGAGATTGTACGTTGTTTCTACTTCGATATTATTCAGCCTATCAATCATCCGTCGTACATGTTCAGGAGGGATGCTCACGCATATTCGTTCAGCATTTTTCAACTGTAAGAAGGTGTTAATAGGGCAGTGAGGGTTATTTTGGTTGGTATCGAGATACTCAATGCCATCTACAGAACCAATCGTGATGCATGGAACTTCACCAATTAAGCCGATTGATACATTTAAGGTCTCTAGCAAGCTTTTCAGAACAGGGTTCATTGCAATATCTGTACATGCTTTTATGTCAGTGCCATCATATAGGCTCGGATACCCCCTCATAACTGACATAATCACTAGTTTTTTCTGCACTGGAACATGTTCAGCAATTACTAACTGATCTAGGCTAGCATTTTCTCCAAGATCTACTTGATAGAACTTCAGTACCTCTTCTAAATTAGCTCCATTAAGCCTGTCAAAGAAGCGCATAGCGTCATAGTGTTTTTCTGACTTTCTAAGACAATTCAGCACATCTTCACGCTGCGTCTTTTGAACAAGCGTGATTTCGTTTTGATACTCTATAGTACTAGCCATCTTAGCTTCCCACCTTCAGACCAAGGGATTGAGGGGATAGCTTGTTTGCTATCTCTTTGATTGCATTGCCAATACTATGAGCAGTTTCTTTGATGTTGTCGCCGAGAGAATGGAACTCCACTTTAAGTTCATCGGATAGCTCGGCGTTTCTGGTCTCCAGCTTCGCGGCATGCTTGGAAATATCATCGCCAAGCGATTTAATATTTCCGACGTCTTTAGTTAAATTGCGTTGTGCCTTATCGAACGTTTTTTTGTCAGCGTACTGAAGGTCTTTAATTTGCGTGTTGAGAGTTTGGTTTATAGTTGTGATGTTATCTTGAAGTGCCCGAGCTGCTTCAGTTACGGCTTTCGGTGAAGAGTCAGGGTCTATGAGTGTCTGGATCTGTTTTTTACTGTCTTTGACAAGCGAGTTTACTACTCGGCCTGTGCTGAGTTTTTGAGTTACTTCCGTTAACCTCTGTGCAGTTGTTGGGCTCTCTTTTTTAGATTGACTCTTCTGATTCAGGAAGTGAGCTGTCGCAACCGCCAGAGCACTGATATTGGAGGCACCCTCCAGCTTTTGCTGACTAGGCTGCATCTGTACTTGTGGATCGTTTTTTATAACAGTTGTAGGTCTTGGTATTTTGATTCCACTCAAAGCTTGATTAAGCGATTTACTTTGTACTTGCATCATAAGCTCGTGCTGGAGGTTTTGCTCTTCTCTAAGTTCCTTTTCCAGATCTGCTTTCGTCGCTTCTATCTCTTCATTGCTTAGAGCATCTAAATGCTCTTTGGTTACTGTTGATTGAGTCGCCATAGATCACCTCAGTTGTTGTTTAAGTTGCAGACCAAGTGCGCTTTGCTCTCGAAGCATCAGGTCAAGTCGTCGATATTTTTGAAGGAGAGATTTAGATTCGTTTAAAGCAAGGAGTCTTAAAGCATCAGACGAGTATTCTGCGTTGGCCAGTTCTTTTGCTCTTGCCTTAATCGTTTCAGGTCGGTTGGCTTCTATAATAGGTGCGTCAATTGCATGTGCTGTCGATGTTGAACGCCTATCCGTAAGCTGCCGCTCTATATAAGCTTTGTACGTATTGGTAAAGAAATACTCGCTGAACTTAGATTCGACGTTATCAGCGAATAACTCTTGATCTAATGTTGCAGGGTGGGGAAGACTGACGTCTTGATTGAATACTAAGTCATTAACGTCTCTGAGTCGGTCTAGCTCGTCTTGGCTGATGGTTGTGTATTCAGTTAGTGTTTTGGCATATAGCATTACATCATCGGCCATAGACTCTATGATTTCTTTTTCATCACTATCTGCAGATACCACTTTCTTCGAGTAATAGTCTCCATCAGCGAATGAGCCTTTCAGAAACCTTGCCGTCATCTTAGAAGACTTATCACGTTTTGCTTGGTAGCCTAGGTTACAAAGTGCTTTAGCGTTTGGCCCGTCTTTACCCTCGTCACGTCCCAACAGGTCTCCAAAGGTTTGCAATGTTGAGCACAATGCTGGTGTGTTTGTAGGATGATAACGCTCTTCAGAGTAGGTGTTTTGAGTTGCGGAAATGGATGTGGTGCTTGAAGTGATTTTGGCGCTGTTGTTTGCCTCACTGTTACGTACCGCCATCATTGTTTGCAGATTGTCAGAGATCATCCTATCGACTTTAGCTAGTCTTCTTTCCGCAGCGATTAGGTAGCCTTTGATTTCTTTTAGATACCAGTTCATATCGCGCACCGGATCAACGATAGTCCAATACAGTACTGCATTGCTTGGTAGCGACAGCGTTATCAGGGTGGTGATACACGTCGCTTTAAATACTCGGCGTATCTTGTTCATATGCTATTTCACTTTCAATCTGGTGGGCTTCTGGAAGCAAGTGTTTTTCAACGTCAAGTTGCTTATTAAGGGCTAAGCGGCTTGGGTTTTTTAGCGACGCATATTGGCAGGCAGTTACGTTCATACAGATCACATCGTTTGGCAGCTCGACGAAGCGTGACCGTACTTCTACAGGAGTGGTTACTTGCGCGCCCCCGTTAAAGAGTAAAGTGGACAACGCACTAGCTAAGTAGATGTCTAGTTGCTGACTATTGACTTCGCTCATCTTGTAAGCTTTGTAGTAGTTTGAGTTAGTCTCTCGTTGAAATGAGGTCAACCCTTTCTCATCTTGCACAAACACCTTGCCATTCACTTTTAAGAGTGCTGCGTGAGGAATGTATTTGTTTTGTGTTATTGCAAACCATTGAGCTAACCCAAACACGTCCATTTCAAGAGCGGCATTCCCATATGGAGCTTTTATAGGAAACTTCTTGTAAGTGAGTGATGAAAGGTCTGTTTGCTTGTGTTTAGCAAGGCGTTCAATAGTCTCCATGATCCTTGTAAGTAGCATCGCAATTCCTAGAAACTTGGTGTATATTTAGTCATTATAGTTATTTTGGTATTATATCTCAAATGAAAGCAAGGGTTAGGAAAACAGCTTTATACAAACCAGCTGTCTATGCGAAATTACTTAATCGAGCGGATATATCACTTGCGGTTTTACTGCAAAACGATATAGAGATGAGCGATAAGTCGCTGGTGATCTCCCAGCATCTATCAAGCCATTTTGGGTTAATAATCGATGGAATGAATGTATACGTCGGAGTGCCGACTAAGCTTTGGGAGGGCTTTGAACGTATTAATTGGCAATCCTTCTCGATTGACTCGGAAGGGTTCTATTTAGTTCTCTATTTTGATATCGATGTTGAACGAGAGTCTAGGACACGTACAAGTTTCGGAAATCACTCTACAACTAAGGCTACGGTCGATAGGTTGGCTCTAAAATTCCCTTGCTCCCCATTATTTATAAACAGACTCTCCAATAGTTCGTTTGTCCATATCTGTGAGATGGATGCACAGAATGAAAAGACAACCACCCCCTCAATCCCAATCACCAAGATTGCTTACTCGAAAGGTTGATTAGTATGTTACGAAATATATGTATTACAGCATCTTTAGTGGCACTGAGCATTTCTGCCGTGCATGCAGACGATAAGCTGCATTCAATAGATAACGATAATATTGTGGTTGCCGAAAGAAGCACATCAGTGCCTCCTGTAGAATCATTAAGCATTCAGTTAGCCGAGGTATTGGGGCGCCCCGTATTAGTGCAGCAGGTAAGCGGTAGTGATTTATTCTCGGTCGCTTATGATGATAAGGTGTATTTCACGGATACATCTGGCAGTGTACTCATTAATGGCGATGTCATCACTTTGGCCGATAATGTTTTAGTTAGTGATATCATCAAGCATGAAATTCGCGTTTTGTATGAGAAGCAGCAGAAAATCAAGAACTCTCAGCTATCTTCTCTCGATTCGTTCTTGAGTACGTCTAATAAGAAACCAAGTCCCAACTTATCATCATCACAAAGTCAATTAGGAATGGGTTCGCAGTCATTGGGAGAAAGTATTGCTGAATCCAAGACGTCTGCAACGACATCTATCGATGAGAAGAATGTAATTCTACCCCAAGCAAGCATGAGTAGCGCAGATCTAACGGCTTCAATTGCTATAAGTAAAAAACAACGTCAGCAGTTGGAGGGAGAGCGTCAGTGCTTAGAAAAAATGACCAAAGCAAATGATTTAAAAGAACTCTACCAGACATTCTATTACATGGATAAAGAGGAACGTATTACTTGTGGTAAAGCCTATGCCGCAGCAAAAGTGCCATTTACTGATGATGCACAGTACATTGTTTATAAGGCAGAGAATGAAAAGGATGTCATTACTATGTTCTCTGATTATACCTGTAGCATCTGTGTCAAAGACCATAAAAATATCCAAGAGCTTAACGCACGAGGTGTAACTGTTCGTGTCGCACCGTTTGGGCGCGGTGAGTATAAGAATGTAGTTAAAGCAGCTAGTGGTGATTACACATACGGAGAAGGCTACTCCATTCTTGGGAAAAACTATAATGCACTGGCTTGTGGGACAGATGATCCTATCGAGCGAAAAGCGATGTTCGGGGAGTTAATGGAAAACCCTTATAAGTACACAAATAGCATCTTGCCGCAGGCAGAAACGACATCTACAGATGGAGTTTGTACCGCTAATTTAATGCGCGAGAAGATCGTCATGGACCTCTATACAACTCGTGGAACGCCTTTCTATGTGTTTAGTGATGGTTCCACTGTGCGTGGTGGTATGGGCGTGAATCAAATAGTGTCTCGTTTACCAGCGAATTAAATTGGTACGGACCACCAAATAACCTAACTAATGAAGTAAAAAAGCCCTCAAGTTGCTATAGAACTAGAGGGCTTTTTTTGTTTGTAGGTGTTTTTCAGAAAAACCACTCTAATAAGCCATGAAGTTGTTTGCGTCAGAGTCAGGTGCAAAGCTTGTTTCCATTCTCCTGTCCTGTACGACTTTCTCTAGTGCGATCTCTTGCTCGCTTACGTGTTTTACTGTTATTGGATTTTCAGAGGCAATGATACTTTTAATTCCCCTTTCATAAATATCAGGCACTAATCTTTGAGCCTTAGATCTAATTCTAGAAACAGAGCTGTCATCAAGGTAAGAGCCTGTAAAAAAGACCTTTTCGTACTTTTGTGCAGCCGATGAAATCGTCGAAGCAAACGCATTTTCGTCTAACGACAAGTGCAGCATTAGCTCACAGGCTGGCCTTAGCTCACCTATTGGTAATGGTTCATCAATTGCTAATATGCTTCCTAAAGACGTTCGAACTTCTAAAGCGTGATGGCGATTCGATACCGCTGATTCATTAATCTTGTAGACGTATCGTTCAATATCGTTTTGATAAGGAGTCAGGTTGTAGATGGCGTAGTGAGCAGAGTCCAAGACTGTTTCAGATATGTGTTCGCTGTACAGTAAGTTAGTTTGTGGCAACACAGGTGAGTCTGTTCTTATGTATGACAACCTTCGCGCCTGATACAAGTCCTGCATTGCATTGTGAATATTTGTGATATTTTGAAAAGCAGCCAGCATGGTAAGATTTCTGGTTACAGCTGGTAGTGGTTGAAGAACGGCATCTAAGTTCTTTTCGAGAGCTTCAGGGTAGCGCGTGTAGTACTCCTGTCCTTTGTGGGCAATGGTGTAATTCTGTAGCTGGTTTAATCGCCCTCTGTCCTCGATGCTCTTCGCTAGCGTTATGCTAGTTGTCGTCAGCACTCCTCTAGGCTCAAGCTTACTGAGTTTGAGATTGAGCATTCTTATATACGCTCCTTCATTTGCTAATTGATGGTTCACTGGCACTGGTCTACTAAGCGCATTTTGAATGCCGTCTTTAGTAAGCTCTGATATATGAATACGCTGATGGGTAGCTCTTGGGGTTATGGCTTGAATATGCTGAGCGATCAGTTCACCTTGAGCATCATTATCTGTAGCTATAATCAACGTTTGATCCGGACTATTTTGAAGAGCTATTTGTTTAACCAAGTTGGGGTTTTTAGCTACCAAACCGATAGATTTGTTGATGTATTGGTAATCAAACAAATGTCCATAAGTTGCCATTACATCTATACCACTAGCGCGTTGTATAGCGCTAGCGGCAAGTGGGCTTTCAGAAATAATGATTCGTCTACCATTCATAACCAGAAAATGGGTCTCGGTTGTTGAATAGCTGATTGTGGAATGTTAAGCAAGAAGCGGCTTGGAAGTTACCGTTGAGATGGCCATAACACGCCTTTTCAATGGTACTACATGGTACATTTTTACGGCTTCCACCTTCATAAACAGAACAGATGCGTTCGTTCTGTGTAATCTTTTGCGCCAGCGAGAGTTCGGTACAATAGTTCGTTTTTCCATTCACAGTACATGCCTCTTGTTGAAGCGAACGCAGCTCAGCAGTGCAGGCACCAATAACCGGATAGCGAACATTAGTTCCTTCTTCTCTCTCCCAGCGCACAATGCATTGTTCGCTTTGCTTTGTGTAGCGACCACATTCAATCGGCTCAAATGGACTGCTATAGTTATTGCTTTTGATGTAGCACTTATTGAGATCTGAGGGGTTTTTAGCAATCTCACACGGGACTGCTATTCGTTTGCCTGCAGGGTCAGTTGTATAGCACGTTTGATTACTTTGGTCAGGTTGAGCCATAACATCATCGCGCCAGTTGTAATCGTCACCAACGTCATTCTTAATTTTGTCTAACTCATCGTTCAAGTCTAAACCCAAATTGACCTCATCCGTAAGGTTATCAGGGATCTGTTCGTTTACATCGTCAATGAGTTCATCGATAGTCTTATCTTTCACTTCTTGAATTTCCTCACATATCGCGCCTGATAATCCAGCCGTGATATCTGAAATGGATGGCAAGCCAATCATATCGAAACTCAATTCGCACGTTTCGAATGGATTGAACCAGTTTGACGGGTTTCCGCTTTTATCATCCAAATCACATTCATAATCGAGTGATGGGAGAGGGAGCTTGATTGAGATCTTGTCGCAAACGTTATTGATTTCAAGCGTCCACTTTTCATCCATCGCTATTGCTGTAGAAAGGTTTGATAGAAAAACCAAACCCAAGAGAATCCATTTAGTCATATCTTTCTTCCATTAACTGTTTGTAGTATTGCTATTTTGTTCACGACCGCGACTCTATCTGTAATTGTCTTGGAGTTGACGCAAGGAGGGGTAATTAATGCACTCTGGAAGGCTATCTCATAAATGGCATACCCATAGTCTTCGTTATCCAAACCTAGAAATGCTAAAGCAGTAATAGAGTCTATAAAAGGAAGGTAAGCCAGTAGGCGAATGAGGTCTTCGATAAGCTTTGTATCATGTTCTGTAAACGGTTTTCTGCAAACGGAAGGAAGTTTTTCGAATGTGGCTAGTAACTCAGTAACACTGACTTTAACCGCCCAATCTTCTCGTGTTTCTAATGACCGGAAGTAATTGAGAGTGCTTGAGCTATATTGCTCAATGTATTTATCTTTAAACGATATGTAATCACTGAAATCTTTCTTCAAGGTGTTGGGCATGACTTAACCGTTAGTGTGATATATAATATTAATACTGATATTAGCACGGATGATTAACGAATGAAATTTACAGATTCAATAGGTGTTAGCGGGCTAGTTGAGCAGAATCTTAGCAATCTGATTCAAAACTCTTCGGCTTCAGTTAATCCCGAACAAGTAATGAACGTCGATGCTTTCTTTTCTAAACTTTCCTTCTTTCACGATATGAGTGTAAAACCAGAGCTTCAAGAGCTTGTCCATAACTTCAATCAGCCTATTTTTGACTTTGATGAAATGAAAGTCCGTGCAATGTCTGATGCTGAACTGGAAGAAATGGCAGCGCAAATGCAGCTGGATAGCGGGTTGGAACTATGAACAGAAGAAGTTTAGCTATTGCATTATCGGCATGCTTATTTACGTCGCAAGCCTCTGCTGTGGTGTGTACCGATCCTGCTGGTAATGCTCTCCACATCCAAGAGATGCTAAAAGATGCGGCTCTTTGGGCAGAGGAAAAATCCATGTGGGTTGCAGGGATGGCGTCTGACAAAGCACTGAGCATTTACGAGACCATGAAAAATGAGTATTTCGCTAGTGCAAATATTTCCTCTCAAACAACAGCAGTAAGCTCTACAGCAAATGCTGCTTCTGAGGAACGCTACGCGACTTCTCCAACAGCTTGCGAAACTTTTACTCGTGTTAAAGCATTTGCTGACTCTTTTGATAATGTGTGTGAAAACCCCGTATCCAAAGCAATGTTCGAGCACACACAGGCTCAAATTACGGACTGTGGCGTTGGAGGCTCCGGCCTGAACTGTGGTCGAGTGGCTAAGCAGCGAGGTATTGTTACCAATAAACTTGCGACGGCTATTAACGAGAAGGATGGAGATGCGCTTGTTTTGATGCTAGACGGTGCGCAATTGTTGGGTTTAAGTGACATTCCAATGCAACCGGATAACAGGGATGAAAATGCTGTGGCATTCGCGTTACTTTTAGGTATGGATGAACCAGTAAATTTACCTCGCAATGCGGACGGCTCTCTTCCTGATGGAACTGACAAGCATTCATCGAAACGAATGAGTGATTGGGCTACTGGCCATGTTTATCGCTCTGTTGCTAACTCTGCACTGACCAAGGTTAAACAGATGCACGAACCGACTCCGGACGGAAAAGCGTCATTAATGGCTCAACTGAAAGAGCGAGTCGATTACTACAATAGCCCTGAGTTTCTTAAACTGCTGACCAACACGAACGACAAAGATCAATTGCCATCAAATTGGGAGATGCTGTCACCCGCTCAAAAACACGACTGGAACCGTAAAGCCTCGGCAGATAAGAAGCTCGTATCGAGCGAACAAGTCTTACGCATGCTTGGTGAAATGCAAATGCTTTCCCTGCAGCTGGAATACTTCACATTAGAGTCGGCGTACACAAATACGTCACTAAATGCTCTCCAATTAAAGCTACGCTCCCTATAGGTTTTCTATGAACGAAGATGAACTGCCAGTCTCTGACTTAGAGCGTGTCTTAGACATACTATTAGCTAAAGATATCCCCGCTCTCTATTTCCTATTCGAGCGTCTAGCTCTCGCATTGTCTGCGGTGTATTTCTTATCTGCATGTATGAGTTTCTTAAAGGTTCGAGCCTTAACGGGCCATTACTCAATGAGTTCTATGCAGATGTCAGAAGCATCGCCCGTTGAGATTTTTGCTAAGTTTGGGGCATGTGTATTCCTCGGGAGTTTCGGACTAGGGCAGGCTGTCATCAGTAATACGCTCTTTCTAGGGAACTTCGAGCCATATTCAATCGAAGTCATTCGGTCAATTAGTTGTTCAGTGGACGATATGTCAGGTTGTGTGCATTACGAATTAGGCGTTTTTGCAGATGGCTCTTGGACAAAGGCAACGATCAATGAAACATTCTTCGAGTTCTTTACGGGGTTGCTCGCTATTACAGGAACTATTTGTTACTTCCTCGGTTGGGTAAGCTTTGCCAAGTTGGGCTCTCAACGTGCTCCGAAAACATTCTGGCAATGTGTTATTCAAATAGCGATAGGTGCGTTGCTAATGAGGCCAACCGAGTCTTGGCAAATGATTACAGGAGGTTTCGGTGTTTGAAAATACGCTTTTTGATGCAATGCTAAACCCGTCAATAATGCACTGGCTTGCACTTATGTTTGGCGAGTGGATCTATGAATTGTCTAGTGCAGATGTTCCGATCGATCACCCTGTCTCACCTTTCATGGTTGTATTAGCGACTTTGTCTGTTTGTGCGATCATTGCTTTCGTCATTCTTGTTACCTTTTTGGGTGGAAGGGCTATCATTTCGGCTGGAGCAACAGGAGTCATCGCATCGCAAACAAGCCCTTTTTGGCACTTGAGGGTATTAGCTTCTGTTGCGTTGTTACTTCCTACCAATTATGCAATGAGTGAGCTAGATGAATACAACGTTTCCGTGTCGCAAGGTCAGGTTGGAGTTATCCAAGCCTCATTGTGGGGAGGCGGTGTTGCTGACGTCATGTATCAAATGTCTACAAGCAGTTTGCTTAAATACAATGTGTCGGGCAGTCCTGCTCTTGATAACACGGTAATGAAATCAAACGAACTGGCTAAGGCGTTTACTTGCAACGAGTTTTACTTCAAGAATGTTGGGGTAGCCAACGGTCAAAGCAAGATATACTACGTAGTCTCATCTAATGATTCTTCCGTCGCGACAAGTGGTATTGTTGGGATCGATAGCGTAGCTGAAATCGATGTAGCAAATGTTGACTCAATGACTTCTCCAGCGACGGTGCAAGTTATGCTGGGGGGGCCGAAAGCGTATTGTGGTGATTTTTCCATGAGTCTTAGCGAGATCAACAAAGAAGATTCAGATTCATTTATTGGCACCCTTAGTCGTTCTCTATACGCAGGTTTGAAGCATGTAAGCAATGTGTCCACCAATGTATCTCAGATGTCTCTAATTCGTTCCTTAGACATATATGAGGTGTTTGCTGACCGCTATTACCAAATGTTTGCAGGAACCAACGCTGACTCATTAGTTGAAACGTCAATCTCAGAATCTGGAGATAACAGCATAGATTCAACGATGACAATAAATGCTGGTGGTCTCCAGTCAGCATCAGCCAAGTCTCTTGAAGAGCGCGTTGCTGCGACAACTGACGCACTAAACTACCTTGCAATCTATCTGAGCTACAAACAGCGCTCGATAGCCAGTGAAACATCAAAAAGGTTCTATGCGGAGATTACTGGCGTAGAAGATAGTGGAGGGAGTTTAGAAGGTTTTTCTGAAAAACTTTGGAATGACCACATGAGTGATTACATCTCAGCTGGAATGTTCTGGTCAGTGTTCCACAACCTTTCAGAAGTCATGTATGCCAGTGGCCGTCAATTGAATTCGTTTTCTCTTGCAAATAGCGATATCGAGCAAGCACGCTTGTGTCAGGATGCAAATATTTTGCAGCGAGGCTGGAATGCAGTGGCTAGCGTGTTTAGTGACGAACGTTTCCTTTGTGAAGCATCTCAGCATGTAATTGAAGGTTTCAATGTTGTAGTAGCCCATGCAGCTACAAAAGCAAAAGTAACATTACCAGATACGATTACTACTAGCACTGGTTCAGTTCCCGTCGAAAAAGGTATGTGGCGCAGCTTTTTCTCTGCAGCAAGCCAAGATAACCCTATGAATGGTGCTGATGTCGACTTTCTATTAGTCGGATTAATTAACCTGATAGAAAATGTCTGGTCAGCTAGTCTTTGGTTTGGTAACGACAATGCTGTAGTCGGTGGAGGCATTTCAATGGATCGCTCCCTGCTAGCTGGTAACGATGCAATAATGCTCGACTTAAATGGTACTACAAGTCCATTCTCACTCCTTACACAATTGGGACAAGAAACGCGAGATTTAGCCTTCTTAGTGAAAAGTGTTTACGTATTACTTAAGTCTTTTGTCGAGGCTATCAAGCTCACAACAACTGCAGCTGCTCATGGAATGATGTCTAGTCCCGTAGGTATGGGATTTTCGTTCGTCACATTTTGGGTAACACTAGGCTCAACAATTTTATCTAATACAGCAGCAGAGATAGTAGATGTTGTTATTACGCTCTATGGCATTCTAGTCACTTCAAGCCTTGCAATTACCTACGCAGTTCCATTGATTCCCGTTGGCGGTTGGGTATTTATCATTGTAGGTATTTTGTACGCAATTGGAGCAGCAGCTGCATCTATAAACTTTGGCGCTATTTTAATGGCTCTTCCAAAAGGGGACGGGGTGTTTGCGCCTGATACTGAGCGTATTGTCAGTCTGGTTTATGGGATATTCATACGTCAGGCTCTGATTGTTGTAGGCTTCATATTTCACCTTACAATTGCTTATGTTGGGCTTTCTGTACTTAACCTGATCTGGATAGGGACATTCCTAAATAAGTTCGACAATCTATCGCTGTTGGACGGTATATTTTGGGTGTTTGCATTTTTTATTGGTTACGTCCTTTTCGCCTTTTTCTTGTGCCTGTATGCGTTCAAGGTAATTGGAAATATCGTCGATACTGTTGGTGTATGGGTGTCTACCCATTTGGTTGGTGGTGCGTTTGGTTCGAACCATGATGACATCCAAGCGTCAACTAGCGGGTTTAGTCAGTTGTCAGGCAAGCTTGATGACCTCGCTAAATCAGTCAACCGTACAGGCTCAAATTCAACGCAATCACCTCAATCGTCAAATTCGCGCAGTTCAACCGAACCGTCTAGCAATCCTAAACAAAACCCATGGAATAACGTTAACGCATGAGCAATGAAATGAAAGACAAAATCGATCCTGTTTCGGTTCAAGCGGTGCTGAATACTTTGGAGCAGCAAAGTCCCACAGGAGATAGTGTTGCGCAATCTAACGAACCTACTTTGCCTTTAACTCCCATTGATAGGGAAGTGAAGGCGACTCAGGTTAACGTGCAACAAAACATCGATCAGATTAATATTCATGTTCCACCGGCATTACCGCCGTCAACTCAGACAGTATTGGAAAATAGCCCACCACCAATTGAAGTTAAAGTGACGGTAAATCACCAAAGCATTGCTTATAAAGTCGGTAAGTGGGGGTGGCAGTTGATTGATGGTTGCACTCTCGTGCATCTGCGTAGCAATCAGCCGCTCTACAGGAACTATCTTGGAACAATCAAGAATGACTTGGTACTTTTGTACCGTGGCCATGAATCAATTGACAGCTTGGACTGGCTTGGGCATCAGAATCTTCCGATCCGCAAGACTCTCCAATCGATTGAACATCCTGACGTGATGGCTCAACGAATTGAGGGTAACTTTGCCAAAATTCGATTCGTGCTACTGGTGATGATGGTTGCGTTCTTAGGTTTGCTCATTGGTTATATTGTGGATACATATGAACTTATATTTGTAGAGCAGCTTTCCTTTCTAGCCCTGCTAAATAACTTGTACTTAATGTCAACGACATTACTGTTTGCCTACTTTTACTATGCCTATGCATACCACTCATTTGCGCTTTCTCATGATCGCTTCATGCTTCAAAGTGATTTTCACAAAGCACTAAAAGCATTTAGGCGAGATGCATGGTTTCCATTCTTTAAGGAGTTCTGATGCAAAAAAAGGGAGCACACGCTCCCTTTTTTAATTGCCCTTAGTGGTTACTTCAATTTGGAATCAATAACTTTGGCCAACAAAATACTTGCTGCGAATAGCATTAATCCTGCCGCTACGTGCTGTGATGGCGTTCTAAGACCCAAAGTAATAGCCATACCACCAAATTCAAAAGGGCTCATTGTGAGGCCGTCTAACGTCGTAATGCGGTCAATTCCTCTGTCCCACAGTTTCCCTAAGTTGTTTAAGTAGAGAAGATATAGCGTTGAGGCATGATTAAAGAAGTAATTTCCTACGCCCAAGATGATAATGGTCGCGCACACAGCAATTCGTGCAAAAATGTTAGTCCCATTGCTTGGAATCAACACACCTAGTAGTTTTGTGAACGCAATTGGTAGCGCGTAAAAGAAACGACGAACTAACGAAGTGTATAAGAGGGTGAACGCCACCATTGGAACACCGACTAAATAGTACAATAATCGTGTCATATTCTGTCCTTATGCTCTGTCTGATGGCGTAACGTGTATCACTAATTTAGAGGCTGATACTCTTCAGCGTCGTTCACAGTTATGTCAATCAAACGTTGTTGTTTGTTGAAGACAAAATCTACTCCTTGCTTGTAGATTTCCGAATTGTCTTTATAGCTATAACGATAACGATAAATCGTTCTGTTATCAGGATATTCAATTGCTTGAGGATATCCAAATACTTCTTTCACGGTTTGCTGTGTTGATAGACCAACTGATAATCTTTCCAGCTTTGCAAAGTTGATTGGCCTACCTGTTTGTTCAGGAGTTGCACAACCAACTAGAGCCGATGTCAAAAGCAATGTTGTCAGGATACTTTTACTGAAAAACTGCATAATCTTCTTGATTCCCAAAATGACTAGTTAATAGTAGCACAATTACGGATAGTAGCAATAGATGTTTGCAAGACCGACCGCATTTACATCGTCTATGTAAGCTCTAGTTTGTGCGCTGTAAGTCTTCATTCTTGTAATCCAGTTTGAGCCGGATTCATCTGCATAGAATTCGTTAATATTGTTATTGATAGTGATATTGCCCTCATCAAGAAAGTATGTTGTCCACTTGATAGGAATTAATATCATTCGAGCAGCCCCCGTAGCTCCACAAGTCGGCATAGGAACTGAAGTGTTAGCGGTCGTGACTACAGCCCCTTTTTGAACGAAATTGGGTAGCCTTTCTGATAATCGAGCTTCGTTGAGTGCGCCAAGTGCGATATCTTGAAATCGACTCGTCCCATCAATATCAATTAGATAGTTAGGGTCATTGGCATCATAGATATTACCTGTAGTAAAAATATGCCCTTCACTTAACGTTGTATGGTTAGTGGCGTTTCCGACACGTAGTTCACCAGCGATTATGTTTTGGATATTTGCATCTAACTGCTCAAAATAGTCGGTTTGGATACTTTCGAGATAGCTATTGTCTGACCGAAGAGATTTAGTTGTGATCTCTTCTGCAGCATTAAGAGACTCTATTTCACTGGTGCCGTCAGGTTCTAAAAAGCGCGTAGTTGAGACCGTATTGGATGCTCGGTCATATGCCGAAAATCGTTCGGCACTAACGATGTTTGCCCCTCGAACATCGCCTGCCGAGTCAAAAATAATCGACGCCCCATTTGTTAGATGCTCATCACCAGTAATAGGTGAACGACCATCTGTACGTTGATAGGGTGTATTTGCGATGTTTAGGCCGATTTCCATCGAAATAATAGCGCTAACAGGATCAACTCGAAAGAATGTGTTGGTAGCGCCTGCAGAACTAAACGATACTGCACCTTCTGCTTTTGTTGATAAAGTGGCTGCAACCAAGGGTTCGACATTGCCGCGAATAACCACCCCTCTCGCAGTGTTCGAGCGGTCGAGATACTGGAAAGACACGACTAAGTTAGTTCCATCATTATTGACAGTGAATCGATACACTTGGTCATCACCAACAATAGGCCGTTCGACGTAGTCACACGGTAAGTAGTTGCTTGGAGCCAAACCACCTGAACAGGTGGTTTGCTTCAACCAGCTTAGCCCAACATGAACAGCACCATTGTTAAAGGGTTGTCCCGCTGTACTAAATTGTTCATGGGGGGCGAGCAAACCGGTTGCTGGATCGCCTGCACTCGATATGTAGCGAACTACTGCATTTGCGATCTCTCCAAGTCGTTTTGCTTGGGTCTCGTATGCGGTGTTTTTGATATCTTCAACTTGCTTCGATTGCCAGCTGAGCATTAAAGAACTAAACAAAATAGCAGCAAGAGCAAAGTTTACGAGAAAGTTGCCTCGTTGCCTATTTTGACATCGGTGTATCGTAGTTCGCATACAAATCCCTTACGAGTCGATAAGCGTAATATTGGTTGTACCAGTAATGGCAGCACATGCAGTATCCATCGCTGCTTTACCCGAGATTCGAGTTGTACCAACGTTCACTTGAATGACTTTATCAATGTAGTTTTCGACCTCATCTATACAGCGCTCTGCGGGGATATTTGCAATGACTGCAGTTACGTATCCGTTAGTAAGTGTGGTTGATGTGCCACTAAGGTCAGTTGCAGTATTTGTCGTACCAAATGTAATTCCATTTTGTGAGTATGGAGTTACGAACTGGTCTCTAACAGCCGACTTCATAGTTGCAGGAAGGTACTCGTCACTGTTCCATACAGACGTATTGGAGAAGCCTTGATAAGTTCCCCATTGCTGTTTTACTACTTTAACTTTTGCAAAAAAGCCTACAAGCGAGTCCATCATTTGCTCAGATTGCTGCGAACGTTGGTTCTGCTGGTATTGGGTGTAAGTGTAAGTAGCAATACCTGTACCTAGGATGGCAACTAGTGCGAACTGTAACAGTGTTACACCAGACTGCTTTTTCCCATTTTTTACACGTACTTTTGTATTCATTTGTTTATCCTTTCGAGTTTTAGGTGTTGGTAGGTCTATCTGATAGATCCCATAGACATAGTGGCAATCACGAATAGTGTTAGGTACAAGCCAAAGGCAATGAGTGCCGCAAAGTTGACGTTCTTGGTAAAGCTAATAATTTTTTGTTCAATTCCTTCTAAGATAGTGGTCGCGATTTTATCCATATTGGATGTTGGATCGCTTAGTTCGAAATAAACGCTAAGTCTAAATTGCGTGTCTTTGTCGAAAAGGTCGTTTCTGAATGCCTCTATATCTGAGCCAGTCTCACTGTGCGTTTTTTCCATTTCATTTAGTTTTGATACCATGAATCGTGACGAATTCTTTGATATAGCCTTTAGAGATTGCTTTGTATTTACGCCAGACTTGTACAGCAGAGCTATTGACTGAAGAAATAGGCCTGATTGAATCAACCTTGACTGCTTTAATGGCATCCCAATCAATGGGAGTTTCTCTATAAATGTCCTCGCAGTTCCAGAAAGGTTGTTTGCTGACCAGCTATATCCAGCCACAGTTAAAATCAGCACCAATACACCTAACTCAAGGTTATTTAATATGGCGTTATTGATATTGCTGAAAGTTGTTAGCTCTTGCGGAACTCTAGCGCCCAAACTATCGATAATCTTCATTGTTTCTCTAACGAAGGTGTCTTGTGTGAACCATGCAATGCCAATTGTCATTACTAGGTATAACAAGGGGTCCCTCATTGAAGCTCTAACTACCGCCATAATCCGTTTCCTAGAGTCACCTTGCTTGATGATTACATCTAGTCCAGCGATTGGTTCACTTGTAGCGCCGAGCACCATACAATCGGTTTTTGTAAGAAATGGTTGCAAGCTGTAGGCAATCTCGGGAGTGGGAGATATAGAGCGCTCGTAAATTGCCTTGTATAGATGCTTCTCCACAGGCCTCTGCCATTTTTCAGGAAAACCTTCGACAAGCTTTTGATGCAATTGTTCTGTTATTTGCGTAAAAGCGGCTCCCGAATCTTTGCCGTTTATTCCACCGGATAAAGAGACGATAAACTGCATATAGCTGATGACTTGCGAGCGGTAGATAGTCTTGTACAGAGTGTTGATGCACAGAGTTAACAAGTTAGCTATATGATCTCGGGGTTTCTTAGCAAGTAGCCTGTTGCGCGTGGCAATAGCTCGTACTTGAATATTGTTCATTAAATCATTCATTTATAAACTACCTTTGGATGCTCAATTTGATGATTATTTCGAAATAGAAAAGCTGTATTAAGAGCCTGAAACTGTTCGATCACGTCAGTAGGGTCGAGCTTTCCTTCTCGGATGTAACTTAGTGCGATATCGAAGCGAGTGAAGTTGTTGTTTTGTAGCCACTTTGCACGAGCTGCAACCTTGTCACCTTTCCCCACTAACGCGAGGATCTCTGGAGTAAACTGCACTACTTCTGCAACTAACTGACGGCCTTTAATGCCTCGGTTAGAACACTCCGAGCAACCTTCGGGGTTACGCCATTTTACTTCTTTAATCCAGTGGCCAAGCCCCATCATCCCGAGCTGTTCGATGGCATTGAATTGCATTGCAGAAGGGGTGTTAATTTGCTGTATGGTTTTAGAACAGTGTGGGCAAAGTCTTTTGAATAGCTTCTGTGCGACGGCAAGCTTTAAAACCTCACTTGTTTGTAGTACTCGCGAGTTAGCACCAAGCCCAGCCAGTCGTTCAGGAATATCGAACGGACTATCACAGTGGAGTGTCGCTAAAACATTATGTCCGGTCAGTGAGCTTTGTACTGCTGCTTCGCATGTGTAGGAACTATTAATCTCACCAATAGCTATGTCGTCAGGGTCTGCACGTACAATGAAACTTAAAAGTCCTTGTACCGCGATCTGTTTTTTTTCATGACTTGATACTCCAGATTGGATTAGAGTGAACTGTTTCACTCCACGAATATTTCTTTCTATAGGATCTTCCACAGACAAGATATTTTTAGTGCCGTTACTGGAAGCATCGATTTCCATCAGAAGGTTTTCTTGAGTCACAGACTTGCCAGAGTTCGTTTCCCCAATCAGCAAAGTGATACCCTTACCATTTGTAGCATGGATGATCTGTTCAATTTGGTTGTAGCGAAACCCTAACTTTTTAAACGGAATTCTTTCTGCATCTGCGTCTTGATCGCCAGTGCAGCGCAGTACCATGTAGAAATTCTTGTCTTGCTTGTTGGTTGAATGGGAAGCAATACGAGCCCCAAGCCTACGGTCGGATATTTGCCGTACAAGCTGACCATCTAGTTTATCTTTTGCGTTAAATCCCGTTCCTTGGATGGAACCATCTTTTGCTGCGAGTGATGAGTAAAGGACCGATACCAATGTATGCAGAGTACCCTTGTTTCGGTCATTACCATACTGCACTAGCTCACCATCAATGCGGAATTTAATTGTGTTAGCATGGTCGCCACACTCAATATGAATATCCGATGCATTCATGTTGAACGCTTGCAGAAGCATATCGTCAATTTCTTTCTCAGTGTCATTTCGAGCTTCTTCGCCGCTTTTCTTACCACCAAGATCGATACCATTAAGCACAATATCTTCGACTGTCGAAAAAAACTCCACATGCACTTTATGGCCAGAGTTTTTCTGTCGTATTGCATCTCGGATTACTAGGCAAACATCTCGATATTCATCCGTGTTATCTAGTTTAGATTCGAGTTCATGAGTCATTAAAACGAAGCAGACTCTTGAGTGGCTATTTCTCTCAGCACTGCCTTTGTGGAACGACGCTGACATCAAGCCAACAACAGAACGAGCGTACTCTCCACCTAACGCCATTTGTTCCGCAGTGTAGACTTCACTAGCCTCACCGAGTTGGTCAAGTGAAGAGATTTCATCTGAAAAGTTCTGCCTAATGAACTCTGCTGTCATACTTACTTCCCTTGCATGCTATCGAAGACAGGGGGGGTAACAGCTTTAGTTTCGTAGTTCACTTCAATAGGGCTACGATTGGTATCAACAAAGTTCTCCAGACTTGCTTCGAGAGTCCCGATAGCGTATCTCTCTTGGTATTGTTGCTTCAGCTTATTATTGTGCTCTATTTTCTTAGCTATCTGCTCTGCACTAGTCACACGGCGTATGAACGACTCCTTAGTATTGGTATTCATAAACGTAATGCTAGTAGGGGTATAAGAGGTAATTACAAAAGAGCCAAATTTCTCTTTGCTTTCCTTGGCCATTACGACATCTACAGGTGGAATGGCTTCGCCATCAACAAACATTTCCGCTGTAATGTCTCCACCAATACCAAATATCTCTGCCACATAGACAGTGTTCATTTCCCAACCTTTGGGTGGGGCATAATTGACGGGCTCACTCGTGATTTTAGGTTCTTCTGGCTGCACAAGCTTTGGTTTCACTTCGAGTCTATTCAGAATTTTCTCGTTCTCTTCCAGTATTTGATTGAGAGTTCTTAGCTCTTCAAGTTTGTCCTTAAGAGACCTGTCAGAGTTCATTATCTCAATACGCTTTGCTTCAGCCTCTTCAAGCGTAATTACGGTTGCATGTGCAGGAATTGCCATGATTGATACCATAGCCGCAAGAATCGTTTTGTTAATTAATGTCATACACTGTAATCTCCGTTGTTAGTGCTGACGTGGCGACGTCGTATGAAAAGGCCTCGATAAGCGCACTTTGGTTTGCTTGCAAAATCTGATTAATAGAGTCGAAGGAATGTAGAAAGTCACTATTGATTGTCACTCTGTAAGTCGTAATATCAGATAGCATGTCTTGTTCCTTCATTTCTTCGTTGTGATAATGTCGTTGAACACTTCGAAACAGGTTCTCATCGATTGGATGCGGTCTGTTATTTTCTTTTCTTGTTGCAATACCCCAACTACGAATAAAGTTAAACGATTGAAAACTTTGAAGTTCAGCGATGAAGGATGGCAGATGGAAGTATGCACTGTTTATTTTGAAAGGAACTTCAAGCTTGGGATTTGGAATATCCAACACTGCAACAACGGTTTGACCGTCTAGCGCAACATCTTTATCCCTTACCCGTATACTTTGATTCTCGCTAGTAATTGCTTGCATAAAGTCAGTAATACGAGCTGTATGATCTGCGCGAATATAGCGTAGCAGAATGACCTCTCCGAGATATGGCTTTCCTACTTGGTGTAGGCGTTCGTATGAGGCGTTTGTCATTTCGTACCCTGCGATTGAGATAGGGGCTGATCCCAACGCATCTCTCATAGTCATAGCAGTGTTGAAGCCGAACTTTCGGATGTAATCAACATACCAATCGACTTCTTGTTGTTTTAGACGAACGACTATATCTCGGTCTTCGTCTGCTTGATTTGATGTAGGTAAGGCACTCTTCGGCTTTGGAACAGGCGTGGCTGATACGGTCTTTTGGGTATCCCATACACTGTTACTTACTTCTGGTTTTTTAGTAAAAATAACGTCTGATGCAATGTAAGCAGCACCGCACAAGAGGATTGTGATGCCTACGTATTTGTATAAGGCTCGACTTTCCTTTTGATTAAAGCGTTTGATGTTTCCAATAAACCATGATTTTTGTGGACCCAATTCATCAATAAATTGATGGATTGGGGTAGGGATGAATGCAATATCATCAAATAGGCAAGCGTCACCAAAGCTATTCAAACCGTCTTTCACTAGGGGAATTAGCTCATCATGTTCGACTTCGCTAAGGCCTATAGTCGTCAGACGTATGTTAAATGCGTCTCTTTCATTGAGATATTGGTCAGCAATCTTCTCGCATATTGTGAGAGCATTATTCTCAAGTGCCGACGGTGTTGAACTATTCGCCGTATTTTCGTTATCAGTTTCTTTTGTTCTGAAGGCCGTATCGATAGTAATGCGGCCATGAGATACACCAGTAATACTCCAAGAATCGTCTTGGACTTTGGCGATATAGATCGCCATGCTATCGTGTCGGTCACTCTCTTTAAATGGATTGCCTTGTTGTTCTAGGAGGGCGTGTTGGCGGAACGCAAACGCGAGAGATAACCCTTTTTGGGGTTCTACAGGCATCTCATTTTCTTTGGCTACAACTCCTAGAGCCATTGTTTTTCCAAACGTTTCTCTAACCCCCATTGAGGTATAACGTTTGAATAGAGGGTCAACTTGCGTGATGTATTTACTATTACTTTCAACGCCGTGTAAGTTCTTCCAATGTAAATCAGAAACTAGATATTCAAAGGCAGTGCCTTTCACTCGGAAAAATGTCGTCATAGCTTAACGCTCCAATATAGTAGGTCTCACGACGACAATTAGATTGGATTTATAACGGCGAGCCCCATTGCTACCGCCAGTCCACCAAGGGAACTGTTTTGCTAATGATGCAATGTCTGCAGAGGTAAGGTTACGCTCATAAGCACTAACCACAGTAGTATCACCATCACGGAGAATGACGTTTGCTCGGTTGTTTTGTCTGCGAGTTTCTTCCAATTGGATCTCTTGGTCGGATGTGCCCACTTTTTCAACATTTTTAATAACCTTTGTATTTACGACTACATCGAGATCTATGCGTCCCATGGAAGTAATTCTAGGTGTTGTGGTAATGCTGAAACCTTCGTCAATTAGTTTGGTCTCTATCGATTCTTGAGAAAAACCATCTGACGTTACAGTGACACTGCGACCTGACACGATACCTTGGTCTTCTAAGCTGCTCACAATGGTTGGTATGGCATTCTTGGTTTTGCTGCTTTTCCGAATATGGCTGTAGATTGAAGCATTTTTATGAACCATCTCAACCGCAGCATCAATGTTCCAATTGCCTGTTATAACGTTAGCTGACAATGTTCCTAATAATGCGTCTGGAATTACTGATGGAGATCCAAGCCCAAACTTACCTGTGCCAGCTGTTTCAAATGCGACCTCCCAATCAAGAGATTGGTTCTCACTTAAATCTGTAATGATTTCAAATACGTCAACTACCACACCGTATGAGGTTGTTGAGCGGAGGTTATAATCTTTCAGGAAGGTTTCGATTTTTTTAAGACTAGGTGGAGTATCTTTGACTGTAATGCTGTGGTCATGTTCATTGACAAATACCTTTCCACTAGTCGTTAACATCAACTCGACCTGTGATTTAATTTGCTCCAATGCGTTTTTGGTTTCATCTTGAGCCGTAAAGGTAGAGCCACTACTGTTTTCTGCTGCGTTAGTTGTAGCAGACTGATTGAAGCTCTTGGTGTATGTAACTCCATTTGCGTCTACCAAAAACGTCATTGGTTCAGTGCGATAGATCGTTACTCTATTGTTTTCGTAACGCCACCATGTATTCGTGTTTGCGGTGATTAGGTCCATAGCATGACGCAGACTCAGACCTGATACGTTGAATTTCATTGAGAACCCATTGGTAATTGTTTGGTTCTCCAGAGCTGCGGTATCCAGAGTGGCGATATCAATGACACCAGTACTATCGTCGCTACTTGCAATATCCGCCGAAGCTTGCTCTTGAGAGGAAAATGCACTTTCTAGATACACCCTTGCATCCTCTGCAATGTTTACGACAATGCCATATTTTTGGTAACGACGATTGATCTTTTGGATTAAGGTCTGTAAATCAATGTCGTCTTGACGAGAGAAGTTCATTACGTCATCAAATGCTGGGGGCAGGGGCTGTTCAATCACTGTTTCAAATGCACCACCAAGTACATCAAAGGTGTCCATGTACTCGAATGGTGCCTTTTTTAGTTGGTCTGTGTTGAAATCATATTGACCCGCGACACTTTGACTGAGTTTCGATTGGTCATCGCCAATCCTTTCATTACTTGCGATTTCATCCGTACTGCTACAGCCAGCTAAACCAATGACGGCAGCTATCATGACTGCTAAAGGTTTTTTAGAAAAAGTAATCATGCAATGGGCCCCTATTTTTGTCTTGATTTACGGCGTTGAATACGCACAACTTTGTTTTGTTCAGCCCACTTAGCTACTAGTGGAAAGTCTTGGTTTTGAGTGCTAAGCATCAGTTGATTTACAACCCCATTGACACCCGAAAAATCACCTTTAAGAACTGCGTGTGCGAGAATTGGATAATCGACATTCTCAGTGTCCCAAATCAGTTGCCACCCTGACTCAATCGCAAAATCATTGATTGTTTCTTTTAACGACTTTGCTGGGGAAACTTGCCACGTTCTCATTGGCTCAATTGTGCGAGTTCGTTTAGTTGCGTGAGAATCGTGAATAGCTAGTGTTTTAGCATAAGGATCGATAGCGATTTGTAGGTAAGGATGTTGAACCCCAATTGTTGTAATGATTGATTTCCAATCCTTTCCTTGCACCAATGAGATGTATTTGTTGCTGCTGCCTGCTGGTGGTGTGTAACGCCATCCAGCCGGTAGAATTTGACGAATGAATTCGTTCATGTTGACTAAAGGCGCGAGCGTCGAGGTAGGGGATACATTGTCCATGCTTGCAAGGTCTTGGGGTTGGACAGTCGCTTTTACATTGCTCGCTTGCTTTGACGCAATTACGATCACATTTGATGGGGAGTTAAGCTTTAATTGTTCCGCTAGCAGATCATCGCTTGCTTCTTTGACCTGTTGCTGGAGAGCTAGCGTGTCGCTTTGGATGCGTTGCTGCGTATTGTAGAAGTCTTGTTGCTGCAACTTCTGCTCTTCGAGGATTGATTGTTGCGTCGCCGCGTTACGTGCAATTAGAGCAAGATTTTTGTCTTGATATTGCTTTTCCATTTGGTAACGCTGGCTTTCCAACGCTTTCTTTTCAGCGATCAATTGGTTTTGGTCGTATGTCAATTGGTTACGATCTTGAATCAAAGCGGTACGCTCATTGTAGACTCGTTCCATTTTTTCACTGGCCAGTGCAGCGGTCTCTTTGTTGTATTTAACCAGCTCTCCCATCACAAACTCGGTCGTTTGAGCACTACGCTCAATGGCTGCAGTTGATGCAGCTGTATGTTCCATTTGGGCTATTTGCATTTGACGGTCAAGAGGGGTGGCAACTGAGTCATACGACACGTAAACACCAGCAGAAGCATTACATGCTATGAGCGATGCTAGAGTTAGCATTCGACATTTGAGTGAAATCATAACGTCCATTCCTTAATCCATATACTAGTAATTGTATTATATATCACATGACAATCAACGATTAATTTCATCGATTGTTTTTGAGTCTTGAATGGCACGTCTTAGAACGTCGGTGCCAGAATATTTTAATAATGTCCATCATAGAACGATCATAGTATGCCAATATTCCGGCCACTACCCACCAGCCAAGTGCAAGATATAACATGCTCATTGAGGGGAAATAGCCAAGAATGGGAAGCGGTACGATAGCGCTCGCATCAAGGATGCCAAATCGGAAACGGTAGTTTTCCTCATATGTGGTTTTGTTGGTATCTTCCATAAGTTCGCTCTACGAGATTTAGTGTTTCGATAGATATTTTCCCCTCTTTAAACAATCGCTCTGCGTCTTGGTAGAAGGAGGTTCCTTGTTCCCACATACACTTGTTTATTTCATTTCTCAGTGCTGAAATTGGGTTCTTGGAGTTTTCAATGGCATTTTTAAGGCGCATCTTAACTTCATATGTATGATCGAGAATTTCACGGCAGGCCACCAAGCCCCCGCCAGCACGGTCAATTCGAGGATATAGTTTTTGCGCTATCATGATTTCACTTTCAGATATCAGGCTATCGATTAGCGAATCACGTTTTGCCACATCAAATTTCATATACACCCTAGAGTAAGCCGCACTCACTGAGTTACCGTGAACGCTTGATGACACTAGGTGTCCCGTATTACTGAACTCAAACGCCGCTTCAAAAGATTCTGCCTCAGTCATTTCGCCTACGGCAATCCAATCTCCAGCTTGTCTCATGGCTGTTTTGATTGCTTCGGCATAGCTAATCATATCGCCGCTTACACCGTCCTCACTTACGTTATGAGGGATATGTTGGTTAGAGGGGTGGAGTTTTACTTTGTGCCAGAGGTTTTCGACCGGACGAGAGTATTCTAAGACGCGCTTATTGGGGATCTTTTCAAGGATGTAACGCATGATTGCTGCGATAGTCGAAGTTTTGCCTTCTCCCGTAGCCCCAATCAGTAGGACTAGTCCTTGTTGCAACTCACCGACTCTTTTCGCTATGTGCTCCGGTAGCTCTACTTCTTCAGTTGTCGGTGGAACTTCTGGCAATGGTCGTATGGCGCAGTTGTAGCCGACAGTATTTCCTTCACTGTACCTATTTGCAGATAAACGGAAGTTACGTTTATTGTTCGCATCACGAGGATCAGTAAGGGTGTATGCTGGATTTGTAGAGTAGCCTTTATCTGCTCGTTCCATTGTTTTGATAGGCGTTTGCAGTAGCGCTTTAACTTGGGAATGGCTTAGTGGTTCTTTTGATATTACTAGTCTGTTTTGATATTGGCGAGCACGTAGGTAATCGCCGCTCTTAATGTACACATCGCGAAGGTTGTTTTTGATCGCAAACAATAAAATGTCATCAAACGTTGAGTCTTCGATTGACGTAAAAGCGAGAACTTGCTTTGTGCTCCAACCATTTATATTAGAGTTCATTGAATCGCTCACTCTTCACTGTTTCCATTAAGGCCTCGTGCTCAGGGGTGTAGATTGTTATGTCTCTATTGGTTAGTTCTTCTAAGCTAACTGCGCCTTCGATGATAGCGTTTCGCACAGCATTGCTACTGCTTTCGTTTTGACGATGAGAACTAATAGCACTCCACTCACTAGGTTTTATTGAAAAAGTACTTTGCTCGGTTATCTCGATACTCGTAGGATTTAAGATCAACTCTTCACCAGTATCATTGACAGTGCGCGACAATCGGTGATTCACCGCCTTCACTTGAACTTCTGTAATCGTTCCACCTTCAACTAAGCGCCAGTAGCGAACCATACCGATCAAGTCAGCAAAAAGTAGGGTATATCTCTTTCTGAATTCACTACGAGCCACTTTGACACCATTGTTCCAACCCTCGTTACTTCCTTTAACCCATATTTCACGTTCTTGTTCATTTTGAGGAAGGATAGAGCTTGGAGGGAGCTGAAGATTCTTGGGTTTATCTGAGAACAGGTAGTCAGCCCAATGTGGGGGGGATATGGCTAGATAAGGATATTCTCTGATGATGTACTTCTTGTCCTCCCTTACGATGAGTTTTTTATCGACTCGACGAACTGAGCTATCGACCTCATCAACAATACCGCCTATGAGATACATTCCTTTGGCAGCTCCTGAGCTGAGTAATCCACTCCATGGAGAGAAATCTAGAAGCCCGTTCCAAAAGTTTTTCTCACTCATCATTTTGTCTTTGATGTACTTCATTTCCGAAGCGTATCCGTGCTGATAACCGTACTCGCTTGAAGTACTTTTTAGCTTAGAGTAATAGGCTTTTTTATTGCTTACATCATCAAGGTATAGCTGATTGGAACTATCTAACTCTTGCAGTACCTGCTTATCGAGCGGTTGAATCATTTTTGGTTGTTGAACCAGACTACCTTCGGCAAGGGCTGAAATTGAAGTTGTCATTAGAAATACAATAACAGCTGTTTTGATGAGAGGTTTTTTCATTTGTGCGCCTCTCTAGAATCAGAAAGAACTTTATAGCTCAAAAGAATGGTTTGAAAATTTGGGTCGATTCTAATGTCTACGAAATGCCCAACTTGGACATCAATCTGTTCCAATGCTAAAGCTAATGGTTGTTGTCTAAGCTTGACTTCGACAGGTACGCCTGTAGCTGGTTTCCTACCAATTTCGTACACGCGACTCATATCCCAATTCAGATTGACAGCTACCGCTTGCATTGCGACTTTTAGATCGCAATTGCAATCAAATTTTCCGATATTCTTGTCTAAACCAGAGAATTTTGAGCTAATTTTTTTACTCGTCTTTTTGTTCGCATCAAACATGGTTTCTTGTTTAGACCTACGTAAGTCTGCTAATGAACGTATCTCATCGAGTAGTTGCTGTGAATTCGCTCGCAACTCTTGATCTATAAGGTTTGGTTGCTGGTCTGGTGGCGGTGCAGTCGTATTGATTTTGTTAGTCTGAGAGCACGAACTCAGCAACGCGCACATAATCATTGGTATTCCATACTTTCGTGTAGCTGTCATTTCTGCACCTAATAGGTTGTCGGGTTGTAGCAGTTCTATTATTATATATTACACACCGAGTCAATGTTAACAAATTTTGAAGTCTCGGTGTAAAGATATGGATAGAGCGTATATGCTTGGCCTGAATCTATGATTAGTGTGGATGTTATTAAAAATGTATGTATGAAGCTCATTGAATATAAATTATTAATTTTCTTTATATATTGAGCAGAAAGGATTTAAGGTATATGTCTAGATTTTCGTCAGTTGAGTCTGATCTGCATATCACCATTTCACAAAAACTTATAAAAAATGCAGATCTTGGTGACTTATTAAAAAGGGAATTGCCCGTTCAATTAGGCAAATTATCGAACAATCATTGTACGATTAGTGAGCTAATTGAGATTCAACAATTCATCGACTTCAATGCGAATAAGCTAAGGAATAATGTTTCTATTGGCATTCGCTTGTCTGGTGGGATCGCACTGTTTTCAAAGAAAAGCGGTATCCCAATCGGTGAAGTGGAAAAACTGTTAGAGTCGGGGAATTTCGAACAGCTTATCTACCCGTTAGGCAAAGTGACGGGTAAACATGAGCAATGGTTTTACGATGGGAGAGTTTTCTATAGTGAGAGACAGATATCCAATTTTAGAAAACAAAACTTGTCTGTTTTGGTTAGTTGCATAGATAACTATCCACTTTTTGTTGATACCCTTTGCCAACAGTTAGGACGTATTCAGGAGCATTACATCAAACTTGTTGATGGCAGGAATACGCCTCATGGTTCACGTATTTGCAGATTGCTTGAACAATTATTGGGTATCCCTTCGGGCTCGTTAGATTTGTCTCAAACTAAGTTTGAAACTGTTCTAACCAGCATTCGGTGAAGACGTTTTTCAGTAAAATATCATCAATAAAAAAGCGCCAATGGGCGCTTTTTTTATGCTGCATGTTCCAAGTTAATCAGTATCGTATTTATTGCATCGTGTGTCGTCAACGGCTTGTCGCTATACGCTGTGCTGTTGATTAAGCGCTGAATCTCAGCAATGCATGATCCAGAAGGATATGCGTTTCCGAGCCTTTCATATGCTGAACGCTCACCAAATTTCATCTTGGCCAACCGCTTAATTGTTTCGTCACTCTCATCTGAAGAAAAATTCCACAAATAAGATGGCGTTATCTGGTTACGTAGCATTTGCACTACATAGCCCTCATACGTGTCAAATTGGCCAATGTAGAGGATAAGGCGACCAAATCCATCTGACTGCTTTAATCGACGTGAGATTTCGTTAGAGAGGCTGTCTGATAGCTTGTACGTACTTTTTAGGCTGTCTACGTCCTCTTGAGTTGCGGCAAGCACGTAAATGTTTGTGGCCAGTGACAAGAAACCTTTGGGTGCGTGTGCCATCCTTTGTGCTGCGATCGTTTGAGCTAAGTTATATTTACGAGCAATCACGTTAATACCATCGACAATTTCATCCATTTCAAGTGATTTGAATTGCGCATATTCATCGATGAACTCATGTTTCTTGATGTTCGTCTCTGATTCTAAAATTAATCTGTAGTGTTCTTTATAAAGGTCTGGTACATACGTCATAAAGTCGTTGGGATCGCGCCAGAAATTCCTAGAGGCTAAGTGTCTAGCAAGAAGGGCAAATATCTGTTTCATGGACTTATCACCAACGCTTTGAAACAGACTTCTTACATCAACACCAACGACTTTGGCTTGTGATACATCTATTTGCGACTTCTCCCCCAAGATGTAAGGGAAGCGAGCAATTACCCCCTCCATTGCAGTTATGACGTAGTCTACCAGAGGAACTGTACCAGCAGGCTCGACAGTGAGAGCATCCATGCTCGCGCGAGCTTCTGTGTCCGAACGGACGTATTCAAGAAAGTCCGGTAATGCGTGTGCGCCTTGTCGGTGGCAAAATCTAGCGTGGTCGAAGTACCGCTCTTCATCAAGAGTAAATAACTTATCTCTGATGGTGTACCATGTTCTAACTTCAGTTGCGTCGAAGGTGAGTGTTCCATCTCTTAGCATCTGATTTATGTCTCTGTGGTACTGCAATTCTGAACCAGTGTAGTAACCGAGTTTATTCTCGTAATGGAGTGGGTTCTTTTTCGTGTAGACGAAAAACAGCTTTATAAGCCGAGCTAGTGTATTGCCTAACTGCCCACTAACAGGAGTAGCAGAATCACCATTGATAAGACGGCTTAGAAATTTGATGGTGAACTCTACTTCAAAAGGCTCTAGGCGGTCTAAGCCAAATTGCGGTTCAAATACGTTGTAAGCGTTTCCCTTTGCGTCCTTCAGTTTGATGCAAGCAATTTTGTGCATTTGTGACTCGGGCAACCAAGATCTCAATGAGCTGAAATAGTTATGAACCCCACTGCCGAAGTCTAAGTACGACATAAGGGGCAAGTCCTGATTTCCCTCTGCGAGAATGAAGGCATTATTTAGTATCGAGCTAAATACTGTTTTACCTGACTTCATTGGGCCTAGTATGAAGTTTGCTATGTAGTCTTGGTTAGGGCAGACCACACTAATAGGGAACAACTTTCCATCTTGCGAGGATAGGCATATTGTTCCGTTTCTCATGGGGGTTGCAGGGCGTGTTATAGGTAAAGTCGAAAGGTGTTTAGTATCAGGTTGGATACACGGACGGGAGCTAAGCTTCTTAGCGAACGCTGGTAATGTCGAGAAATAGCTTTGTGCAAGGTTGCTTGGGCTTCTAAACGTTGGTGAGCCCCATGAGGTTAACGCCTGCTTAAGCTCTCTTTTGTACTTCTTTGTTAGCTCTTCATTGGTAGACCAAGTCGCGATACTCATCGTTCCTTTTAGCAGAGTGCAATTATTGTCGTCTGCTTCTCTGATTAGGTTGTTTATCGCTTTATCAATACTACGACCGTATGCAGTTACTCTGAATAGCAATAGGAATGTTTTACGTGCGGCCAACATGTTACGAATTGACTGAGTTCCAGTTTCTAGCTCGAAATAGGCTCTAAATGGAATACGTTTACCAATCGAGCGGAACAGTTCTTGGAAAGTCGCATAGTCTTGTGTATTGAAGTATTCGCGGTCTAACGTTGCTATGTAGTAATCACCACTCTGGATAAGGCTAGATGTTCGAGTTGGAGCTATCTTGTCATCACTAATGATCTGATATGCGTAGGGAGGGTGGCTAACAAAATCATCCTCTCGATAGTTTAAAGTTAAGTCAATCGGCGTGGTAGAGTGTTTTGATTGCCAGTTGGTCTTTGATAGAGATATGAGGTCTTCTTCTTCCTTTAAGTACTTCAGGAACGTTTCAGACGTTAGTTTTACTAGTCCTAAGTATCGATTAAAGCGACTTTGAATATCCTTAATATACGCTTGGTGCTCTTGAATAATATCTGTTGATTCGCGAGCGGTATCCTGTAAGAGAAGAGGGATTTCATCAACTACGATTTCCTTACCATTAAGTACGGGCTTACCTCGTTCATTTACAAGCATGCCTGAGCGTGTTGTAGTTACGACCATAACTGTTCTCTCAAAGGAACAGTTGGCTTCCAAATCCGCCATTTGTCTTTCAAAGAAGTGGCTAGAGTCCAGCCCGAGTCGCTCGATGGTCTCGAAGGTAGGCTTAAATATATCTTTGAGTTGCGATCCAGTCCTATGAGGATCTCTGACAAACATAAACCCGATTTTATGATTGCCTATCTTTAGAGTGCTTGTTGTTGCACGTTGAACAGCATCAATATGGTCTATTTCAGTCTCATCAGTCAAATATCTCTGTGTCCCCATCACTTCAAATGCAGTAAAAACACTTCCATCAAGACATACGGTAACGCTGTCGTCGAGCATGGAAGGACACAAAATATTGCAGTGCGAAAATGCATTTTCCTGTATTGCATCGCCCAACATATTAAGGATATTGGTAACGGTCGGAAGATTTAAGCCTAGCATTCACCCCTCCTTAAAACAGAACATTAATTTTATGAGCAGGAGCTGCCGCGAGTTCATTCTGCGCGGGTGATTCTACTTTTTTCATTTTGTTCGCGGTGTAATTGATGTGCTTTTCTTTCAACCCTTCGATAACCGGCACCATAATCTTTTCAAGCGTTTCTCGCTGCGGTCGTGAACCAAGTTTATCAAGCTCAAGTATATCTTCGGCTTGTACTACTTGCCCTGCAGGGTATTGTGTAACGAGCGATAGAATGATGTCTTTTTTAATGCGCTCTTGATACAGTTCTGAGTCTTGAATTGCTGAATACATATTTCCTTACTCCCTAAATAAGCTCGAATTGTGGGACCAAACCGATAGACACCAGTTCCTGTGAAAACTGTTCGATTCGATGGGGGTCCATTTTTATTGCAAAACGGATGGTTCCACTAACAAACCCAGCCAATTTGTACCCTTTCTTGACAAGGGATATAGCCTTTTGACGAGACAATATGCGGTCGTACGCTCTAAGATAAGCAGCCATTGGCGACTTCGACTTGTCTTTATTGCTGTGATAGCTCATGGCCATCCAGATAATCTCGTTTACGAGGCCATTGGTGTAACTCATGAAAGGGGTTTCGACTGGTGGTTGTTCAGGGAAATAAGGCAATTTACCAGCTTTCGTTAGGTAAGCTTGCCCTAGTTTTAGTTCACAGTAGTTCAGCATATCAATCAACTCTGGCAACGTAGCCCATACTCGATACACTTCAGCATTCAACTCGCAACCCAGCGGCATGGCATTTTGATGGGTTTTGTCGGTGCTAATAACTTCAAACTCAACCATGCCTGCAGAGTTGTTAGCTAATTCTATGAGTTGCCTAACGACTTCTTCGTTAACAGGTTCTCCATTTTGGTCAGTACCGCAGCGTTTTCCAGAAAAACCATTCTCGGTTCTATAATCTGTCGAGAGTGGGTAGTTCTGGTTGGTTAGGTGTAGGAAGTAGGGAGTCTTCGGCGGCTTTGCGCTAACAATCCGTTCGTCTTTTTGCTTTTTATGCTTATTCCCCTGTAATTTCTGCAGACTGTTTTCGATAGCGAAATCGAGAGATTGACTATTGACCCCATCGAGCCTGTAAATTAGTTGTCCTAAATTTGGGCAGATAGTATCCCTAATTGCTGACAGCACCGTAAAAGTTTGCTTCTCATAATCAACATTGAAGTTGGCCAGTTTTACAGCTATTGATTGGAATACTTTTAGTAGGACTGGCATTTTCTTACCAAGGTCATCGCCAAGGTTAAGTTCAATTGCCACCGATGATACAGATACACCAAAGTAAGAAGAATGAACTACTTTGTTGAATTGCCCAATCGAGGGGTGTTTCGTAAAAAAGTTACTTCGCTTATTTGTTAAGTAAAAATACCTTGGGTCTAGCTGACGTAAGCTGACACGTTCGACGTTATTAGGGGCGTTGCTTGTGCATACATGCGCAATATCGTTGTAACCATCTCCGATATCATCAATCCACAGAATTGCAAAATTATCCATACTTGTTCCTATATAATCTGTTTGGCTTGCGCTAACCATTGAGCCGGATGATTCTGACTAGTCGGATCGTCCATGCTTAGGCTGTACTTGGCATACTTTTCGATTTCAGTTTGAAATTGTGTGTGATCGAACAATAGGCGAATGCCAGAAAACGTACCTGTTGCTCTACTTGCGTATTCGTCCTCACTCATTTGTACAAAGGCATTGGCAAAATGAAGTGGGTCAGTTGTTTTAAAGTCACGCTGAATGACTGCTTTAGTGCTTTCAAGTGACTGGAGGTAGACAGATAGGTAATGTGCCTGCTGTTTTAGATGCGAGTAGTATTTAGTATTTCTGGAAGTTTCATTTAGGATGTACTCGTGGGCATAGCAAGCTATTTGGATTTGATTTAACGTAGCTTGTGGTATGTTGGGAGCGTAGATCATAATTCCTAGCCCATTTGCGCCCACCCAACCTAAATGCTTCGTAAGGTGACAGAAGGGGCAGTTTATTTCAAAGTTCGATGGCTTATTGTTCGTATGATCTCCATCAGCATGATGCACATGGAAGCCTTCAGACATTTCAATAGTACATTCCTTGCACGTAGGCACCTGTGTTCCTTCGTAGGTCGCAATCGTGTCGGTGATGAATTGGCTTCGAGCGACTTGATAGTTCTCATCATCTTTTTCTGCGTTTGGATTATCTGAGCGAGCCACAGCATGTATGTTTCTCACCACGCCAACAAATAAATCAGTGTTGTGTTGACTTCTACCTAGCTTGCCAATATTGGAAAAACCAATCATCAGAATACTTCCTCGTTCATCGGCGTTTTTGAGCCGTTCTCTAAGAATTCAATAGCATCAATGTTGGAGTTATTAAGCACTGTTTTTGCAGCAATTGACTGGTAAAGAGTAGGTGATGCCAGAAAAAGGGAAATCACAGCCATTACTGCAGCCAAAGACTTAGGTAGGTTGTTTTTGTGGCCTGTCGCTAGTACCACTAAACTTGCTATCATTAAAAATATGCTAACCAGAAACATAAAATTGAAAAGAGCTGATGTACCAGCGTCAACGGTTACTGCCAACCGATAGATGCCAAAACCAATTCTATCTCCCCCTTCAGCTTGTGCATTTACGGAATTACTAACAAGAACAATGAGCCCTGTTATCGACTTAGCTACAACTCGCATAATTACTACTCTAAGTAAGCCATAGGCTCAAAGAACCTATGGCTATATTGGTATTATTGTGTAGATATTTCTGACTGGATTTCAGTCATCCATGCGCTAGCTTCCGTTGTTTTTCCGGTAAGCTGTTTGTTCGCAATGTTCTGCCAAGTGCCAATTCCACCAGCAACCACACTGACGATAAATAGACCAGCCGCAACCCCTTTAGTTTTTGTCTGGTCGCCGCCATTGTTGCGCAGAGAAGCAGCGAAGATAATGACTGACAGTAGTCCGAAGACAATGGCGATTAAAAATGAAATGTTATAGAGACTTTGTGAACCTGCTACCGTTACTTTGTCAACGTTTCCAATTACAGATACAAGATCTGGAATCCCATCTTCAGTGGTAGCAAAGGCGACTGCAGAGACTAGAGCAAATAAAGCGCTTGTTGCTCGTAGTGTCATTCGATAGATTTTATTGATGTTGTTAGTCATTCTGGTTTCCTACTTTTTTAGTAAAACTATTGATTTCCACGGATGTAATATCTTTCAAACTGCGTTTCGCCAGTTTGAAGGTTTATGTTACGAACAGTCCCTATGCCTGCTACATACGTGTTTTGCTTCAAGCTCAGGGGGGAGTTAGTGTTAGGGTTGTACACCAGCACTTCTTTCTCTTTTGGCTTAGTGGTAATGACTGTCCAGTTTTTAAGCTCCACCATGTTGCTAGCGACTTGACTTACAGGCTCGGCCTTAGATTTAATGCGCGTCGATGGGGGAGTGGTAGATGATTTCTTCGGTTTCTCGGATTTTTTTAGTGCAGCGAGTTCGGCAGGGGTAAACTCTTCTCTTTTCCCGTCAATATAGAAGTGTCCAGTCACACGAAGTCGTGATGCACCATTAGGGCCGTCTTCAATGCCGATCACCTTGTGTGCTCCGTGTTTACTGTAGAAGGTTTCGCCCATGGTTAGGGTTATCGTATTTGACTTACCATTTTTTTTGGGCGCATCGATGACGAATACAGTATTGTCTTTTAGCGGCGGTGCAATAATGTTGAACTCTTTTAAGCGTGTTGGCTCTTTAACAATCCCACTTGCTACCCCCGCGACTTGGACATTACTCACTTGCTTGCTTAGGTTATTTAGTTGCCCCTGTATATCCTCAAGACGTTTACGAGCATAGTCGTCCACAAGGTGAGCATCGTTGTTAAGTTCACCACTCTGACGTAAACGATTAAGTACAGTATTTACGACCATATTCGGGTCCAGCGCAGGTTGTTCTGGCATTTCTATTTGTGGAGGATTCTGCTGAAACCACACCTGTATATCGTTAATAGTTTGGCTCTTTGCTTCATCAAGTTTGCGAGTGATCGCTTGGTCGATGTTGTCTTCAATGCTAGTAACAATTTTCGTTTGGATTGCATTTACTTCACTATCCGAAATCTCTTTTTGACTACCGAATTTTTTAGTGAGTGATGTACTAACATTTTGGATGTAGGTTGAAATAGTGCTTATGTTTTGTGGCTGTATCACAAATTTGTCGTAGGCTAAGTAGCCACCTAGCGCCACACTAATAGCCAACGAAGCTGCGGATAAAGTAGTTCCGAGTGACATGCTAAACTTTTTCTTGCCACCGTGATTTATGTTTACTCCAGTTGGAGCATCTTGAGCGTCTGACATAACTATCCCTCTATTTTGCGTAGGTTAATGTTGTCCTTGCTGGTTCAGACTTGGATCGTTCTGCAAGGTCTTTACTTGATGAATAAACAGGGCTCACCATGACCATTCCCACAACGTACCTGTTGGGGATTGTGATCGTTGGTGGCAAATTGGCATTCCTTCTTAGGTCTGGAAGAAATTCTTTTGCAACGTTTGCAACGCCGCCGATAATCTTGTCTTTGGTCTTAGTTATCGCAGGGGTACTTATCACCACGCTGCCATCAGCAATCGTGGTTGTGGTATCCACGACGAAGTCAACAAATGGCACCATGAATGCAGCACTTGTTCTTGCTAGGGTTCTCTCTAAAAAGTGGCTATCGTAGTTATTATCAAAGAGTGGAGAGGTGTCAGTTTTAATATCTACGCCGTACGCATTAATCGGTACTGATTCGTCATCAAATTCAATGCGATTACCACGTAATAACACGCCATCTTGTCTTGCGGTCATTTCGAATGCACCTACAATAATTGCTGGTCGCAGTGGTGGTTCAACTACATCGCAGAATACTGGAAGGTTATAATCTGAGTTCACCTCCCAACGCAGCTCGCACATGACCATATCACCAGAACCCGCGACTTTAATTTGCTTCGGCTTCTTATTGAGGGGCTGTGTATCCCCCTCTACTGTTGAGTCGGTGCGCTCTAAGCTAGCTTTCGAAGTGGTATTGGTCGACTCAATAGTATCGCGCTGTATCCAATTTGAAATGTCACCACTGACGGTGTACTCATTCTTGATTGGTGCCAGTTCACTATAATTTTTTTCAAGTTTTAGCTCGTATTCGGCAATTTTTTTATTCGTTGCAGCGACAGGAAAATGGCTTGGCAGTGAGAGTAGCTTGGCCACATTCTGTCGTCTAATTTCTTCTGGCGTACTTTGTTTGGCTTTCGCTTGGTCTTCTTTCTTTTTAGTCGTTGCTTTCTCTTCTTCTTTTTGTTTTTCTACAACCTTTTTTGCTTGCGGCGGTTTCTTTTCTGCGTTGGATTTTTGGGCTTTGTCCTTCAGTGAGCTAGTGCTGTCAATGTGGGTTCGCCCTGCCTTTAATGCACTATTTTTTTGGTTCTCTTCGTGGCTGGTTATCGCAAGCTTCGCTGGCGAGCTGTCTTCTAATGTCACGTCGGTTTGGCTGGCCGCTGAAGATGATGCTGGTGTGTGTGACACTTTTGATTTCACGTTTGGCGTAGAGGAAATTTGCTCAGAACCTTTCGCAGCAGTTCTTGCGTAGAAGAAAGCACTTGCGGCCAGAACAATGACAATTACCGTAAGGAAAATGATGATTTTTTTACGCTTTTCACTCTTGGCTCGCGAGTTGTCTATAGGGTTATGTTTCTGCACGTTGTCACTACTCATGAACGCTTACCTCTTTCTCGATATTGTCAACATAGAAAAAGTACGTAGCTCTAGGTGCTGCTCTAAAAACGTGTAAATTGCCAATACGACTAGCAGCATCAATCTCGTATTTCAAAATGGCCTCGGTTCTGAAGTAGTAATAGTCGTTAATCTTGTATGCAAGGGATCTAGGTGGTAGTCCACTCACGTTAAGAGGTTTTGCGTTCGCTGGTGGGCGACCGCTAAGAACAGCAGATAGATTAGGGTCATCGTCGCGGTTGAGTTTTTGGAAAGATACTTTTAGAGCTTCTGGTTTTAGTGAATTCTCAGGAGATATTGTTGGCAGCATCACGCTGACCTTCGCATCGATGGTTTTCTCTGGATAGGAAGTAACTCGAAATGACACTGGTTGTGCTGCATCTTTTAGAAAAACAAACCCAGATACATCCTTATTGTCTACTTTTGGAATGACAAGAAGCTGGTTTTCATTTGTTTTCATTACTTCGAATGATTCAGTTTTGTACGTGCTGCTATCTGGAATATGGCTTTTTATCGGGTATGGTTGCCCAGTCACATCAAAAAAACTGATTACTGTAGGGCTGTTTACTCGGTTATTGATGGTGATTTGCTTCGTGCCATTTGGGTCGTATGGAATCGATCTTACATTAACTTCTGACTCATACACGGGACGGTTTTGTGCAGCATTTACTTCTGTACTGAACTTTCTATCTTCAATAATCTTGCTTGGATCGTTAAGTAATTTTTGTTCTGCAGTTACATTAGCTCTCGCTTGAAGAGCTAATGCTAAGTTGTTCTCTTGCTTTAGTTTTGCAAGGCGCTCCTGCTGCTCTAGCATATTCTCCATAACCAATTCACGAACAACGTTCTGGTGGCTTAAGGGCATTTTGTTGACCACTAACAACATGTTGTCTAGCGTTTGGTATTTTTCAAAAAGAGCTTTTCGTATGTCAGATGGATTGTAGTATGTGCCATTATTCGAGTCATAGTCTTGCCCGACATAGGCGTACTCGTTTTTATAGGTACTAGATGTGGTATTAGGTGAGGGTGTATTTACAACAGCGTCTAACTGTTCAATGGACATAACATCATATTGACCAACGACCTCGATGGCACCTACCGCTGGGAAGGTGCTAAAGCAAAAGACAAGCATTAAGCTTGCTACTTTCAATCGATCGTCAGACATATTAAACATACCCTCTATACTCATTTCGTTATTATAAATTAAATGAAAATTACTGCGACTTTTTTTTGCTTATCAGTTTCACCATTACTCAAGCGACAAAACACTACGCATAGCTAGACCGTGCCACCTCAATAACTCAGATGTCCTTTCAACAAGCACTTGGTATCTTATTGGTGCGTCTAAGTTCTGGCCAACCATCTTAATTCTGAATACGTACTCAAACTCATATATGTATCGAGTGTCTTCAACATTGACCCAGCCTTGGTTTTGCTGAAAAACCCCTCGTTGATAGGTTCTGACTCCTTCTTTAATGAAGTTGGCAGAGTCAATGTCAATTGACATAGAAGTACGGTTATCTAGAAGAGTACTTACGATATTTGATTCTTTGAGTTGTTTCTGAAAATGCGCCCCTCTACTAATAAATTCATCTGGCACCACATTTAGAGAGAATATATTGCTATTGCATTGAGAAGAAATGTATCCATAGCTCTGCCAGTCGAATGTCAAACAGTATTCTAGTGATTCTGATATCCACTCTTCTATTTCATCAATGTTAAGTTGGCTAGGTTTATTAAGAGGACTTGGGGTGAGGTATTGTCCCGCTCGATCTACAGCTACATAATCACGACTTAGATCGACGGAGTTTACATTATCGTAAAGGTAAATTGAGCTAGCGAGCAGGATAAACGAAAGTACCATAATGCCAAACCAAAGTAATAACTCACGTCTTAAAAAATCGAGCAGCTCTAATGTAGCCTCGTGCGCTTCATCTCGTTGAGTAGTCATTTAGATTCTGATTCCTATAATCTCAAACTGGTAGGGATTATTGCTCTTTATTGAAGGTCTAACGAATAGCCTTACCACTCTGGTTTGTGGGTGCCTTGATGTACGCAATACTTTTGTTACTACCGTTGGAAAAACAACAACGTAGTACTGATAGTTAGTTTTTTCCCATGGCACTGCGATGACTGGTTTCCATGAAGCAGCTGCATAGTTAGTTGCCTCTTCCTTTTCGATGTCCTTACCTACTCGTTGTGCATACAGTCTCTGATATACGCGCCCTGCGTTATAAGCAAAATATTGTTCAGCACAGTAGTTACTTTTAGCTTGGTAGTTTATTGGGGTTAAGGAAAAGCAAGTAACGATTACTCGTTCTACAAAGTTAATCAACTTAGCGTCAGATAGAGAGCCAACGGGCCGAACTGTAAGTTCCTGTACAGTGTTGCCGTCTTTTATGTAGGCTTTTCTTACAGGGGATTGGTTGACGCTGTCTGCAATCATAACCAAGAGCACAAATGACACTACTAAGAGCCCCCCGACGAGTAATGTCTGGATATGTTTTACAATCATGATTGCCACCCTGTCATGGAAGTCATTTTCCATGAAGTTTGGTTAGTTCCGATCACGGTGATAAAAAAGCGTATTTTGTAGCTTCTTATCTCCCTATTCTTGTCTTGTAGCACTAGCCGAGCAAACACCTCAATTTGAACCTTATCTAGTGTTATTTCATTTAGAGGACGGATGCTCGCTTGTTCATATAGTTGTGAAAGGGGGATACCATCACTCTCGCCATCAACTAGCAGGGGAGTATCAATGATCGATAACTTAACTCCACGAATTTTTTCTGGGTCATCAATCGCCTCTAGGATCTTGTAGTTCTTCATATTTGCCAGCACGTCAGCTTTGTACGTACCTTCTGATTCGTTAAGTATTTTCAAAGTGTTTTTGAAAGACGTGGTAGTGAAGTTCATCTGCTCAGTAAGCTTGAGGGCTACGTGGTTTTGAATCATGGCCACGTAGTCGTCGAACCGATGTTCTGGGTCAATAATTGGCTGGCTCACAATACGCCCATTTGTTGTCGGAACAAGAAACTGTCCGCTAGCTTCTTCCCATTGCAGCCTCGTGATGTAGTACATGATTGACATTAACGTAGTCGCCAGTATTGCAAACATGAGCATGCCTGTACCTGAACGTCGAATAATGCCTCGAATGTGTTCTGCTATGGCACTATTAATTACTTCAGTTTGATTAGGTCGCTTACCCATTCGACCTCTCCTTGCTCATTGTACGTATTCAGCTCCCATTGCTTGTTTTTGTTGTTGAGCGCTAGCGTTAGCGATGCGGCATAGAGTGAACCACATACGCAGACGATCACGATAAGCTTCATTAGGCGGGTGACAGAAATTAGCTTTCTTGTGTCGCCCCACCACACAGGAACCTTAAATTTAAAGGCTCCGACTCGCACAATCTTAGTGATTTGATGCGGGAGGGAATCCAACCATTCTGAGAAACTCTTTTCGATTCTTTGCTTATCCACAATTCAACCATACGTAGTGACTATTTGTACTTGTTCTATTATTATATATTACATTAAAACGGAATTGTGTGAATAGGTGCATTTTGTATGTCTAATTTAGATACCACGTTGACTACGACGCAACGACTATTGGTTATATCTTTCCTCGTTTTGACATTCGTATTGCCGTTGGTTAATCAACTCGCAGGAATCATGGTGGCATTGTTTCTGATCTTCTTGGGGGGAAGGCTTGGTAATGACTGGAGTGAAAGGCGAGGGCATACAATTCTACCTGTCTATTTTAAAGCAATTGGCGCTGCTGGGCTCTATTTCTACTTGTTGTTGATTGCGGCTCTGATTTGCTTTGTCTCGATCTACGACGATGAGGTTCTAACTAGCGCTCTTTCTGTGACAGGCACTAGTCATGACTTGACCCCTCTTCCGACTGAGATGTTGGAAGCTGGTGCGATTACCGCTGGCTGTATCTATCTACTTTTCATCTCAACACTAGTTCGAATTACTTGGAACGTTAGCCGAGGTAGCCGTGTAACTAGTGGTAATTACTTAGATACCATTATTGCTACAGCGCTATCAGTGCATTCAGTTGTTGGCGGTTTTATTAAAAAACGTTTTCGCAGTGAGGGAGCAATTTCATGAGCCAGCACCACCGCGAAAGAGATCTGATTGACACCCTTGCTGATTATGGATGGATGGTTCTTGTTGGACTAGTAGTAGGGTATATGTTGCTCTTCCAGTACGAGGTTTACTTCTTCTATGTCTGGAAGTGGTGCCGCATGAGTGAACTTTATTTCTGGCATATTCTTAGCACTCCTTTCGATTCAGACTACTTTCTTAATGGAATCAACACTCTCCGTACCACTGCGCCGATTGATATGGATTGGAATTGGTTCTTTGAGTTCGAAGCGTACCTTAATGAGTATCTGCGTTTTGTGTACGCATCTTTTTTCTTTGTCATTGGTGCTAAGCTCTTCTATAACTTCCTGTTTGTGACAAAGCCACTAAACGTTCAGACAATGATGGAACTCTACTCTAAGGAGTCTTCAGCACTTGAAACGCTAGTCTACGACAATCCTTTGAAACACAACCTTGTCTACGATTTTTCCAACCGTTGTGATTTTCATAACCGCCATGCCCAAGCCCTACAGCCGAGTCAGTTTATGGTTGCTTGCCCGCCGCCATTAGCCTCTCCGTCAGAGATGGCCAAGCACAAGGCTCTCATTGCGAAAGGGAAGGACTCTATCTATCGTCCAATCGCCAAGCTAGACCGAAAAAATGGAGTATTTTCATTCTCTCGTGAGCGAGCAAAACGTGCATTCGAGCGACAGCTAACTAATCCACCAGCGAATAACCCTTTTTACTTAGATGAGGCCAATGTGCCGCGATTGTTTGATGATAAGGGCGAATTGATCCCGTTACAAAAAAACGAAAACGGTCGCATTATTAGCGGCTTTTCAACAAACAAACTGCTCAACAATGGCCGCGAATACAAAGGCTCTGCCGCTAATGTTGCGTTACTGTTTAATCATATCGAAAGGGAAGTCTACTTTTCACTGTGTAGCCGTTACCGACATCCTTCAATCCCTTTAGATACCCTTGTGCTTGCATTGACTAAACAACATGCTTTCACTCGCACCTATCTAGTGTCATTACTTAATTTAGTCAGAAAAAATGAAGTAATAGCGTCTACGGAGTTTTATTTGCTTCAACGTAAAGATCGCGTTTTGTACTTTGCCCTCTACAGTGCCTCTGAAGAAAAACCATTTTGGGAAGGCACAGGGATCATGGCTCACTATCACCATGAGGTCGAACTCGGTACTGCTGTAAGTAGCCCACAGGTTATTACTGCAGTTGATTCACTCGAAAAAGAATACCGACGTCTTAAAAAGCACGAGCCTGACTTCCACAGTATTTTCGAGCGTCTTACCCATGAATTTTCAAATCAGCATCTTTTGGATAAAGCTGATCCGATTATGACAATCACGGAAGAGGGTGAGTTGGCCATTCTTGGAGATATCAATAAGGACGCCCCTCTGAGTGAGTCCACCGATGCTCCTTGCTTTACTTCGGTTAATCAAGGAAGAGGGGGTAATTAGTGAGTAGTAATTTCTCTAAGCGTACTCGTTTTGCAATGCAAACGGGCGCTTTAGATCAGCGAACTGACTTAGTTGATGACCGCCCCATAACGTCATTGATATTTGACTACATGCCAATGCTTATTTCAGCATTATTTGTGGCCGTCGGTGTGATTGCAATCATGTTCCCTTCAATATCGCTCTTCATCTTTTTATTGGGACTTCCACTGTTCCTTTATGGGACTTCAGTTCAAATGGACTATCTAGTTTCAGCGCCTTACGCAAAAGACAAGGTTAAACACAATCAGAGAAAGCGTCGGAAAGGCAGAAAGTACGATGGAGAGAAGGCCAAAAGTGGTTTATTCCTAAAGCTTGGTGATGCATTCATGCTAATAGGATATGACCTTTTATTTGGTCGTCAAATCTGGATAAACGTCGACCGTGAAACCCGTATGGGTCTCATCGCAGGCACAACAGGTTCGGGAAAAACAGTAACGCTAAATTCAAAGCTGTACCAGAGTTGCATCCAAGGCCACTTTAAACACGGAGCCCCCGTTCTATTGGCTGATGGAAAAGGGTCAGTCAATGGCCTTTATGACTTCTTATTCTATATTGTGCGAGCTGGGCGTATCCATGATGTTCGCATTATGAATTTTTTAACAGGTGGAGCCGAACATAACCCTGAGAGCATGTTGGATGAGGACTATCCTTCGAACAAGTTCAATATCTTTTCTAGTACCAACTCCGAAGAGTCGCGTGGCATTATCATGGGGATGGGGCAAACAGGTGACGGGGGCAGTAATGATTACTTCCGTGACCGAGCATCAAACATGGTAGCAGGTGCATTTCCTCCGCTTATCTATGCTCGCGACCATCTGGGCGAACCTCTTGATATTACGGTTTTACAACAAAACCTTGGCCTTCGAGAGATGATTAAACTCGCATCACGACAGGATATACCCAAGACGGTCACTCAGCCTCTTCGTGAGTACCTGAAAACCCTCAACATGATTAATGATGCTTATTTTGCATCCCCTGATTCAGAAATTGAAATCAACCAAAAAGCCGATGAGCAACATACTTACAACAAGTCAATGGTGAGTAAAGCTGTGAACGAAATGGCTGGAACATTTGGGCACATTTTTAGTTCAGTAGGATCAGATATCAACGTTCGCAATGTAATAATGCACGGTCAAATCCTACTGACGATGCTACCGACCATTGAAAAAGAACCGGACTCGATGGCCGAACTTGGTCGTCTCTTTATTGGTTCGATGCGTCCTGCATTTGCTAGTATGTTTGGCTACAAGATACAGGGCTCAAAGCAAAGTGTTATTGATGGCCTAGCTATTAATCGTATTGTTCCGGTTCGTGTTTTCTTAGATGAGGTGCTGAACTACTACCAGCGCGGTCTATCTCAATTCCTTTCATTGATGCGTGACCGTAAAGTATCAATGTATCTACTTGGTCAAAGTATGAAGGGGATGGAAGATGCAGGGATGTCCGAAGCCCGACAGTCCGTTGCCAACTTGAACAATAAGCTAATTTTTAGCTCACAGGACTTTTACGAGACGTTTGATCTATTGCAGAAAACGTTAGGTACATTTCGCATTAAACGTCTTGCAGAAAAAACTCAAAGTGTTTGGGGAGGTTGGATTAATGGAGACCGTCTTCAAGACTCAGAAGAAAATATCCTATCTGAGCGAGATATAGCTAGTGCAGACCCAATGGAAGGTGTGTACATGTACCGTGGTAATGCTATTCCATTTAGAAGTGCCACGTTTTTTCCTGATGAAGATAGGGATGGATCATTAGACCAATTTTACCTGAATCACTTTGCTGAACTGGAATACCCAACTGAAGATCATATCGAAAGGACCCGAGCTATCCTAGGGCTTGAATCTGCGTTCAAAGACAATACTTTGAACGGTGTAGATCCTAAAGCAAACCCCAACATTATTACTGCAGACTTTGTCACTAAGCTTGAGTCGGTTTGTAGCGCCATTGATAGACGCAACAAAGTCGACCTCTATAGCTCATTCGATGCGATTGTCTTCGCAATGTTGCACGACTTGGTTCAGCATGACATTCAGAAAGTTAATGAGGAACAGGAAAAATTACTTCGGGATGCTGACCAAGAACGTGAGGATAGAACGTCCAATCGTTCAATTGATGAAATTATTGAGAGTAGTGACGAGTCTACCGTGCTGGTGGACGCTGAATCAGCATTTGCGTCTCACTCGGAGTATTTCAGTGACGAACTTGGAGTTGGTTCTTACGCTATACCAGATTACTCAAGTGATGATGATGACCACTCTTCCCAAGTCTATGAAGAATATGTGAGCGTAGCTTCAGATCAGCATGTGGTATCAACTGAAAAGGCTGCCGATGACGTTGATGACAGTGAAGACCCAATTACAAATGAGGCGGAACCAGTTACGGCTCCGGTTGGTGTAGGTTGGTTTGACCGAGGTGCTTTGTCACAGGCTCAAGCTTTAACACCATCATACGGAGAAGTAATAGGTGCGTCTGAATCCCCTAATGAAGTAATTGAGAATAAATCGGGTTCATCTTCATTTGAAAGCAATGACGCAACTCCGTTCGACAATGAACACTCACAAGCTGTTGCAAGAGACATTGCGGCGGTTAGTTCGTTATCCATTGAAGAAGTGAGTCGCGAGCTATTGGATGTTGAAGTGTATCCAACCAAACCGACACCACCACAATTACCAGAATCAGAGCACCAGAATCTAACAACAAACGTGACGCACGATTTGAATTCTGCAGATGAACGCCATCGAGCGGAAGCGGAAGCCAAGCATGGTGAGTTGATTGATAACTTCTTGGGGGGAACCATAGGATGATTGTAGATGTTCCAATCGATCACACAATGACTAAAAACCAAGTTAGCTACTATGAGCAAATTGCAGCGCGAGAGTCGTCTAAGGAGCCTATTGCTAATTGCATTCTGAAGGTATCCAAGACGCTCAATATCCATGCTAACTATCTCTATTCGATTTCCATAGCCGAGGGTGGTCAAACTGGTAAGTATTCTAAAAACGCTGATGGTACGCATGATATGGGGGTTATGCAGATCAACTATGAAAGATGGGCAACTGAATTACCAAGAATAGGGTACTCAATTTCACCGTCCTATTGGCGCAAAATACTCAAGAACACATGTAGCAATATTCTCGTCGGCGGTATTATTTATCGTCATCGAGCGAAACCAACCAAAGACGCTTTTACCGCAATGGCAAATTATCACTGGTATTCGTCTGTAGATAACAAAGCTCCCCATATTAGGTACAAGAGTCGAATCTCCCGCATCTACAATGCCATCATTGAAGACCAAAAATCGTTTGAAAAAACGGGTAAAGTCGACGAACGTCTACGGTGTAAATATGCTTATTGTGACTGAGAAATACCGGATTGCAGCGATAATAGCGAAAGCACTTGGTTTCCGTCATTTTATTGCAGACCATTTTGAAAATGATAGAGGTGATATCGTTTGTTTTGCTTCAGGTCATCTCTTTACTACGATTCATGGCCAGCCTGATGTTTATGACTGGCAGACGCCTGATAATTTCAACAATCTTCCTAGACAGTTGCAGATGGTGCCGAATGAATTCAACGTTTTTATTCGTGGGGCAAACGTACCCAGCACGGCGTTGTTGCAGTCCATAATAGAGAAGATGCAAGAGAGCGATATGATTATCAACGCTTGTGACTTTGATAGGGAAGGAGAGCGTATTTTTTATGACATCTTTAACGCTGCGAACACGCAAGCTCATATCTATCGAATGGATCTCTCTAAAGGACTGACTCGACGTTTAGTGTGTGAGTCATATGCGAATCTTCTTGATGGAACTGTCACGAAAAGCAGGTCCTATGCATCTTCAGCGCGTAATTGCGGTGACTTTGCGTACGCACTTGCAACTCAAGTGGCAACATTTCATGCTCGTAGCGGTAAGCTTCACCCAGCGCTATCAGGTTATAAAGAAGCGAAATCGAGCACTTTATCTTTGGGACGAGTGCAAATTCCTCTCTTGCGATTGATTGGTTTGAGATGTCAGGAGGTAGAGCAATACCATATTCGTTCTATCAACGTGCCTCAACTAACTTCAAAAATATCGCGTTATCGATGCGATTTCGTTTACAGTCCAGAAAAGTCGGGCACCGATCCCTCTTTGCTAGAACATCCTCGTTTATCTGAACAATACGTTGCAGTTCGTCAGCAAATGAGTCGCGAAGTTGAAGTCTTGGAGATTAGTGTTGAGCCCGTCGTGTTTAGTCCACCAGCTCCCCATAATACAGCTAGCATTCAAGGTGCCATGGAAAACCTTACCCCAAAAGAAACGATGGATGCTATGCAAGGTCTATACATGAAGGGGCTTATCAGTTATCCCCGCTCTGACAATGATTCATTATCGAGTGACCATTACAGCAATGGGCGATTAGCTTCACTACTGGAGTCATTGAGCCGAAATGATGGTTTTTCAGTAAAAGGTGATGATGAATCTCTAGGGGCATTAGCTCGCTCACTAGAACATGCGCCACCGCCTAGTTGCGTGGAAAACCATAATGTTCTTGCTCATAGCGCAATAGTGCCAACAGACGCAGCCCCTTTAAGCGGTCAGCTCAACGAGAACGAACAAGCTGTATACAACGAAATTTGTTCGCGTTTTGTTGACTCCGTTAAAGGAGAAACTTACGGGCAAGAAGTTTCACTGGCTATCGCTTTTAAAGAAGAGCCTGTGGCTCTGCTTGGTGAAGAACGCAGCATCTATACATGTTCAAGAACGGTCGGTGAGGGGGATAAGAAATTAACGAGTCTTAAAGTTGGTGACACTTTTGAAATCAGTGACCTCAAGGTAGAGCAGATACGCCGAGATGTACCTCAATATTACGCAATGAGTGCTTTACCGCTTGCTATGCAAAAGGTTGGTTTAGGAACGGCGGCTACACGAGATACAGCCATCGAGACTTTACTGAAGCGAAAGTACGTAGAAATTTATCAAGAGGGTGGGGTTAGGTATGTTGTGATCACCCAACGTGGTATTGCTTTGCTCATGATAATGCCTATGGAGTTTAAGACACCGGAGTTAACTGCTCAATGGGAGACTCAGCTTACAGAGATAGAAAATTGCCAAGATATGGATTTGGCTGCCACGTTGCGACGTGAGTTTATTTCTGGAGTATTCGATAAGGTTCAGTACCTTTGTCGTTTGTTCAATACGGGGCAAATGAATCCTTCAGTTTCATCAGCACCCGCCAGTCATACCCACAAGAGTCAAGTGGCAGTAAGAGCCCAGCAACTGAATATTCAGATAGATCTCGAAAACTTTACCACTACTCAGCAATGTCACAATTTTTTGCTGGCCAACCCTTTGCCATTCCATAAGAGAGAAAAATTTGCCCTTGGTAGTCGAGGCCTGAGCGTGGATAGTGAAATACTACGAGATAGTCGACAGGTCGCGATTCGCAAGAAGCAAAACGATACCGACGCCCCCCCTTCAGCGCAGCAACTGTTAACCGCTAACGAACTCTCTAACTTGGTGAAGATAAAAGTGCCTATCCAAGCAAAAAAAAGTGCAAAAAAGTGTAGTGAGTTTATTGAGTTGGCTTTGTCTAAGAGGACTCCCTCGCCGAATCAACTACTTCAAGTAAAGAAACTTGCCAAGGCCCTTAATTACCCGATACCCAAAGAAATTCTTAGGTCACGTCAAAAGGTCACAGAACTAATCAAGAACTTGAAGAAACTCCAAAATAGCAAGGTAAGCAAATGAAGTATTTGGACGGAATGACCGATAGACAAATTCAGGCGATTTTAGCTGAGGGGCATCCTCTAGCTGTTACAGCTGGAGCTGGAGCTGGAAAGACTGCTGTATTAACTCGCATGGTTTATCATCGCCTTCAAAAGTACATCAATGACACTACAATAAAGACGCCGATAGTTTCGATTACTTTTACTCGGGATGCTGCCAATGAAATGAAGCAACGCATTAAGCAAATGGTAGGCAACGATTTAGCGACTAGAGTTATATCTACCACATTTCACCAGTTCGCGATCAATTACATTCTCAAGCCACATTTCCACTTGCCGTTTTTTAAAAACAAAGGCTTCCGTCGTTGGAAAATTGCGTCTGGTCGAGATGTATTTTTTCACCTTAATCAAGCTACAGATCTAGCACTATCTAACTCGCAGACTCGTGATTTTAAGAGTTTGGATAAGTCTATCGAGCTGAAAGAGTGGATGTCGTTGATTCGAGCGTTTGGTCACTCACCTGAGAGTTATTTTTCCCAAAACAAAGCAGGCTTTCATGAGGTGGCTCGTACATTTGCAGAGTTAATTGATTTCAAGGAGGTCCCTCGTTCACTCAACGAGACTCAGCGTCGTAACTTTTATTGTCTTAAGATATGGCATCGCTATGTTGAGATAAATCGCTCACCTGTTAATAGCTTGATTGATCTTGACGAAATTCTTGTGATGGCGACGCATCTATTAGAACAAGTACCAGAGGTTAGAAAAAAGCTTAAGTCTCAGTTCAAGGAGCTTCTGATTGATGAGTTTCAAGATAGTAATCCGTGCCAGTACCGTTTCGTTTTAGCTCTAGCTGGAAAAGGTGATGGTTTGGCAATCTTTGGTGATATTCAACAAGCGATATACGGTTTTCGTGGCAGTGATCCAAAACTATTCGGTGAGCTTATGAATCAATTTCCAAACTCAAAGCTTATCAACCTTCCAGACAATTTTCGAAGTGCAGAGCAGATCGTTGTTGTCGGCAATACCCTAGCTAGCAAAATGGCTCTTAAATTGACTTCTGAGCCGATGATTGCGCGTAACCCCGCAGTACCTCATGAGCCAGTCGTGTTTCAGGAACTGGATTACCCTGCGTGTGAGGCTGAATGGATAGCGACAAAAATGCAATGGCTTAAAGATCGCGGTATTCCTTACCATAAAATGGGGGTTCTCTATCGCTTTCGGAAGTTGGGGGATGCACTAGAAAATGAGCTATTGGCCAGACGCATGCCTGTTCGCAGGGTGGGAGGGGCTGAAGACAAGTCATTGTACGAAGATGAACGCATCATAGATATTGTGCTGTACCTACATTTATTGTTTAACCCATCATCTAACAAAGCCATGCGTAGTTTTGTATCGGCTCATAGTAACTTTGGCCTGTCAGTCTCTGAGTACAATGCACTTTTACAGAAAAACGCCTTTCATGAAAATCATCATAAAGCTATTTCCTATTTCACTAATACGCACTACAACAGAAATGAACCAGCTTGGGGAGTGTTTAACAGCATTGCACAGGCTCTATTTGATTTATCCGCTCGATTAGAGCGAATTCGTACCTTTGAGAACTACTGTCGACATCGTAATGTTCAGTTCAACGGTTTGCCGCCGGACCAAAAAGAAAAAGTGCGTAGTCAGCATGGGGAAGGCTATCAAATGGCTGTGTCGGAGTTTATTGGCCGCATTCGAGACTACTATTGTCATTCATTCTTGATGCCTTTTGCCACTCAGCAGTCACGCGCCAATATGCTTTCTCGCTACCAAGAACGGATCTACGACGACTTTGACTCAATCTTTTCCTATCTTACTAACCCTAATCGGCTTGTTCATGAAAATATCGACGTGTTGGAGTATATCTGCAGCCGCCCTTTGCTGATTGATAAGTCGACAAAGAAGCAAGAAGAAAACACCACTGATATCGAACTAATGACAATTCATGCATCAAAGGGGTTGGAGAAAGAAGCCATTTTCATCATTGGTTGTTCGAATGAAACGTGGTTCAAGGACCGCAGAGTGCCAGCTGAAGGCTCATTACACTATGAAGAAGAGATGCGACTAAAGTATGTTGCTATTACCAGAGCAAAACTGCAGCTCTATATGACTCGGCATCGAGCTTACAAGTACCGAAATAACTTTGTTGAGACGGAGCGTTTGGACTTTCTCAAACACATTATTGAACTACCAGTCATGAAGGTAAATGACCTTAAAGCCGCGGGGTGAAAGCACTATGCCAAATTCTAACAGCACACTAACACCGGAAGAGGTTGCCTTCCTAGAGCGGTTAGATGCTTTCGTGCTTGACGATAGCTACTTTGCAGACGTCAGTGAGGAATATGATGCTATGGAGCAGTGTGATGAGTGATGTGGATAAGCAATGTCGTAGAGATAGTGTGTGGCTTGCTTCGTGCTCCAGTATGCGCAGCGTACTACTATCTGCATTTGAACATTCTAAAGATTTCAGAATATGTCTGCCAAGGCCTTTGCAGCTGCCCGTTAACCCTATTAGCTGTTGTTTCTATGATGGGCTTAATGGTTTGAGTTTGATTGCAGATGTATACCATACCTTTAAAGAGTCTGGCATTTACGACTCTCGTTATGCCTTATTTCACGAATACTCATCGCATGAACTTCGAGTTAAAAAGGGGAGTCACGGCAACCAGCTAATTCTCGTAGAAAAGTATTCATTTAGTGAGAGCATCGACTCAGAAAGTGGCGAAATAGTGAAAGTGGCTAAGCGTCTTACTCAACCTGTGCGCTTCTACCAGAATGTATTCAATGCACGGAGTCTTACCAACAATCCAGTACCCACCAGCTCAAGTGTTCTAGATGGACTAGCTCATCCAGTGGGTGACGTAAGTCTTCTTCATCGCATCATTGGAGGGGTAGTTTCTCACGACGGTATTAAAGTTCTTTTTTCTCGTGAGCTAGTTGCGCCAGAATTCGACAGCACGACTCGCGTTCTTACTATCTCGCATCCGTCGACATATTCGACGAACGGTGAGTTTTTCTACGCGATGTTGCATTACCTAATGATCGCTAACGCAACTCTTTACAGTAAAGGGGATGTTGATGTCGAAGTCGTTGCTTCAATTGGTGCCTTACTTTTTTTTAATCACATACTGGTGGATTACCAGTGCCCTGTTAACTTGGAGCCGATTCTAGAGCGCTTAAATTCTCTTGATATGACAACATGCTTTTTCCATGCTTTGGAAGCTGAACAGGCGTTTCGACGAGTGGTGCTTGCTGGTGGATTGCTCCCATTTACCAAGCAGATCCAGACACAAGTAGCCAGTGCTATCGCGCGTGATTTTTTTATGTTTTCAAAAAGTGAGAGCGGGGGGTTAACAGCTCAGTCAGTAGCTTCCCTTCAGCGATCCGAATCAATGAATATTATCTTTTAATTCTGACTAATGTGTGCTATTGTTAACTTGTCAGTTAATACTTTGGAGAATCCAGCATGACCCCTTCTAATTCATCATCTTTCGCTACTCGTGACGCAGTAAACTTTTGGGCGCATGTAGGTAAAGCGTATCCTACCCCATCTGTATGTAAGTCGAGCAGTCGTATACTTATGTCTCTATTTAGCCATGCTCGTGCATACATATCATTGAAGATTGGCGATATCCGTCAGCTAGAAAACATTACCGAAGTGAAAGTGAGTTTGTATCGTAAGGACAGCATTACAGCACTCCGCTTATCGTTCAATAATGAAGCTGGTGATCCATTCTTCTCAATGCTGCCCTTTAACGCTTCGCTTGATTCTGTTGTTAGTCCAGTCTTTCCAAAGAATGGCCAGCAGATGGAGATAGAAATTCACTTCATTGATTATCTAAATAACAACATCCTTCAGAAAGTTATTCGCGTTAAAGTTGATAGCTTGAAATTTTCCGATGAACTAGTCAAAGATTACTCTGGACAGTTGCGAGCAGAGATCCCTAAAGATGTTATTGAACTTGATGCCAAGACGTTGTGTACTACCCCATTTCATTTGCTCGACAAGTACTTTGTTGTCGATAGTAGTGCGACCATTATCAAGCAGGACAGTGAAGAAAACGAACCGCTATTCAACGAAGGCATTGAAAGTCCTTACAACGCATTAACTGCAGTGTAACGAGGTAGGTATGAATAAATTAAGATTGCTGAGTTTGGCGTTGTTGATACCGGCTTCCTCTATGGCTAATGAGTTAGTTGACGTCAGATACAAAGATTTCACTATTACGTTGGATTGCTCCACAAAATCGGCAGTAGCTTGGAATTACACATCAAGTAAAGATACGAATAATTTTAAGCGCCATGATAACTTTTACTTTGATGATAACGTACCCTCTAAATGTCAACAGACATCGGTAGATACGTATAAATCAAAGGGGGATGTAAAATACGACCGAGGGCACCTAGTGCCAGCAAACGCCATGGATTCTGACGAGTTATCTTTGGCTCAGTCGAATAGCATGGTCAACGTTCTTCCTCAAGTCGCTCAAATGAATCGAGGGGCTTGGTATCAAACAGAAGTGTATGTGGAATGTCGTCGAGATGCATCGCCTGTGACAGTGTATGGCGGTGTGTATAGTGGCACTATGCCGCAAGATGGTAACTTTCTCGTCTCTCATGGCGTTACAGCCCCAGAAGCTTTTTGGAAGGTCGCATTGACTCAAAATCAAATCATTAGCTGGTGGATACCGAACTCACCAGAAGCGACAGATACGAAAATTGATGACTATATTGTGTCTGTGGCTGATATTGAGATGAAAGCTGGCGTATCAATACCGATTTCTGGCTATCTAAAAGAAACTAAAGCTTTAAAAACAAATGCGCTTACAGAAGGCTGCAATCGCAGTTAATTGATAGGCTAACAAGCACTCCACATTTTACAAGAAAACGACAATATGGCTTCTAGAATACTTCGATATGACAACGTTCGAGCAAAAGATGAATTACGCGCCTTTTTCCTTCAGCCTGACTCATTAGAGAATGGTGCAGAGATTCTTAAGAAGTGGTCTCAGCTTGGGCTGTATCCTACGAGTGAGGATGAGGTAGCAAAGTTCATCACAAAAATACAAAAGCAGCAATCAGCAGTTGTTACAGAAGCGGCTTTAAACGCCCCGCATCCTTATCGGATCATGGATTATATGAGCCTCCCGTTTTCGACTTCCATTAATTATAGAGATGGTGCCTTGGCCTTAATGTCTGCTATTAAGGCAGGGTATCCACTGGACTCTTTGGAAATCATGCTAATGATTTGGGAGCGTGATAACACATTCCCTCAATTTACCGAAGTCGCAAACATGTTAGGGTTGGGCGCATTCTTCCTTAACTTATGTCCACTTATCTTTAACATCCAAAAAGCTCCGATGTTTACGTTTGAATCGAGTGCATGTAATGAGGTTAGAGCATTCGATATTCAAAGCGGAGTCGACACTAGTTTTGTTCAGACACCGTCACCGTTTTCATATTTCCATATCGAAGATGCTGGTGGTCTTACTCTGCATGATCCAGTAAGTGGCTATCATGAGTTAGATGGCTTCTATATGAGCGAGAACACTGACACTTGGTTTACTCATAGTCCTCAGTTGCTGGCCGCTCTTGGTTTGGATTCAAGTAAGCCATATCGTGTAATTACTTTTTGTTTTACTGGAAAACCTATCGATACCATTGCCAATGATACGTTGGTGAAATACGACTTCTATTTGCAAGATGGCTTGGAAATAGGAGAGCTGTTGGAGCGCTACTGTGCTTGGCATACAGGTAAGCTAGCTTTCTCAGAGAAGAAAGACGAAGGTTATGTTCATACTCAAGATAACAAGATGCTCAATTCTGAAGAGATTGATAACGAACACAACCTGCAGCTACTTCGCCACGCCATTAACTACCTTTGTTACTTGAACTTTGCAGAGTTCCGCAAGCGCGAAGTCAAACATCGTTCAATTGCTCTTGATGGCATCATGAAAAAGAGTGAGAAAAAGCGACGTAAAGAAGGTAAGAACTTAGCTGGGAAGTCCGATTCAATCGTAATTTCAAGTACCAACAATGTCTTTTCTGGTAGTGGTGCCTCTGGTGTCATAGGTTACAAGGTAACGCCTCACTTTCGTCGTGGGTTCCTGCGCAATCAACGTTACGGTAGTGGGGATAATGTTCATCATCGCCCTAAATACATTGCTCCGACAATTGTTGGCCAGCATGGGGGGGATGAAACACCTGTTCGCCCAAAACCATACAAAGTGAAGTAGGTTAAGGTAGGGGCTTATGAAGTCGACCCTAGTTAAATACTCTATCCGTATCGATTTATGATAAGCAATATCGTGGTGAGCTTATATCACTAACCAAGTGACGAGGGAAATTCAGACTATGGCAACACTCCATTTAACTCTAAAAAAGAAGTGGTTTGAACTCATCAAGTCAGGACATAAAACCGAGGAGTATAGAGATATCAAACCTTATTGGGATCGCCGTTTAATGGCGGGGAAGTCATTCGATACCATTACTTTCAAAAATGGATATGCGAAGAACGCTCCAACTTTCACCATCGAGCTTAAAGAGATTGTTAGTGGTCTTGGGGTTGTAGAGTGGGGAGCGCCGGAAAATCAGCCCGTTTATATTTTGAAACTCGGTTCAATTGTTAAGTAGAGGCCCAATTATGCTTAATAGTGACTTTTATGAAATGGTGCGTACCTATGCTTATACATCTGTAGCTTTGGGGAAGAAGCCAGTGCCAAAATTCATCCGAAAGTTAGTAGCCAAGACGATGCTACATCGTGCTTGGTTACAAGGTCATACTGGCAGCTTTTTGTTGTCTGTATTGGATAGAAGCTAGGTATGGGAGTTGAGTTTTGAGTCAACCAAGGCTTAATGGGGGGATAGCCCTCTGTCCAAAACACAATAAGATTCATTAGATGTAGAGCATGCGATGAAAAAGAACACACACCAACCAATAGTAGCATTTTCGACGATATTCACATTGGCCGCAATTCTTATGGTGTGGGATGGAGTTGTCCTTATAGGCAGAGAAATGTTCATATTTGCGTTTGTTGTTGGAATGCTGAGTTGTTCAGCTGCGGTCACGATTAGGTTACGTAAAGGATATGTATTAAAAAAAGAAGGTGCGAGCTTCTACGTAGTGAGAGCAGGAGCGATGATTTTGGCTATACCGCTTTTTGTTAGTCTAATTGAAGCTGAACCTAATGCCTCAATACTAATTGAATCGAACATATTCCCAATATCGGTCTTGGTAATTGTGATTGTTCTCATATCTTCGCTTGCGTTGGTTTTAACTGAACGCGATATCCAATCTGAGGTAAAGGGTCGTGATTAAATACATACTAGAAGATTTCGACTATGAAAATCAGTGCTGGGTTCTTGTGGCTATGGCCAAAGATAAAAATGTTCTTTCCTCTGACGAAGTTCAAGAACTAGTAGGAGAAGGTTACGACAGTCAAAACAATACGCGCATAAGAAGAATCTTTGTGAGTGAGTGACGTTACTCGATGCGCTTTACTAACAGGGCGCATCCGGTAAGTTTTCTTACTCAAGGGGAAAAGCCAGATGATCACTAGCGGGTACACGTTGGAGGTAATTTGTGACTGTGCCAAGTGCAAAGGCGCTGACAATTATCACGTAATTGAAAGGGCAGAATACATGGGGCAAACGTACTCAGAGTGTGCGGCACAAGCCCGTCAAGACGGTTGGACTCTTTCACGTTGCAAACGCTATTGCTCAGCACCGAATCATGGCAAGGCGATTAAAGAATAAATTTTGGAGACACGAGAATGATCAAAGGAACGCTATTTGAGTAAGCGTAGCGCGTTCGTCCTGTTCTGGAAAGCTTCAGCCAATTTTGGAGTTTTTCAGAGTAGATTACAGTAGTAATTATGAAACTCACGTTTTTCTGGAAAACCTGCGAATCGTCGGCTTGACCTACCTTTCCAGTCATCTTCCAGATAAGGATATGAAGGGTAGAACGTTATGGGCAAACAATTAAACAAAGACATTGCTAAGTTTAACGCCCTTACTGTTGCCTCATTGCTGCTTGAAAAAGTCGATATTGATGAGGAGTTAGGCGACTTTCTGGACAGAGAAGATTTAGCTGAATTTGTACCACTCATTCAAGACGAAATGAAGCGCTTAACTAAATCTATCGTTAACAGGGCTGAGAGTCTAAACGCTAAATATAAAGGCAAGATACCAGACTTTGCTAACGCTTCGCTTGAAACAGAAGCGATTCAAGATATTTGCGAAAAAATGTATTAGGGGAAAAGAAGGTCTTATGAAAAAGCAACTAAGCATAGCGCTATCTGTAGGTTTCTTTGTTTTGTCTTTAATTCTTAAGGACACTTCCATTATGGGAGCATTGCTAATGTGTGTAGGTGCAACAGGGTTGCTATATGACGGATTAACAAAGTATGGGGAATAGAAGTCTATGGATATCGAGCAAATCAAAGCAGATGCGCCAGAAGATGCGGCCTATTGGTCGCCTGTTGTCGAGCAATACTTCAACCGTCAATTTATGAGTCTCGCCCCTGCTTTCAAAGACATACTGATCCAAGTTGAAAAGCAGTTTCGCGGTGAGCTTATCTCACTAAACAAACAACGAGGGTAGTTCGTAGCACTTAATGGACTACTTAACAGGCTATCTTGATGGTTGTGATGACAAACAAAGTGGCCGCTTGTCACCTTCAAAAGATTACGACAATTCAGATAGTTTGGACGGTTGGCTAGATGCGGCAGTCGAAGCCACTGATAAAGCAAATTAAGGGGAATAGATGCTAATTATTGAGGCTGTACGCATCCAAGAATATGACGATGATGTGCATATATCTGGCTTGGGCTTTAGCGCACCAAACACACTGTGCGGAATCACTGATGCTGGCAGTAAAGAGCCAACGGACGAAACTCCAAACTGCCACGACTGCGTTGAGGTTTATGAGTCGATAAAAAACCATCGACCACGCTTTAAATTCAAAAAATAAGGGAATAGATATGGTTCGCAAGCATTTCAGTGCTAGCTAACCTGTTTTGACTAGCGAATGTTAGTTTTTCTGGAAAACCTGCATATCATTGGCCTTGCCTACCTTTCCAGTGATAGTCCAAATCAGGACATAAAGACGGTCTCAATCAATCAGCCTGTTCGCACTCAGGCTGATTGAGGCATTTAAGGGGAAGGTTATCTAGCTTAGACTTCTTCGCATTTGAGCAATTCTTTGTCAATAAACCCTTTTACTTGTTCGCTCTTGTGGGTGATGGTATTCACTCTATAGGAAAAAACGTACCAATCGCGCCCTCGGTCTGCTTGCAAAGACCATCCGAAGAGTTTATTTCCATCCCCCTTATGCAAATAGAACACTGCGCTGCTGTTCGTGCTTGGTTCCTCCCTAAACGTCACATACGTTTTTTCTGTCCAGCAAACAACAGGGACTTTGTGGGCAGGAACAATGCTCTTTATGTATAGAGCACCCTCTGACTCAAAAGGTTTCCAGCCAAAAAACATGAAGATGGGGGCAATAGTTCCAGCTGTCGCAATGCCTTTCGACAACATAGTAAGTATATATACGAGCCCCCTGTAGCATTTACTAAGCCAGTGAATGAAACGGTTGCTGTCTAAGAAAATGTGTCTGTTTGGGTCAAGATTCAACCACAGGGTAGGGCGGTCCAAATACCTGATAAGGGTAATTGCAGTGGTGCAAACTAAGTGTGCAAGGTCAGCGATCAATTTCATTTTATTCCCCTAAAATTACTTTCAACTGCATGATGACGCTGTATCTAACCTAATAGCTCGCACAGGCAATCATCACGGCTAACAGCACTAACTAGGTGTGTTAGCAGAAGGATTCAAATATCACGAGCTAATTTCTTAGCCGTGACTCAAATTTCAGTCGACTGATCATCCTAAATGTCAGCCGCCTCCTTGAAGGTAATCCGCTAGGACGGAATAAAATAAAAAGGTCTCTAGTCAAATATCTAGAAGACCTTTTTATATTAGCTATATTTTTGGAAGACTTTCAATTGATAACTGGTCATACCACGTTTATTTTAACCAGCTAGAATTTGGTTATTTATGAAAAAGGTGTCTTGCAAGTACGCTTAAGTTCAGTAAACTTGAACGTGATTAGGTCATTAACCCTCGCGTTACTGGACAGTCATACCGCTATGTTTCGGTAGCCCGCTCACCCTATCTTTGGATTGAAGATATTGTGGCCAAATAAGCATATCAATCAGCGACAACTTTATATTCCATACAAGTAATCCCAACATTCGGGTCACATGTATAGAGAAATCGGGTGAGACTATATTTGTGATGAATTGAATAAATAGGATTCAGTATGAAGGATGTATCCCAACACCTCCGCGATTACGTTACCAATCAACAAGCCTTTGAGGATCTTAAAGAGTGGTTTAGAGACTATCTCAATGAGCAGTTCGATCTTGCTGTTGGTGAGCGTAAGATTAATCATAAAACGGCAGCATTACTCGGTTTTGACAATTATAATCAATGTAAAGCTTATCTAGATGGTCAGACGGATTATGATACTAAGAGACTTAGTATTGAGGACACTGTCAAATCGCTAGGCCTGTTATACGCCGTTACTCAGACCCAAATAATTGAAGCCTCTAGTCCCCAGCATAAACTTGAGTTACTCACCAATTACGTTTCTACAGTTGTGGCAAAGGTACACTCGATAGAACCCCAAGAGCTTAATCATGCGCAGGTTTTTGACGTACTTACAGCCTTGCGCATTGACGGTCTTGAAACTGATATGGCTAGTGACCATTGGAGCGTAAACGATCTTTTAGATTTTATAGGCACAACAGGGCTTCCTGTCATTACCGAGAGCGATGATGATCTCTGGTTCTGCACTTCGGATATTGCAGTACATCACCAGCGCATCAAAGGGAATATGTACGCAACAGTTTCGGCGTTCAACCGTTCGGAGCTTGATGAGCATGATATGGCGGTAATGGTTAGGCAGATAAACTCGCTATGGCAAGACTTCGATTGTCGGGACAAGTACGATAGCGAAAATTTAAGTAGCGAGTTTGTAGGTAACTGGACGTGGCCAAAGCGCAATAACCAGACGATCAGCTATTCATCGTCATTTCGTGGGAAGCTAGATTTTTCACCTGAGATAAGGACAATCACAGTGATTAACCCACGCCATCAAACCATCGAAAACGAGTCAGTGGTCTATCGAGGACTGAGCACCCTGTATGAACTAACGGAGTGCTCTCACATAGAGTCGCTTACTTTAGATGTAGGACTGTCGTTTTGTTTTGATGGAGAGGCAAAATTGAAACAAAGTCGAGCACCAGTGTTCTTATTCAACGACGAGCCCATTATCGGAAGTGCGATACTAATGCGCAGTGATGACGATGGGGATTTGATTGATTCTACGACCGACGATTTGAACTTAATTCGTAGTCTGGTTCGCTTCCCATAACCATGTGAACAGTTTCCATTAATAAGTGCATTTCAGATTTATCGGAAATGTACTTATTTTATATTTTATGGTAAATGGAATTTATGTTTAATCGTGAGATTTTTAACTGGATACTCCTGCGTAAGTCATTGTAATTTAACATAATAATGATAATACGCACTGATATTGTAGGTGCAATTTAGCAATGTCCGGTTTGAGCAATTTAAAAATGTCCTCTCGAATCAGCGTATCGTTCACTAAAACCTCGGTGCGTTTTTACCTCTTCAATTACATCCTCTCCTGCATATATAAGCGCTACTCTTTTCGGTAGTTGCGACATTAACCAAACTCTTTAGTGTAGATACTGTTAACACATTTTCTAGATCGCGGTTCAGAACTGAGCTAAGAGGTTTAATTAGCATGTTGACGTTAAGAGCTGGCAGCGTTGACAACACTTGAAAACTGGCTTCATAACGTTACAGTCAAAAAACGCCGCCTAGTTGAGACATTTTTTATAACAAGCATGAACCTTAGTTAGATTATGATGAACCCCAATCACGAATACGTAAATTATGGAAATTCTTGAAATGCAAGTTAACCATGCAAAAAGACCCCAGCGGCAACTGAGGTCATTTTGCAACAAACTACCTATGGAGGGTATATGTTAGAAACAATAATTGCGGTCCTACACCTAATCATTGCGGTAGTACAACTACTTGAAATCATAACGAGGTAAGTAATCATACGGCCACTGGCTCCTGCAAGAGTAGTGGCCTTCTCAGTTAGTTATCATGTTATATAACTAACCAAGTATATCATATTCGCTGATTCCAACATTTGAAAGGTATAGTAGTAAAAATTCTATTTCCCTCCCCCTTTCGTCGTCACCCAGCCCCTCCATTTTCTTCCTCGCAGCCTCCGCAATGGCGTAGCATGATGAGGGGATGATTTCTTTTCTGGCTGTGGAGGATTACTTAAACCAGTAGGACATTTTTAGTGGGATTGGCAATTGGAACATACTGAGGCTGCTAGCTAGCATTCGGTCGCTATGCCAATACCTAAAAAACCTGCTAGATCTTGTGCCTGTTTTTCATCAATCAAGTCAAGCCAATAGTTTGTGCCGTTGTATGTCATTGTTAGCCTATAGCACTCTGATGCAATGTCGCATATCGTGAATGTTGGCTCGGCATCTTCTTCTAAACTAATGCACCCAGCTTGGCCTAGATTAAGCGTCCAAATTGGCATGACAGCATTAGGTTTTATCAACAATATACTTTGGCAGTCTTGCCCTTTGAGGAATAATGTAATTCGCTCAAGACCAACATCATCAAAAGCCTTCTTGTCCTGCACTTTAGCCGAGGCTCTGGCAAACTCAGTGTCACTCATCTCTCCAAGAGCTTTAATCGTTTTATCTAATCTGTTTGGATCGAAGGTATCAATTAGTTTGTCTATCTTTTTGTCATCCATTTGCATTAGTCCCATCTAGGTTGTGAGCAGTACAATTACATCATCATTTTACTTCATCAAGACAGTGCTTTGAACATGTAGCATTTTGCTACATGTTAGCTTGGAAAACTCGTATCATTTGATTCTGGCCAGACGCAAAAGGCAATTAATGATCGCTTTCAGTTCTTCATTACTCACTCTTCGTTTGATGTCCAGCCATCTGCTCCTGATTATTGCTCACTTAAATCACTGTTTGTAAGGCCTGCAAACGGTCTCAATCACCGGTGCGTTCTTTGCCGTAATGGTATTTGAAATACTTTGCGTACATTTTTGGTCGTATTGGTCGATAAATGTAAATAGAGTAACGGTGGTATCGATACTTGTCCTTACTTCCTCTATTGCTAACACGCGCTTTGCTAATGGTTTAGCATTCGTGATTTGAATGTCATTAACCGAACTATGGCTCGCACAACCCGTTACAGCCAAAGCAATTACGATAGTGGTGTATCTATTCATGATTAATTAGCTCCTTACTTACGATTTCTAGGCCACGGCGTTTGAAGCGCACCTCCCTACTCCCTAACTCATACGCATATGCCCAGCATGTTTTAGGAATGCGTTCAAACAGCGTCTCTGGGAATGGATTCTTAGCCCTTTCGATACCGTGCTTCATCTCGTCGTGATAACCCAGCCGTTGCGCCTCCTGTGTGAATACTTTGAATACATGCAATAGCGATGCTTGATTCATCATCGCGTGGTACTGACCACCAATGTACGCTCCTGATTTAATGCATCGCCATAACGGATATCGAGTAGCTGATGCGAATAGGATCAACTCATACTGTGCTGACTGTTTCAGTTCATTAATATCCAGCTGTATTGCTTCGCAATGGTTTGGCGCTCTTCTTAATAAAAGAGGTTCGTATTTATACTGAGTATTAGGCATGACTTTCATATTCACCCTTAAACAAAAAGTGCATAATTAAATTGAAAGAATAACTTAATTATACACACTTTAATATCCAGTCATTGTTTTACTGAAAAACCCCATTTGTTTTCGGGGCTTCCTCAATCACTCAAATATTATTTATTTTTGTCTCCTTTCAATACCCATAAAGGATAAGCAAAAGCCCTTGGGACAAGATACGAAAGCAGAGCAAAAACAATGACGTCCGTCCCTACCAAAAACGGAGTTTCAATAAACGTTTCTGTAATGACCTTTAGCAGAGTTTCTATAGGGGCTTGTGTCAGATCTACATTTAGGTATCTCGCTCCCTGAGCATACTTGTCAGTCACATTCTTGCTAACAACGTTAAACCATAATGCCAACTGCTGAACTATGTATGCTCCGATACCACCCGCGAACATGCCTATCGCGTTACTCGCCTTTTCGTTGAAGTAGCTTTCCGCTATCTTAGCCGCAGCCAGTGTGAATATACTCATAACCACAAATATTCCCACAGAAAACTGCCAAATAGTTGAGTTGGCAAAAATAGTAATCACGCATGCAACAAACCACACTGCTTCAAATGAACCTCTAATATCTGAAAAACTCATTTTACTAATTTTAATAATTGGTTTCATAAACATTCTCCTTATTTAATCATATTATAAACCTTTTATTTTCCTGACTTATGTCAGACTATTGATAATATCAAAATATAATTTACATTTCAAGAGGAATATTATTGACAGATGATTTTAGTTGTTATTCTAATATATTTTAATGAGAGCGTTTGATTTATTCTTGTATATTTTACCGTATATATTGCGTGACTATATCGAGAAAGTTACGTAGTGGTTTTACTGTAAAATCTGCGCAATAGTAATAACTCTCTGAATGTAGCTGGTGGATAAGTAGGTGCGAGCCAATAGCCACTCTCCAGCATTAGCTGAGTGCGATAACTGCGTAGGAATGATTGCTGTATATCCATACATACCCATGCTATACTTAATATACGTCTGAGAACTCGAATTCTCCGACGTATTGATTTCCAAGGTATGAAAACTATGACTGAATTAATTACATCTGTTACGCATGACTTTGAATCTATAGGGCCAGACGAGTTTGCGGTACGCTTGTCAGAAGCCAGACGCAAAGGGGCGAACGTGGAAAATCACCCTTTAGTTCTATCGGCCATTCATCACTACCAGCAAGAGTTTTTCAAGCGCTCAGGGAGCTTAAGGCCAAGCAGCCTTAAGAGACTTCAATTTGCTTGGTCTGGCTTCGTTGCATGGTGTGCTAAGCATAAGCTGTGTGAACTTCCAAGCTCCCACCAAACTGTCGAACGCTATTTGATCGATGAATCCAATAGGTTACGCCGTAACTCTTTAAAGGTTCAGTTATGGGCGATATCTAAGACGCATAAAATCTCTGGCTGTCCTGACCCCACTATACACGCCAATGTAAAAGCTCAGCTAGCGCAAATCATTAATTCGAAGGTTGCAAGCCGTGAGTTCATAAAACAGGCTCCGGCATTTCGTGATAATGACTTGGCCAAGTTAACTGAGCTATGGGGACACGAGAAAGCGACGTTAACTCAATTGCGCGATCTTGTTACTTTGTCGGTTTGCTATGACTCAATGTTGCGTAAAGAAAACATCGAGAGACTGTTACTTGAAGATGTCGTGTTCATGCCTGATGGTTCTGCGGTCATTCATGTATACATCACAAAAACCAACAAAACAGGTGAGGTTGAGTATCGATATCTCACACCAGACACAGTTACCCTCATTAAGCGCTATCTAAGAAAGCCTACCGTATCTAATGAGAAGAAAGCCTACCTCATTCAACGAACTAAGTTATCGAGCGCGGAGGTTAAAGGGAAGTCTTTTGGTGAAGCGGCGCAGAAACCTGTTTCTGAAAAAATGATAATTAGGACATTTGAACGAGCCGCAAAAATACTCGGCACGACCAGTGATAGATTGTTCACAGGTCATAGTGCCCGAGTTGGTGCAACTCAAGACCTACTTTCCGAAGGATGGTCAACTGCCCAGATTCAGCAAGCTGCGGGTTGGAGTTCAGAAGAAATGGTGCTGCGGTATGGTGGTTTGGTGATGGCGTCAGACTCGGTAATGGCACAACGTTACAACAAGAAAAAGCGTTAGGAGCACGGATGGTCTCAATTCGTCATAGGTATAACAACGGCAATGTGATACTCAATGCTAAAGGATTGGCTTTCGAAACTAGTGCGCTATGCCAAGACTCCTTACCAGCCAAAGTTAAGGACGGTCAGCTGTTGTATAAAAGGTTTGGTGGGTTCTTTGATGTTGATTGCGTTATGAGCTACGTTCAGAAAGTTAAACTGGTCAATATCAACGGTTTTACGAAAGATGAGGATGGAATTACGGGCTGGATTGAAATACCCCCATTGCATTATGTAGTCGGAGTATTCATGCACGATCGTTACTATGTTCTGCTTAGAAATGGCATACCGGTTAGCCATCCTTTGCAACCGGCATCGTCGTAGGGTTTATCTACTGGTGTCGGTGGACATTAAAGTTTGAAACTTTTCTACTTCCGAAGTGCGTTACTATCGTGGCTAGCAGAACCCAATGTTGACAATAAAGATCAATACTTAGACTCAATCAACGCGGCTATCCAACGAAAGTGGACAAAAGTGTTTTAGGTCTGTCGTTCTAAAACACTTGTTCCAGATTAGAAAAAGTATCTTGATACCTTAAATGCTTGTTATGTATTTTGTTCCCTCAAATGCAACAAGGAACATGCAACGTAATAAACAAGACTAATAGACTTGAGACTGTTTAACTCACTGCCATATTTGTCTGAGCTACCATGAACAATCAAATGACGATTCAAAAAACGTTTATCTTCATCTGTTGGTTCATTAATGGTTTCAGTCACTTTGCTCTTTACAGCAAGTGGTTTTAAAACCATTTCATGGAAAACTTCCAAACCATCAACTTGTTCTATAACCTTATTAAATGCAGGCTGTTTATTAACCTTTGCATATAAACCTACCCCATAAAGGTCTCTTCCAATCCCTTCAGACAAAGCTAGAAATGTTGGTATTGAGCAATAATATAACTCGGCGTCATGAGCCTTAAAAGCATCGTCTATTTGCGCAGATCTATTGGGAAATTCTTCAATTAAAAACCGTCTGATCTTGCAAGCGTAATTTCTTGTATATGATGTCAGATAACTATCTTGGCTTTCTTCAGATTTATTAATAAGAGCAGAACGCTTCTCTTGGAAATGATCAGTATCATCGTCAAGAAAGTAAATGAACCATCCCCGCTCCATCAATTCAATAGTAGCTTCAGCTATGTCATTAGGAAGGTCATTGACGAAATAGTTCATTTCATTATGGAGCTGTTTTAGACCCTCTATGAACTCAGGGTCGCTCATTACTTCATTCAAGCCATGAGCAAAAGCACTTAGTTTTTGCATTAAATCACTCATTAATTACTCCTCTGCCAATGAAATACATAACGCTTGTTAGACGACAAATTGTCGTCTTTCATCTTTCGGCAGTGCAATCATTCTCATATTAACTCAACTTATAATCAATAAGTTATGACACATGACAGGAAGTTAGGCTGCAAAATGTCGCCTAATTACGAGAATGAACAGTTATCGACTCAATCGAATAAGTTTTAGTCGGGTAAACGCACGCCCTCACAATTATGTAGAGTACTTAATCTAAATGTTTTTGGGGCAAAACCTTCTTAGAGTAAAAGCCAAACTACGACAAAAAACATCGAAAAGTTACGAACTTTAATGTCCACCGACAACTATAGAGGGGTCTATCGGCTGGTGGGAATATCCGCAATCGTTAAAGCCACTCTAGCTTTGAGTACTGCTACTAAGGTTTGAGCGTCCTTAAGGGCGTCTACAGGATCACGTTTCTTAGTCGCTTCAAACTGCTCTCTGAGCCAGAACGAGGTCGATGGGTCATTCGCCAACGCCTGCTCTCGCTCGCCAACTTTTACTTCCCCACCTACCGAGCATAATTCATTCGTTTTCATCTATTTGCCTTTATTCGTTTTTAATCTTTCAATCGTGGTTTCAGCAACATCTCTTAATGTTTTATCAAAAAAACATCCTGTATTGCTGACAGCTACGGTTTAGTATGCAAGTCTACCAATTCAGAAATGTACTGCTTACCAGCGTCGCTATCGAGAAACTTCTCTTGCTGCTCCATGTATTGGTGCCGAACTTCTATTGGGTCAAAATTGGTATCATGCATTTTGTTGTAGTCTTTAACAGCTTCTTCTAAAGCAGCATCCCATTCTTGATATGGGGCACCGCAACCATGCAATGCGGTGAATTGTTGATCCGCTGCTTTTACCGCTTTTATGACCTGTGTGTAGTCTGGCTCGGTTTTTTGCTCAGCTGACAATTGGGAAAGCTTATGGCCATCATCAAGTTCTGGGCATTCTGGGTCTAGTATTTTGGCTATGCTGTCGTTGATGCACATCAGCGTTGCAAATGAGTTGTTCTCGGTAAGGTTAATTCCAACTAAAGCTCCAGTACCGTGCCCGTCTTCCACAACACCACTCTCTGATTTTACGATTGCGCTGTGTAGTTCCTTCCACTTAATGTCTTTACCAGCGACGATGCCACTTGATAGTTGGCCATGCAGCCCTATTGCGTTAAGTCCGAGCTTAAACATCTCACTGCAAGCTAGCTGTGCTGCCTGCTTTAGCGACAATTCACAGTCTGCTGGCCCTGAAAGATAGACTGGCTGGTTATCAAGTAGCACGGCGGCATTGTCCGACGTCATAACGCTTAACGTCGGTTTGTAGGTTCCAAAGGTGAGAGTTGAAATTTTAAGTAAGTGTGATAGCTGAGTTTGGTAGGTATTCATGACGTGCTCCATTGCGATAGTCACCAAAAGATCGCTCCCTTGGTTGATTTAATGTTAACTGACCAGATAATACTAGCACACCAATGATTAAATATTCAACATCCTAAATCGCATTACCTTTAAAGAAAAAAGACCATCTGTTGATGGTCTCTTTAGTATTCTGTATATCGTCTTGGTTATCTAGGTATGTAGACAGCTACTTTCATAATTCGCGCTGTAATGGTTCCTGTTTTACTGGTGCTACGGCAGTCACCTCTACTGCGTCTTGCCGATTCATAATGCACGGTTTTGTCTGGTGCAGTTATTCGGCCATTAGCTTCTGCTGTGCCATAGATGGTCGCACTGTATGGGTAGGTTCCGCAGCTATAAGGACTATCGTATTTAGTAATAGTGAAAGCTCGCTGGTATCCAATCGGGCTAGTTACAACCGAGCTACCAAATGTGATAGTAGCATTTGTCATTACCTTCACATAGGCCGATGGAATGGTATAGGCGGTCGTTCCCGTCGAGTTGCTATACAGCGTTTTCCAGTAGTAAGATTTCGGTGGCTCACCTCCACCTACTGAACCACCGTTTCCAACTGCCTTTTTAATTTCAGCACAAAGTGTCTTGTATGCAGGGTGTTCACAGTTAATCGGTTTCAACGAGTTATCAGGTTTTTGCAGCCCATTCCCCAAGTCCGGTCGAGTGCCACTATCACGTTTTTGCACTGAATCATCGTGATTGACAAATGCTCTAGGCGTATAGACCTTGTCTCTTACTGTCGAGTAATCGGCGAACTCGCTGTTCTGTTTTGGGCGTTTCTGAATGGTAGCACGAGGTGGCTTAATATCTGCCTCGCTAGTGCCGTCGTTATTTGCTGGGCTAGCTTGAGCTACCGACGATAAACCAATAGCGCAAGCAAGAATAGTGAATGCAAGCCTCATAAAGCCTCTGCTCCCTAAAAGTGGTGAAAGTTTCTAAGCCATACAAAGTTACATACGAACATTATTATTATACATCACCTGTACCAATGCAAGCGCAACCATATCCACGTTACATTTAGAGTACAAACTAACATATGTCATTTAAAGAAAAAGGGGCGCTGTAACCCCTTCAATTTCATAACCATTCCACTCGTTATACGTACAGAATTTTCTTTTTTCTTTTTTTTATTTTTTCTCGCGCGCTGCGCGGGTCATCCACGGAATCTGAGGGGGACGACGGGCATTCCTACCCTTGTTAGTTTGTACTCTAATGCGCGAGTTTTTCGGAAAAACCTATTATGTGCGTCGCGTTAGGTACGTGACAATGTCACTCAGTATCGAGTCGTCAATAATAAGACTGAGATACACAGCACGTTCAATTTGTTCCGCTTTTTCTGGCTTATCGCTGAAATACACCACCAGCAAATTCATTAAAGCACTTTGATCGATTTCAACTCGGTAGTAAGCAATTAGATCTGCCATTATTGCCCTAACCGCTTTTTCTCCAATGACAGGTTTCGTACAATCTCTTTGCAACTTAGTAAACTCAGATACTAACGTTGCTTGTGGCTGAGCTTGACTCTGCAGCAATGTCGCGAACCTACTAATCAATTTTTCACTGGTAAGGTTTGTGATGATACAAGAATTTCCAGTCTCACTATCTGTTACCGTAACCACTCCGTTATTGATCTCGACACCGAGTTTACGTTCGGGTTGACGCGCATTTACTTCATGGTCGTTTTCAATGATGCTCATTAGCTTCGCAGACAATTCATTCCAATGAGTCGGCGCATCATGATTTGGTGATACTCCTGCAAATTGGAACACAAGATGGCGAATTGCTTTAATGTACAATTCGTTTGCTTCTGCCCGAACACAGATTAGGTATCCAAATAGCTCAATCTTAATTTCATGCGGGTTATCCAAATGAAATTCGACACCTTCTCGATGCTTCTTCCCAGCTTTTTGCACAACTTTTAAAAATTCGACTGTCTCCATACCCAGATAATTATGTAGGAACTGATTCAGACCAGTGGTCATTTCAGAGTCACCAGAGTTCTTAGTTTTCAACTCTTTGTTTGCTCTAAGTTTCAGGTATAGAACTACGAGCGTTGCATCTAGAGTCAGTAAGTTCTGCGGTAACGCGAGCAGTGATTTTGAGTTGATGATTGAGTTGAATAGTTCATCATCCCACTCTATGACAAATATATTTGCATCATAGAAAGCTGTTTTGGCTTCCTCGTCTGTGTTTGGCAGAGTGTTTAAAATTGCATCACAATTAAACACTCTGCGTCGGATGCTGGCCGCTTCTTCAGTATCTGTCTCGCCAGTTATATCAGTGATATTTCCGATAAAGTCGTACACAGTGTCGCGGGTAACGTCTAGTGCTTCGCGTATACTCATCGCTGTACCTACGTTTCTTGGTTTTTGTAAGGCTTGGCGAAGTGCGCTAATTGAAAGCACAGTCTTGTTCGGCGGGGTACTTATTCGGTTGTGGTTGTAATACGGCAGTCGATATCTGTGATATGCGTAGGTTAAGTACACTGCTGCTAGAATTACCACTGCATCTTTTACCGCGACAATTCGTTTATTGGAGGTTTTGATCGTTACCCAATCAGTCGGACTTACTCGTTGTACGTCATTTGTTTTTTCACTTGATCTCGCAAAGCTGAGGAACTTAGTCACTTCCGCAGATGTGACAGGCATTGTTGCAGTGATTGATTTGCTATACCCCATGCCTTTAGCAGCTTCGTTTTCCTTTACTACTATGTTTGGTTTTGTAGTATCAACCCTTTCTTCTGGCTGGTGAGGGATATTGCCTGACAGAGCTTTGTAATCTAGCGAATAGCATGTTGCCCATTTATGTGCTTGATTTTGTTCTGAGCGGAAAGGGATTTTTTTTATGAATCTAGATAGTGGTTCTTTTGTAAACGCTCGTCTCAGATAGTTATCTCCAGACTTGCCTATCCTGTTTAGGATCTCATCGAGTTCGATCACTGAGTGGGGTTCAGTATTTTGATGAAGCTCATTGAGTTCCAATAGCAACTTCTTTTGTGCTTTTACACGATTGAACTGTGTTAGAACTTCCTCACTGATTGGTGATGGCCTATCGTGAGTGAAATAGAACGATGCTCTTGATGTTCTTTCAATGTTTATCATGTGATGTATAAAAAAGTTGCTACTAAAAATTATTGATGCTTGATTTTACGCTGCAACGTCATTCTAGACAAACATTCCATACCAAACAACAAGATCTTTCGATCTATTATCAATAATAAAGATCTTATTTTCTATTATATTTCTATTAATGTTCTATTGATCTTATCTTCTATAATAGAACATTAATATTATACTAACTTACTGGTTTTAAAGAACATTTTAGCTATCATATTGCGGTGTACCATTGCTCTTTTTAGCTGTACCATCGCATAAATTCACCGTACCATTGCGATCTATCTACCGTACCATTGCGATCTTTTTAGTGTACCGTTGCGTTTTCCATCTGTACCGTTGCCTTTAGATCACACGTTATCCTCTATTATCAGCCTACTTATACAGTTTTTTCCACAGGCTTTATTTGGTTATTCACAAGCTACTTCAGTGTTTACCCACTAAATCGGTGGATAGTTTATTAATAGTTGTGATCCTTCACGTAATGCTCTCATAATACGGTATAATATTCTCAAATATTGAGAAGGATTAAATTTAATCCTTTATTTAGATGGTACAGAAGGTGGTATTAATGGTATTCAGCCTTGAAAAGTTCGTTGCTCTCTATTTTGAGGGTGATATCAGTCGGTATGCAGAGTTCTGCGGTGTCAATTATAAAAGCTGCTCTCGTCATATAAACGATCCTAGAATGCATGTTGAAGTGACGCCACATGGTATTCGCCGCTTTAAGCTTGAGCAAGAGTTACCAGCTCGCGCTTATGATGTGCGGTACGATCATTTCAATCCTCATTTTATCAAATTCTCTTTTTGTGGTGTTAGTTACTCTCTATTGCAATCTGGTAGCAGTTATCTGTTAAAGAGTCTTGAACTCGACGAGGGCTCATTGCCACTAGAACTAGTAGTCCAGCAACCTGATTCATGCTCATTTACTTCATTTGTATTCCGTGTGTCTGCGAATAAGTCCCCTATCCTTGAGGTAATTACCGACGTGCATGGTTCGTTCGTAATTTTAGACAAGCCTTCTGACTATATATTTTGGAAAGGTGGGGTGATGGTTCCTGAACTCAAGGCTGTTGACTTTAATGAGGCAATCCGAGTTTGTTTGTCTAAAGGTGTCCAGCTGCGATTAAATAACACCCTTATTTTTGATGGAGGGGTATTGTTCTAGTTTTATAGAAAAACATCCGAGTTAACTGTACCGTTGCGTTTTTTGGTACAGTTACTCATGTGTATCATATTTGTATACTTGGAGTGTCTCTAATATAGCTGTCCTTTCTACTCTCTTTTTGTTTCGGTTTGGCTGGATTCCGTTGAGCAAATTCAGTTCTGATAGCTGCCTGTACTCGATCAAGTCTTTGTCCTGCATTATAAGAAGAGGTATCACAGCTCGTACAGGATTTAACTGTTGGCGTTTGCCTCCCTCTTCTATTGTTACTCTATAGCGAGGGTTAACTTTGGCTGGAACCAGACGATAGAATTTCTCGTGATTACCCAACCTATTCTCATCTCTGTTGTTTAAGTCGGTTACATTCAATTCTGGATTTCTCGCGGCTATGGTGTCGTTAGTCGTATGAATTAGCCTAACAACATCATCTCGATTAAGAATCTTTTGTGTGTATCCATTTACTAGCCATGAGAAATGAACTCGTTGAGTGTTGAGTGGAGCTAAGGGAATTAACCTTGTAATGCTCTTTGGAACCACGTCAGGTAGTAGTTTCCGGTAAAAATGGCGGGAGCGTTTCATTGCGTCTGGATACAAGAACGCCAAATCCTCTCCAATTGATTTCTTTTGCTGATTGATACTTTCCACCAGCTGCACTATTTCCTCTCTCCTTCCCTGTACAACGGCATGTAAGTGAATTACTCCTACCGTGCGTCTAGCTGCGATCTGTGAAATAGTTAAATTTGTTGAGGGGCTTTTCTCGTGTCGAGGTTGGAAGCGTAGCTGGGAAAGGTACTGCTCAAAAGCAGCAACTCCCTCGCTTCGGATAAGATTAATTTCTTCAACGTCCTCAAAAACAGAGTCCTTACCTTCGCTATCGACAAATGCAAGAGGCAAGCTAGCGACGTCACAATGATGCCGCTGGCAGTTTCTAAGTAGAGATATGAGCTTTTCTAACTGGTCTTTGAGTCCGCATATACGGTCATAGACTAAGTCTGGTGTTAACTCAATATTTCGAAGATTTTGACTGGTACTTGTTTTTTCCATAGTGTCGGTTTTATATTTTGAAGCTTACTTACATGGCTCGCGTATATACCTGCGTTATTAGCAATATGTTCTGCAATACTTTCAGCAGCTTTGAAGCTTAGATACTGCGCCATTGTATACGTTCCATCGATATTAAACTTAGGGTTTATGTATTCAATTGTACTTGTCCCTTTGTCATCTAGCTCATCACTTACCCTATGGACGACCACCCCGCTGTTTGTTGCAACTTTGATATGGTCGCCCTCTATATCAACGTAGAACTCCTTCCGGCGGTTACTGGCATCATGGAAGCCACTTACTTTTAGTTTTGGGGCCGTCATGGATAGAGCATTATGGATTGTCTGCCAATGTTGCTTGAAACTATCCATAGCAAGACGTTGGCGTTTCTCTTTTTGCGCTTCCGAAATTGCATTGGTTGTCTGGCTATAGTCTTTCACATTTACTGATTTAGCCGCTCTTGTTCTTACGTTGCTATGTTGCTTTTTCGTACCTTCAAATGTGGGCTTAGTTTTTTCACACCATTTCTTATAAGCAATGATGTCGTTTGCATCACAATCCAACTGAGCAGATTTATGTGTAATTGAGCGGTATAATCCTTCGAGCAGAGATACACCGTATAGCTCCGCAACCTTATTTTTCTGATAAGGACTTGGACTATAATGCGATTCCGTAATAGGTTCCCACTTATCAGCTTCTACCAAAACTTCGATGTCAATTAAAGGAAGTACAGCGTCTAGCTCTTCATAGTGGTTTTTGACACCAAAGAGATCACACAATCTGCCCTCTTCACCATCGCTTAACAGTGTCGAGAACGGTTGAACTCCATTTGCTCGCAGAAACTCAACAAAGCAGTTCGTAGCTCCAAGGTTAACGGCGCAGAAAATAGTCCATTCCGCTTCGCTTTTAAGTTTGATGCGCCACATTGGTTGGTTTATTTGGAATAGCCCTTTATTGAGCAATACTCGTGGTTGTGTGCCATCAAATGTAACCTTGGCATATCCGCCCTTTTGCATTTCAAAAGCTATCTGGGACTGGCCGTCAGAATTGGTTCTGTTTGCTACTACATCAGTGCGTTCTGCTTCTGAAATTTTGGCCACGCTGACATTACGTTTCTCTATGTCTTTCACGAGATACTCTAGGTTTCTCAATCCAGTTTCGACGAAACGTAATTCGCGGTATTTTTCTCCATCAGCAGTGCCGTGTGTAAATGGTGCTTTGAATCGTCTCCATGTATAAGCCGAAACTCCGTAAAGCGTATTGATTGCATCTCGCCAAATTCCTTTACTAAGAAGTTCTGGTGAGGTTGATTCAATAGTTTTGAATAGACTAGTAAATTCGTCTATACAGTAGTCTTCTTCTCGCTTGTTTATTTCTAACCAAGTTTGCTTGCTTTTAGAATCAATTCTAAAAATGGCCGCATTTCCGGCTTCAGTTTCTAAGAACCGGTAGACTTCTTTTCGTCTTGGATAAGATGCGATGTTCGTAAACTTTGAATCTACTGTAAGTACGGCTTTCTTTGCCTTGTTCGGATGCTCGCCATTGGTGATTAGGTAGATATAGCTACCGGACGATTTAGTGGCTTTCGAATCGTTACCGTCGTACTTTAAAATTATCATGATTCACCTTGTTCAGATTCGTTTGGTGATAAGTTGTTTTTCTTCATCACGGACATAATATACGTTGAAGAACTGTCCGTTAGGCTGTTAATTCCAGCCTTATCTTTGGTCATAGCGACCCCTGCCCGATGAGCAAGTTCGCTGTCTATTTTTAGCAGAGATAGTGTTTTTACTCGGATTTTAGCTACTTCTTCACTTGTTTCGTAATCTTTAGTGCGCTCAAACGCTTGAGTAGAACGATATGGGGCGAAAGCTGCTAGTCCACACCCTACCATTAAGCTTGAAAGGCGTTTTAAATAGTTGTCGTCATTTACATCGTAATGTCGAACAATTGTGTATGCTTTGGCTAGCGTATAAACCCCAAGGGCTGTGAAAAATACGTAACTCAGGATGGTCCAGTTTGATGATGTGCTTAACCACTCTTCCACTGTTAGCCAGTAGAGATCTACATGCAGTTGTTGAATATCAGTTACTGCTAACGCCAGAATATATTTGAGTTCGTTTCCAAAGCCATAACTCAGCACCATGCAGACAGCAATAGAAGCTAGAATCCAATTGGATTTACTCATCACTTTTTTAATAAAACCAGTCATCTTCAATCTCCTATTATTTAGACTTTACTGCCTATAAGCAGGAAAGGCTGCGGCTTTTAATATACTGAGAGTTTCACTTACGCTCTGCTTATAGCCCTGACTGTTTAGCGTTAGTTGCGACACAGCTATTGCTAGTAGCTTGTAGCGATACTCAGGATAGAATGTTACGGAGTAACTTTTTTCTAGACCTCGCCTACTGTGATTCTCGCTACTAAGAATTATGTTCATCGTTTCGTTAGTATTAATGTTGATAAACATAGCTTCGGCGTACTTGCCGTTTTCTGTATTTCCTTTAATGGAGGCTTTGTGCTTTAGCCCCATTAGCGCTTGACAGAGAGCGGTTAGTCCATGCTCTTCCAAGCGCATTTCCTTCTTGTTACTGTAATTCGGCTTTCCATCTAACAATTTCGAAAGTGTCACAATAACAGTGTGAAGAGGTTTATTCTTTCTATTTATCGTGATGCGCTGCAATTGCAATACAGCGTCTTGGGTGTAGACCTCGACCACTTCGCCGAAAGGCGACTCTTGATTGCTCATATCATGTTATCCAAATAGTGCTGCTGCCATTTTATGTTTATTTTGCATTACACTACTACTTAGTTTTTCCTTGATAGGCTTATCGGCCAAATACCGAAGAGTTGAGCATTGAGATATATCTAAGCTCGACTTCGCGCGAGTTAGCGCCACGTAGAGCAAGCTAGCTTCTTGCTGTAGTAGTTTTCCTGAGCTGCGTGAAATAAACTTATCAAAGTCAGGCCCTATCACTACGTTGTCATGTTCAATTCCTTTTGTTGAATGAGCGGTAGCGAATATGTACTGAGCCGATTCTTTTGGTGTCTCTGCCGCTTGGCTGATGACTGTTCTCATCTTATCAAATCCATATAGCTCAATCGAATTGATAAACGATTTAAACTCTCCACCTTGAGTAGATCTTGCGTGTTCTTCAAACTCTTGCCAGTTGTTGAACACACGAAGAGCGCCTCGAAGTACTTTATTTCCGTTTCTAAGTTCTTGGGCGTCATCAATGAGCTTTAATGATTCCTCTGCTTTCTTTAACAGTTTGCACTTGTAGCCTGCCTCGAATTTTTCAATAAGCGAAGACATTAGCTCTGCATTTGTTCTAAAAAGCATGAGCGATTGGTCATGCGGTTCATGGTTAGCAGATGAATGAATGACGGATTTTTTGTCTGGATTGCCTTTAAACTGAGGATTCGTTCCATAGTATTTTTCAATGAGAGCATTAGCAACGTTAGCAATAGGTTGCCCAAAACGATAACATGTAGTCAGTCGCGTGGTAACGTTATTGCTTTTGATATAGCTTTCCATGACGTTGACAGCATTTCGCCATTCGTAGATGGACTGATACTTGTCACCAACAATAACACCTTTAGCATTGAGTAGTTCAAACATTTGTTTGACTACAGGAACAGTATCTTGTCCCTCATCCAACACTACTACATCGTAGTCTATCGTTACCTCGCCAGCTTCCAGAAGTAGAACAAACTCCTTCAAGTATACGTCGTGAGTTATCGGGCATGACGACTCTCTGTCCGTCATTATTGCCCACAGAATTTTGCAGTTTCGTACAAGTTCTTCTTTCAGACTGTATTCATGGACATTGAGTATGTTTGTCATGTTTAGTGCCATGAACTCGGATATAGAACTTGCATCCGACACGCAATACTTATTGATGATTTTTAGTACTTTTTCAGAAAAAGTGGCACTTCCCATGCTATCTATTTTACTTGGAAGCTTAAGAATATTTTGAACTACTCGTATTGTAAGCGGAGTGTTTAGACGCTCTTCGCGATATGGCTTTGTGTGTTTTCGAGCAAACGAGTGCGAAGTTGTTACGTCGCAGTTGTTTGGAAATGCATCTTTCATTTCTTCTACGATGATTGAGTTGTATGCAAGCACTAATACTCTTAGTTGAGCGCATAGATTTGAAACAATCGCATTACAGGTAAATGTTTTACTGGCCCCCGCACCAGCATCAATGACAAGCAACTTGTTTTCGGGCAGATTAACAAATGCGCTAAGTGATTCCATTTGCTCGGGTGATAGTTTATAGCCTTTGAAGTTCATCAGTACCTACCAGTTTTTATCGGTTTCTACTGCCTGAACAGTAGGCTGCTACACTGTAGCAGGTGTTGTATTTCTATTGCCTGCTACACTGTAGCAGGTATGGGACTTTGTCAGGCTGCTACACTGTAGCAGCTCATATACGTTTACACCGCCGAAAGAATTTCGCTACCATCATCGATGACAATACCAGCTGTCTCTTCATAGATTCTCTCTAGCTTATTCTTTATCGTATCTTTCACTTTTGGATCATTAATAGCTTCTTTTGTTAACTCCACCAGCTCATTCTTTCGTAGCTTCATTTCAGTAGCATTGTTATTTAACTGAGCCTTCACTACGGCATCTTGAATACTGATAGCACGACCTATGTAGTCAGCATTCTCATCAATTGTATCTGGCGTAACTTGCGAGTTGGGAACTTGGCGTTCTGGTTCTAGTTCGGTCTCTTCTCGGGGAGGGGAGCTAGGCTCACTAATAGTGCCGATATATCCATTTATCTCAGCATGAGTGTCTTCTGGACTCGCGCCATGTATTAAGTCATATAGCTCATTGTGGCAAAGGTCGCGTATTATCATGCTCTCCAAGCGTTTTCTTGGGCTTGTGACCCAAGTGTGGTCAAGCTGTTTTAGAGAGTCATCTACGCTACTCAAACTCCTAATAGACGTAACGTCGCTACGGTTTGGGTCTAAGAATTGCACTGTGACAGAAACAGCCAACTCATTTTCAATATCAGTCTCCCAAAGCTTAGTGTAAATCTTGTCTTGCGTTACGTTTGGAACGCTAACACTGAATCGTCCTTTTACTGCACTCCATTCACCAGATTCTGTAATGCTGACCTTTGCAACTTCATTGGAGTTTGAAAGTGCTAGTCGGTACACACTACCCGTATGGTCCAATCGGCCATAATTGTCGATGTAAGACTGCGATAGCATATACTCGGGGTTGATACCCCACGCATCTCCTTTGCAAAGCAATGCGTAGACCGTACCAACGTCCCCACGAAACTGCATGTTAGTGAACTGGCAGTTTTTTAAAATCTCGGCCAATTTCATCATGGTTTCAATGTATTCTGGGTTCATCCATTTTTTCATAGTCTCACCCTGCCTTTAGGCTAGCAAATGATGGCATTTCGAATTCATCGTTGACGGATTCGTATGCTTGTTTGCTTGATTTATTGGCAATTCTTTGTAGACGTTGCTCCGTTTGCGCCAACCATCGTTCTTCGGCTCGAACTTGAAAAACGGGAACGTCAATTTCTTCCACTTCATCAAAGCCGTCGTAGTGAGCTGTAGATTGCCACATCTCGGTAAGTAGTGTGGCTTGCGTGGCCATGCGAGCAGCACGTTCGATATGCGAAAGCTTGAAAGAGTCGACACGAATACGAACTGGCTTAGAGGCTTCTTCGCCCAATTTTGGAGCATCTTTCTCAATAAAGATAAAAATGAATTTTGTTAGCTCTTGAGCACCGCTTGGGAGGCTTTTCATAATTTCATTGAAGCCTTTCTCGTAGATGCCATTTTGCAGATGGTATGTGTATTTACTCGCATCGCGTTGCAAAGCGTCAAATTCCACTGTGCTCATAAACTTTACATCAGCGATAAAGTTCACGGCCAGATTTAGGACATCAAGTTTACCTTTCCACAACACACGACGCTGGGTTGGATTTCCATCTAGGGCTTCGCTATCAGCATCGTCGAGTTCAGTAAACCAGTCCGCCTCTAAGACCTCATTCCAAAACATGCTAACCTCATACATGTTTCCTTCATGACGAAGGATAGGGCCCGCTTTCTCATGTTGTAGAGCTGCATCCACTATACGTTTAGCGTGAGCATAGATTTCAGGAGAGATGAGAGTTTTATGTTCGCGAATTGCTGTTCGCTCTTCTTCATCAACAAGTAAAGTTTTAAGAACAGGGGCGCCACCATAGACTCGCTTTACTTCTTGAAGAACTTCAGAAGCTGTGTACTCTTCTGTGTCGCTTTTTTTACCACCAACGTTGAACATTTTATTGAAGATTTGAGGGCATGACTCTTTGTATTCTTCGAGCACACTAGCATACTCAGTTTTCTCCAGTTGTGAGTACATATCTTCAACAGCCGCATTTTCATTTAGCTTGTGCTCTGCAGATTGCTCGCTCAGAGTTTTATTGAAAAACTTCACAGCGTCATCTTTGACCTTTTTGGATAGCTCATCACTCACCCAAGTTTTGGGTAGGCGATCTAATTTATGTGCATCTTCCAATAGCTCCCAAGCTGAACGAAGAGAGGGCATCATAGTGTTCAGCATATCCACTTTGGCCTTCGTCGTGCTTTTTAGGAAGGCCGTCATACTGTTTAGGCTGCCTTTAATCTGACTTTCGAAAGAGGTTAGCAAAAATTGGATACGGTCTTTTTGAGCGCTCTCGGGCTCCTGATGGGGAATTTCTGTAAGCACCTCATTCAGAAAACGTTGAGATAGACGCTTGATTCCTGCCTTTGTTGGGGCGCCTGTTTGGAACTTAACAGGCAGTTGCTCGTAACTCTCAATTTTCGTTTGGTCGGAGACCAGTGATGAATTGTGCTTCTTAATCAGGGCCACACAATCTTTCTTGAGCGAGGTGTGCAGTCGATTGTGTTTACTTACGAATGAACGCAATGAATCCATTGAGTCGAAATAAAGCGGGTTGTCTTTATGGATTGCATCATGGTTGCCACTTACCATGTAGACTTGATTAAAATTTGCTTCTTCCAATAACAGGCAGTGCAAAAGACGACCATCAACCATGCCTTGCGTTTCTTTGTGCTGGCCACGTTGATCTACTGTAAAGAACTCATAGTCAGTGCCGCTTTTTAAAGCAGGAGTGATAGAGCTTTTAGAGTGCGCCGGAATTAAACGATACTCTTTGTCGCTAAGTGGTGCGATAAATCCTGTAGAGGTGGATACAATTGGTTTAACTGATAGTTCTTGTTGAACTTGGCTCGCAGAACGACGGTTAATACACTTGTTGATAGCATTCATGGTTAATTGCCTCTTTGTTAACTGACAAATTAACTATAGCACACTTAATTTAATATTTGCAATACATGCAGAGTTTTTTAGTAAATGCTTGCTTTTTTTATGCATTCAGTTATTTTTACAGCATTGAAAGATTATAGCAGCATTGTTTTTTTAAATATCAAAAGGTCAGTTATGAACGCGAGAGAAACGAATTCACATTTTTTGGAACTGCAAGACAGAGGACGCAGCTATCTCGCGTCATCAAAACACACCATTGAAAAACCGGAGCGAGTATTTCGAAAAGGCGAGGTTCATGACTACTTAAGCATTGACCCTCGAACCGCTAAGAAACATGCTAATAACATCGGTATTGATGATATCTCTGAGCTGTCGCTCACCCAAATCCGCTCCATCAGAGACGCATTACCGGAGCAACTTCGTGTTGCGCCTAAATTTGTTCGTGGCGACAAGAAACACTGTCAAGTTATTGCGGTACAAGCTCAAAAGGGCGGTGTTGGCAAGTCAACCACCAGCACTGCAACAGCATCAGGCCTCGCAACAGAGTTTCATCAAGACTATCGAGTGGGGATTGTGGACCTTGACGCTCAGTACAATGCTTCTTCTTTCTGGGTTCATGACCTACACCTAGATAAACATATTTCGGCAGGTGAGTTGATTGTTGGCAAGTATGAATTAGAAGAGGGGGAAACTGAAAAACAGTTCTTCTCTAGTTGTTTTCTCCAGACGCAGATTCCAAACCTACGTATTTTACCAGCATCACAACTCCATCGTGGTTATGAGTTTGAGTTTCATAAGCAATTATTAGACGTTGACCCGCAAGAGCCGTACCGTCGTCTTAAGCATATTATTGATACGGTGTCTGATGAGTTTGATATTATCATCATTGATACTCCCCCAAGTTCTGGTTTTGTTACTCTTAATGCTTACTACGCAGCAACATCAATAATTTTCCCTGTTTGTTTTAATGAGATTGATGTTGAAGCTACTTGTAGTTACTTCGATTTCATTCCTTCATTGTGGAGTATGATGGAAGGCCTAGGCCATCAAGGTTACGACTTTGCGAAAATTCTCGTGTGTAATTATGACGACAACTCTATATCCGAGTTGGCCATTAAGAATCGTTTCATCGAAAAATTCGGCTACTTTACTTACAACACCGAGTTCTATAAGAGTGAGGCCATTAAGGTTTGCCACAATATGAACTCAACCATTTTTGAAATGTCGGCCAGTCAATACCCTAACACCAAGAAAACATTCACCCGCTGTAAGCAAAATGTTTCTCAGATTCTTTCGCAGATTCACCATGACATCGTCACGTCATGGGAGCGTCGTGAACGTGGTGAGGTGTAGTAATGGCTAAGCGAGCAGCTAGGGATACTAACCACTTTGGACAGGTAGTCAGCAAGGAAAAGCAGCAATCTGATGCAATGAGCGAGGTGAGAGTCACTTTTGAGCGAGCAAAGAATGCGTTGTCTGCCGCAGAGAACTCAGGCCTCTCATATAAGGAAATCATTAACTCACTACCAGAAGACCAAAAAGCTCTATTTGATCGAGAGATTGAGAGTGGTGCTTCAACTATCTGGCTTCCTCTTGGTCGAGAATTTCGAATGATTGCGTTCGATCTCTATGAGATTGAACCTCATGAGATAGCGACCCGAACAAGGCTCCATGAAGCAAACATTCGCTTAAATAAGTACTTTAGTGCGTTTGATATTGCTAAGTGTAAGGAAATGCTAAGGCTTTCCGATCCGAACTCAGAAAAAAAGGATATTTACGCTAATACAACTCCCGCTTTGGCCACGGTATCGAGTGATGGTGTATTGGATATTTTTGATGGTTTACGCCGACGTTATGGTGCTATGGACACTTGCGTACTGAAGGTCTACGCAACGAAAGAGTCCCTTACGCACTTTCATGCTCAGCTAGCTTCAGATAAAAACAATGACCATTTGACCAATGGGTTTCTTGATAGGCGAAAAGTCATACTAGATCGAGTGCATGCAATTACTGCGCAGCGTGAGCTTAACAATGAAGCTCCTTTGTCAGATGTTGCGATGGCTGAAGCCTTGAATATTAACCGCGCACTGCTTCAAGCGTACAATAATTCCGCTATCATTCCAGATGAGATCCTAGTGGCGTTTCCAAGCCCTACCTCTTTAGGCCGTCCTACAATTGTGAAGCTGACTTCTCTGTTTGCTGAAGGGGGAGTCCTACACAATAACGATGAACTCTTGAAAAGCTGCATTGCGGGTATCAAAGAAATGGTTTCTGAACTTGATACAAGCGTTTCATCTGATGCGGCTAACAAGAGTGCTATGGGGATTATTACTGCAAAGATAAATGAGTATCACATTAAGCTAAACGGACCTAAGCAACCAGCTAAGAAAACGTCATTTGAGCACGGCTCTATCACTCTTAGTGCAAATGGTGAGGTATCCGTGTCGATGGCTACCTTGACGAAAGACAGTCTTACCGCCTTGGTCGAAGAGTTAAATAAACTGCTAGTTAAGTAGGTAGGTGTTGTTTTGCTGAAAAACAATAAGCTTAATCGTGAAAAAATCGAGCAAGAAGCACGACTGATCTTGCATGTTGCTTTTCACGTTGCCGGTTCTTATTCGCACTCTGATAAGTTGAGGCAGTTGCCATCGAGCCCCAACTTATCGTTTGAGTTTCTTTGGGATGGCAAGAAACACAGTGAAACGCAAATCCAAGGTGATCGAGTCTATATCCGTTTTGCGTTTCAGGATTTATTTCGTTTCCAGAAAGGAGACTTGTTTTACTATTCTGAATCAACAGAGCTAGCGCGGAAAGCAATTCCTTGTGGCTATGTAAGTGCTAGGGCTGCACTATGTGCGTTGATTTCCCATGAAGTCGCCCATGCCGCTCTTTTTGTGACTGAGCAGGAGTATGGCAAGCGTCCTCATAATAAAGCATGGCTTGATCTTACAATCTACCTTAGAGAAAGGTTGCTACCAGTCTTTGATTACAGCGCAGAGCGTTCCTACCTCGATTTCATTGATGGTGATGATGTTCTGAATTTCGATTGGGAGTTGCTTATGAGCTATATCCGAAACTTTGACAGTATGATGGCCACAAAGCCGAAGAAGCAAGGTATACGCTTTCATTTCCGACTTGTTGGCGCAATTATAGAGCGCTTGATAAGTAATGGGGAACAAAAAGGGCTTGTTATTTTGACAGATAAGCTATTTAAAGCGGCGCTGTAGCACTGAAATGACTCACCTTTAATTGATTCGAATGCTTGTCATGACATAAATCGTAATCAAAGTGGTACGATGAGGGCGGTTTATGTCTCTAGATTTGATCTTGATCTACTCTCAACTTCCTCTCATTGCTCACCGTTTTCAATACGATTAAACTTACGCAGAATTAACACTACCGTTTTGCGACTTGCTTAGACTACTGATCTATTGGTCTTGTTCGTTTATCTCATTTTTGAGATTGCTTTGTGCTGATGAAGTTGATCATTTAATATTAATAATTTCTTCTATAATATCTAAGTTATCTATAATTAAAAAACATGTATTTTAGTAGTTACATTTGGTTGGTTGGCTGTCGAATTTTTTTACTGATTAATCCAAGCACACTCTTTTGTTTTATAAAACATAGAGCTGAGTCGTTTGATACCGCACAGATATAGAGGTGCTGATGAAAAACCCTGACAACTTACAGACTGATAAAAACAGTTTTTTTGCTGGCCAGTTTTCTCAATTTTTAGATCAAGAAGCGAGATTGCATATCCGCGACAAGTTCTTGTCTGGCCAAAGTACACATGAATCTAAAGACCTAGCGCATTCATTGGCTGCAATGATACGTAAGGACCCAATGAATTTTACGGCTTCCTTGTTTAACGGTAATCACTACGATCAATCCGCAAATGCCAAGAGTCGCTTTATTGATATTGCAGTTAAAACTTTGCCGCCGTTCACTAGCATTAAGGGTAACTACTCTGGGCAGAACCATAAGCAACTAGACTCTCAAGTGAATTGGGATTTTTCTGCTTCTGTAAATAGTAAGATTGCTGCACTGGTAACGGATTACCTCATGAATCGAGAAAGTCAGGAGGTCAATGAGCAAGAGCTAGAGCGTTTTATTGAAAAACATATTGTTGAACCTATTGAGCAGTACCAACAGATGCAACAGGACGTACCAGCGAGACTAATCGCTCTCCATGAAGTACAGAACTCTCTGATGAAGAATGTTGAGGGTGATTTTGCGGTAAGATATAACGACGCTTTGTCTACTGACTCTATGGATCTTAACTCTGTGAAGTTTATTGAGGTTGATGCTAAAGAGCATGGCATATCTGTTCCTAATGAGTTTGCTCAGCTAAAATCGGGTCTTAGTGAGTTGCAAGAAATGGGACTGAGCGATGAAGCTGGGCGTTTGTCTCTTCCTAGCACCTCTCAGGAGCTACAGCATGTATTTGATAGAGAAGGGGTGGATATGTCATCACCTGAACTCTCTTCGCAAGTACAGGGCCATCTAGAGCGTTTTAAAGCCATTACAGATAAAGGGATTGATCTATCCCAGAGTTCAATGAACTTCCACCAGCCATAATAAAGCCGCCTAGCGGCTTTTTTTATACTTGCTAGGTTTAATTCTAATGATTGTGGAGAGTTTCTTTAGGTATGGAGCTAGGCATGCGGAGTAGGTTATAAAATCGTAGATATTTGAGTGACGTATTGTTTGCATGGAATGCCACTTCTCTCTTAGCGATGGGCAAGTTAGTGCGCTAATTACTGATTGATACTGTCCACGAGTAAAGCACCCCATCTTGTTATAAGCGTTTCTTTCTACGATAGTCAGGAACCTTCCGTCATCGACGTCAGTTGTGTGTTGAAGCCTGAAGTCAAGCTCAGGATATTGATTCGCCAGTGCTTCTATCTGCCGTTGCATTTCTATGAATTCACGATCGACATAAAACTCCGTTACGGTTGCGTTTTTCAATGGAGAGTCTGGAAACATGTGCGGATTAAAGTGCTCAAAGAATCGGGAAACAATGGTTCTGTGCTTTCCTTCTGTGACGAAATATTTATCCTCAACCTTCACAAAAGACACGCCGCTTTTAGGCTCTGTATCAACGTAGTAAATCGGGTCTTCATCAAGTTCCCATAACGCTCGATTTAGCCTCTTTAACCACCTACCATTAAGACAGTCAGACCAAGTCGCGTCATCGCCGTAGATCTGATTGATACCAGCAATTTGATCCATAGGAATTGAAGCGGTATAGACTTTACTTTCGTCAGTTAAGTGTAATCCCTTATTTCTAAGGTAATTGTGAAAGTTGTATAGAGTGTCGTTACTAAAGGGGGCAGGGGATTCGATGTTAAGCTCTTGCAGGTTAGTTCTGATCGGCGAATACTGCTCTAAGTATAAGGCTATGCTGCTCTGCAGCTCTGTAAGTCTGCTCTTTAACTCGACAGGGTCATGACGGCTGGGAAAGTAAAGTTGCTCTCTCTCTAGCTCTTTAAGCTGCATTCTTGTTTGTTTGTACTGCTCGACGCTACCTATCATGCGAACCCTCTGCCGCTCATAATTTCGTACTGTGTTGGTTGGTGGCTCTCTTGCTTAGTTTCAATCTTGTTTTTTAGAAAAACCTCGACCGTTATGATTAGCCCATCTAGTTTGATGTTAGCCTGTTGTGGAATCGCCATCATTTTCCTCAGAGACTTTGTGTTATGACTATAGGAGGCCGTCAGGCAAGTACTGTTTAGCCGTTTCTTGATTCATTAGAAGTGCTTCGGTTGAGCCTACAAACGATGTCTCTACGAAACCGAGATGTCGCCATACAGCTTTATTGTCCGTAGGATTCAGCTGTACGCCTACAATCAGAGAACCATGCTTGTACAAAAGGTGATTATTGGCAGCTTTAATCAGCTCTCTAATCTTACCTTTGCCGCGAGACTCTTCAGATAAGCCAGCAAATGTGATGATCGCCATATTCTCTGTACCCATCAATTGCTCTACTGCTATTCCACCTTTGTCTTCCGGCAAAGAGAAAGTCCAGCATAGCGCAGGTTTAGCAAAGTCAGCAGGCTCTACGTTGTGGTTTTCTTTAACTTGCGAAGACTCATTGTAGAACTCTCCAATAGTTACCCTAGCTTGCCTATATTTGTCAAAATCACTATTCGCGTTGGAGATGATTACGTCATTCATAATATTTTTGTCACTATTGTTTATGCTTGGACTCGATGTAATTGTTCATATCAAACCCAGTAAAGGTTTCAGTCAGACAGTCGCTAGAGCGAGCCTCTGCGATGCTTTCGTAGCTGCTTCGAGAATGCGCTTTCGAGTAATAAGTTGTGCCATACCTGATACCTTCTTCTGTGCTAATACTTCCCTGCATTTTGGCTACTCTAGCTCCAGTTGGACGCCAGTGCTTTTGTCCATAGTCGTTTATCACGCTGCATATTTGCAACGTCGACAACCTTTACAGTTACAGGGGTTCCTTTTTCTATGGTCTCGTACTTCTTGCATTGTTTTATATTGTATAGCCTTCCTGAAGCGGTCTCTATAGATAAGTTAAGCGCTTCTGCCAATGTCGCGGCTGTGAAAAATGTACCTCTTTCCATCATGAAAATGGCGACTTCTTCTGTAGTCATGCTTACGCCCATCCCAGCAATTTTGCAGGTTGCAGTATAACCCATTTGGGTTATACTGCAACCTAATTCGTTAACGTTTATAATTCACTCTTGAGTTATAAGAAGCGAGGTGGGCCTACTTTGGGTAAAGAAATTACCGAAGAAGAAAAGCGGTTGAATGAGTTGGCTAATCAAGAGATCAAGGTTGCCATTAAAACTGAAATGGATTCTCATGGCGTTACTGTCAAAGATGTGGCTGCTCGGTTAACTAAGCTGGGGAGACCCGTGTCAGAGCAGGGGTTACGAAACGCAATTAGCAAAGGAACCCACAAGACTACATGGTATTGGGACTTGATGAGAGTCATTAGGCAGGACGAATGACTTAACATCAGGTTAATGGGAAATTCTCATCAAAAAGACTAATTATTTCGACCTTGAAAAGATGGTGAAGTCGAACCATTGAAATTTACAGTGATTCTTAACGTGGGAAACATCAAATGAACGAACAGAAACAATTGGCATTTATTGGCTTTTCTAGGACTAGTGATATCACTCAAGTAAAGCAGCTTTCGATTAGCATTAAGTGCGATGCTGACCTAAACAGCGCTAAGAACATAGTAACAACGTTTCTAAGCGCGATGATTCGGAGTTAGTCAAAGTGTTAGTTTGCAAGAACAAAATTTCTGGCATGGATGAAGCAAAGAACTCGACGCAAGTGATAAAACTGTCTGAATTGCGAGAATATCTGAATCGAACGGGGTGGTCAGAATCACCGCATGTTGCTAATCATTTTGTCAGAAACAACACCAGAGGAGTAGTTGCTATTGATTCAAGATCTAACGAAGCATTCATAGTGGAAAATATAGGTAGTGTTCCGTGGTCACGTATATCTGACATTGAGCAATTTGAGCAAGACCTTGCCTATTTACAGTAATGGAAATTAGATAGTTATTCTTCCCGCTATTATCAATAGCATTCTCTAGGTACTAAAAAGCCGCCCTAAGATTAGAGGCGGCTTTTTAGTGTTGATGGTCACTTCTGGATGAAAATGTCAGTTAACAACTCAGAGGCACGGAGGCAAATGACCACCAACGTTTTAAGCTTACACGAAAGACTTTCTTCCCGTCAATCGATCAACGTTTAATTGGACGTCTATTGACCAGTTGTATCATATAAGTTCTAGCATTAAGTTGGCGGTCTGCTTGGCATCTAGTTTTCTAATAATTGAAGCTGATTGAATGTTGAATCCATTGTTGAAGTAGCTGGCCAACTCAACCAGTGCTTGTTCGTTATCGAATATGTAATCCCGTTCTGTTTTACTGAAAAACTCTTTAATGAACTCTTCGAAACTACTTGTAGCCAGAGAATAGAAGTTCACAATAAATTCAGCCTCTTTGCTCGAAGGGGTGTCTTTCGCTGAATCTAGCATTACCTTAACTTCATCAATTTTTGATTTTAACGTATGGATAGTTAGATATGATTGGCTTAAAAGCTCCTTAGTCTTACGTCTGTCTTCGTTTCTTAGTTGGCGTATTTTCAATGCATGCTTAGCTTTATCGCTTCTGTGCTGCTTCATCGTTAGAAGTTCCCCGCGATCTGCTGCAGCGCATAATTGCCGATGACTCATGCTGTGGTACTGGAAGGCTCTCAATTGGTTAAGAACGTTAGTGCGGTATAAAATCCGTTTGTGGTCCCGATAGTAAGAGGGCGCAATCGTTATACCGCCATATTGATTCATTTGTCTAATTACCTCTCCACCAGCGTAAAAACGAGTGGTTCTTCGATACTCAAGTCTTCTTTTCTGCCAGTCATAATAGTTGCTTAGTGCTCGCTCCCATCCGTCTAAATCGAACCAATATAGTCTGCAGATCTCCGAATCTATGTAGATCGCGTCCAAAGGCAAGTCATCGAAACAGTGCTCATCGTGAACGGGAGTTGGATTGAGATGCTCTATTCCATTTGCTGGACGTAACATAGGAGTTATTGACTTATGGGCTTGCGTCAGTTCAGACGTTACCCTTGGCGCATAGAACCGTAGGCGCGTAGTTGTTGGTATACCATTTTTCCGAACTCTTTTTGTTGTCTCCTTTAGATGCTTTGACAATCTAGAGCGTGGCTGTTTGTTGGGTAAACTGTCTAGATGATAGATCTCTAAGCATCGAAGTTTGACCTCAATCCCTTTCGTGTTGCTGTTTAGGGCAGTCAGCTTGCGATCTATTGATTGCTGCAGCTCCTGTTCAGATAACATCAAAGCGGGGTCTAGTAAGCGTTCAAGTTTTGCGCTTACATAGCCTTTGCATTGCTCTTCTATCTCATCTCTCACCGCCTCAAAGCGTTCAGGGGGGTACGAGCGGTTGATAGCCTTTATCGTAATCTTAGTTAATGTGATACTCGGCTCTTTGCGACCAACTAGCATGCTTGCATTAAACGTCACATTGAGAGCAAGCTTGTTCTGGTCGTACATTTCTGATTCACAGCTATCGGAACTGAAAACATTTAGAGGCTCATAACCAAAAACATCATTGATGGTTTCGTCTATATAGCTATTCTCTGTAAATTCAGGGCTCATCGTATTGATAGCAAAAGCTTCTTTTACAGGTGTGCTTTTCAGTGTTGTGTTGTACCCAACTTCTGTATTTAGCTTGGGGTAGGGTATTCTTTTGAATTGATTGAACACTTCGTCGTAGATCGCGACAGGTGCGTAAGGCAGTAAAGCTACGCCATCGATGGCCCATAAATATGATAAGAGAATTGCATCTTCTTTTGTCACGATATCGTAGAGCGGGTGGACTATTTGACTACCATACATTTCCAGAAACAGCGACTTGGTTTTTGGATTCATGTGAGGGTCATTTTCAATGTCTTTATAGCCTTCGAACTCTCGAACATTGCCCCACTTATTTTCTATCGAGGTGTAATAAGAATCGGCACTAAGCTGACATAGTAAACGGTATAGTTTGGCCACCAATTGGGGTTTAAGTGTATTACTTTGTAGCATGACGCGATTCAGATATGGATCAATGCTACGAGCGTGAAACCCTCGCGCCTCTTCGTTTATAGAAAGGCGATACATATAGTCACGGATTCGAAGTGCTTTATCTAAATGCAGGCTAGACCATCGCACTTTTTTTGAAAAACTGGCACCGCTTTTATTCTCGGTCACAACTGTGCAGAAACTGCAGCCCATACGATTAGGGTTTGAAGAGCCGCACATTGAGTTAGTTTCAACGGTATCTTGGCTTACGTTAAACGAGCATGTTTCAGGCGTAGTTGCATCACCGTAAATCTCAATCAGCAAGCCACTATGCTCTTCGAAGTAAGGAATTCCGCCGCCATTGATAGAAATGAGTGGATTGCTACCGGCTATCTTGAGAGCATCAAAAACTTCATTTGCGTTCCAGTCTCGAATTGGGGCGTAACTAACAAGTAACTCTCCCTTACTAATGAGTTGTTTTACATCATCACAGTTTCGGTTGTATATCCTTTGCTTTTTCATATTCACACTACGTCGAGAACCTTCGTCTTTTCGACTGCCAACAATATTTATGATTGGTGCGTTTAATCGAGCTTGGTCTTTAGCAAATTGTTTACGGGCTGGTGTGAGTTTAAAAAGGTCGGTACAGTCTCCGTTTCTTGTTGCGTTGACAAGTAGTTTCCTTGCGCCAATGTAGCGATACAGGAAGCTATTCATTTTGCTTGGCTTAATATGATTGTACGTCAGGTTGATGCCTGTTCGTTTTGCATAGTCTTCTATCCTTGGAATGGTGAAGTTGACGTACATTTTTAGTGGCAACTCTTCGATTCTAGGATCGACTGTGTTTACAATGAGTTCTCTGTCGAAATCCGGCTGACGCTTTTTGCATTGCCTGTATGCTTCTAGAGTGATCGCCAATATAACAGTGGAATCTTTACCCAAGCTCGCAGCAACCACACAAACAGCATTTGTAGACAGCAGTACGTCCACCAGCTGTTCCACTTCTTCAAAAAATCTACGCTTTGCTTGTAGGTATGCTATTTCTTCTTGGTTGGTCACTTGGCTCGTAATATCGATGACATCAATAGCATCACTGAATTGTGACCAAATGCTTTCAGGTTTTGAGTCTATCTGTTGTACTTCCTGATTGTTTCGGATTTTAGGCAAAGCTGCATGTGGCATCTAGCAATCTCTTCACTGTTAACTGACAATTAAATTATAGCACAGTATTGATTTAATTCAAGCCAAGGTCTATTATTATGTAGTCAGTTAACAAGGAGGCATTATGTTCCCGCCAATTACTTTGAGTCTTTACAAGGCTCGTGAAGGCTTTAGGCCAACGTTCGATTGTTTTGAAGGTATCGTTACGATTAAGGACTTCCTTAATGGGTTTGTTCGTGAAGAGAATAGCGACAAGCTACCATTTGATGACAAGTGCCAGCGCAACGTTTCTCTAAATGATTCTCGCGTAAAAGGCATCTATAACTATCTGCCTAGTGACCCGTCAGAAGAGACAGGGTTTACGGGGATTATCATCTTCGTTAATACCGCCAATGTTGTTCAAGAAATTCAGATTGGTTCCGAGGTGGCGGTTGCTTTGGGAATACCAGCTACAGCGTCACGTCATGTAATGGATGGTCAGGGGCGTCATGCTGCTTTTACTAAAAAACTTGCAGTTCTTCAGGAAGAAGGCGATCAGCAAAAAATTGATGAATTTTTGAGACGGACTCTTGGCTTGAAACTGATTGTGACTAATACGCCTCATGTAAAGGACGTTAAGCAGGTCATTCGTAAGTTTTTTGCTGATGTTCATTTAAACCTAAAAAAGCCTCCAACAACTCTATCTCTATTCTTCGCAGATAACCCCTTATCGCGTTTTATGCGTGAATTGAGTATTTCTATCATTGTAAGCGAAAAGCCTCTGTACGAGCGTTTGGTTGTCCACGGCAGGACAGAACGAGGGCATATCACAGACTATGGGCAATTCCGGTCACTGGTTTGCAAAAGCCTTGGGGTAGGTCCAGCGAAGGCTGAGGTCATTCTTGATGACCCTGAAGCCTATCGCAGTTGGTTAGCGATCTTGACTAAACTAATTGGCGCAGCCTATTCCCATATCGACGTGTCGAAAGTCGATACTGATGAGTGGGGTGCATCTCACCAAAAAGCACTTTTTTCAAAAGCTTTATTTACTACTGCATTGGGGATGGCCATAAGAACGATGATTGAAGCGTCCTCCCTAAGCAAGAGAAAAATTGACTACCAGCGGTTTAACGCGCTGTCAGATTTACCCCTAAATAATCTTAGTGACCCACTTTGGATAGAGCGTGGCGTGAGTCATATTGATAGTGATGGGGCAGTAAAAATTGTTCCTAAATGTGCGAAAGAGATTTCCGTGATTCTATGTGAATCTCTTGGCCTTTCCTCTACAAATTTCAATGGGTAGGTGGGGATAAGATGCGTAATAAAACCGTCCGAATAGACTTAACCAAGTATCGCTGCCCAGATGCGATAAGCTTGTTTCGTCGTGGAGTAGCAGAATTCCTCAAATCTAACTGCAGTGAGTTAGAGGTTATAGCTATAGAGCCATCCTTAACTCGCGATATTCCTTACGTGATTAAGCATAATGGTTGGAAACTTCGTCTAGAAACATCTTCTACACGATTGTCAAAAGAGCACTTGAATGAAATGAAAGTTGACCCTGATGATGATACTTATGATGGAGTTAGTGAGCTTTTGTTCTTCAAAATGGCAAGGCTTCATTAGTTTTTAATGAGTGGTTAATGGTTTAAGTGTGTTCTCGTAGTACAAAGTAGGTGTTTATATACTATTATTGTGCTATAGTTAACTTGTCAGTTAACAAGGAGGCGCAGCAATGTCCACGAATTTAGCACCGAAACTTTTTCTTCATCAGGAATCAACGATTGAGCATGACTTTGCAGTTTCTGCTCGCACCTCAATTGCCCGCAAAACAGCTAGCGCGCCATTGAAACAGTTAGTTCAAGAAGGACGAATCTCTAAAGGTAGTTGCCTGAATTTTGGTAAGGGTCGATGTGACCATGACAGCAGTCTATTGCGTGAGATTGCTGGTCACTGCCAAGACTATGATTACACCTATTGTCGCAGTGACATCATTGGGAAACACTTTAAAACTTGCTTTGCTGGTTATGTTCAAAATACTTTACCGCCACAATCTCGAAACGTAGTGTGGTCTCAGTTAGCGAGCGTGACGTCAGAAGATGGGGTGTGCTACGTAGCTTGTCGCAGTGATAAAGATCGCGGCGTGAAGGGGCAGCCATTTGAAGATGGTTTTATCACGTCCATCCACACATTTCAGCGGACTTACAAGGCTGGGGAGCTATTGGCAGAGGCGAAACAGCATTTTGCATACTGCAGAGAGCTAAAAGCATCACAGAGCGGATATCGAATTGTAGAGTGTCGCCACTTACCATTCGGTGATGAAAACGTACTCCAACTTTTCTAATCGTTTTTCTGTAAAACCTACCCGCATTGATCGGGTAGGTCATTCTTTACTCGCATTGAAGGTTATTTATGCAAACTACTATAAGCAACTTAAATCATGGCATTAGACGTACACATGACCGAGCGCTCAATATTATTCACTCCGCATCCAGAAGTTGCGTCAAGCGGCTAAAAAAATCGTCCACGCGAGGGTTAGGTTTTAACAATGAAAGTCGAATAGCAATATTAGAGAGTGTATTGAGCACCGATCTATTAGACGACGCTTATGAAACGTTTTCTACGCTGGGCATTACGCTAAGTGTTTCGGAACAGAAAATAGTGAGCTTTGCGCTAAGGGGGGAGCCAACTATTTCATGTGACGATATGATCGCAGATTCACGAGATCCTCTGGCCGTGGCCAAGGAAGTAATCCTAGCCAATGCATCTCATAAATCTAGTCTTGCCAACGCTTATCGTAATGCTGGTTATACGCGCTCTTTCCTTAATGAGTGCGCGCGACAGGGAGGGTACAATGACTTATCCGACTATGAGTCTAGTATTCAAAAAGAAATGAGTATCTAACAATTAGGCGAAAAAAAGCCTCTAACAACAAAATATAAAGGTTAGAGGCATAATAACGTCAGTTGGCTAGAAAATACCATATCGGTATGCGTTTTATATATTACATGATGACTTATTGTTTGCAAGAGAATCGCCACCCCAAATCGCTTCAAGATTGAAAGTGGAATGTAGGTCACTAAGTTCGTTTAATTTGTAAGGGAGCAGCTTCGGCTTACAGTGTAAGTAGCCTTGATGAAGGTGAGCGTTGTGTCTGAGTAAAAAATCACTCTCTTCTCTTTTCTCGACACCTTCGCATATAGCTTCAATTTGGTATTTCGAGGTCAACTCAATAATGGCAAGAACTATATCTTGTTTCATGCCACTAAGGTGAATATCGCGAATAAATGAACGATCTATTTTTAACTGCTTTAAAGGCAGCTCTAGCACTCGTTGTAAGTTTTGGGAATCTACGCCAAAGTCATCAAGCGACAGTCTTGCACCGCTGTTGAGTAGTGGAGAAAGTGCGCTGAGCATATTCTTGGTTGAATGGGATGAAGGTGATTCGGTCAGTTCAATAGTTAATAGCTTTGCAGGATAGTCGTGCTGTTCCAGCAGACTCTGAATGCCACCGACCACTTCATCGTTTAAGAGTTGTTGTGGTGAGAGATTGAAGTTGATTGGTATGGCTTTATCATTCACGGTCATTAGAGTGACCTCTAGGACTTGCAAGCTTACTATGTGGCCAAGGTCATGCGAGTCTGCAGTCTGGATTAATTGCCGTGCTGTTGTATTGTTCAGTCGTGCAAGAGCTTCTACGCCATGCCAATGCATATCGCGGACATCCACTATAGGCTGTATTGCTGCTTGCATCTCTCTATTGTGAATACTGGTTATGATTTGCTGACGTATATTTCTCATGATTTCATCTGATTTATGATAATGATAGTGGTATAAACTTATAACAGTACGGCGCAAGCGACCAATAAAAGAGGTTAAGGTTTGTTCAACGTGTGACATCGCCCCAAAGTTTACTGACGACTTTTACAAGAAAACCCAATCTTAGTAACAGGACACTCCTTGAATTACTGGAAGTATACGAATAAGGACTGAATTGGTTGAATGACTTTTCGAATGCAGAGACGCTTCATTCAGCAGTTATTAGACCCAAACGCACATACATAAGGGCTCAACGAAGAGGGAACAAGTAGTAGACATGGAAACAATGATTATAACTAAAGCGATCACTATTGCAGTATTTTTGCTAATAGCAGTGTTGGGATTGCTTGGTTCAGTATTTTCCAATGACAGATGTTTTGCTCAATATCTTCAAGGCCTATTTCGTATCGGATTGTTTGGTTCTGTAGTTATGTTATGGCTGGCATCTGTTTAACTTATCGGCCAACGCTCACGATAAATAACCACCATCAAACAGGATTCAAAGGTTGTAGCAAAGGGGGCATTGTGGCGCCAAATTTAATAAAGCCCAAGAGATCAAACGCCAAGCCAATGCGCGAGGCTAGAGAGGGAAAGTCTAATGACTCGAATTGCTTCTGTTAAGACGCTTAATGCTAGCAAAAAAACACGTCTAGCATATGCTTACCGCGCTGCTGAACGTGATTCTATGTCTGGTGATTCTGATTTGGAAAAGCGAGGTGATGATGCTATTGACCAACTTTTAGCGGGTTCAATGCCAAAGTCTGAGCAGCTTGATTGGGCTATTCGAGAACAAACGTGGCGAGAGCTACATAGTTAAAATGGAAGTAGAGCTATCATGCTAAAAATCAGACAAAACAGAGATGCTGCAGAGAGTTTGCTTATGGCCGCATAAACTGAGCTTAAAGACAAGCATCTAGACGAACATTACGACGAAAACTGATAATGAGATAAAAATGAAAAACGAATCACAACTATCCACAGGGCACTTATTTGTGTTGGCATTCGCTCTATTGGGCATACCATTTTTATTCCCTGATTCTCTTATCGCAGCCTTTAGTTATATATCAGGGACCGCCGTTTTGTGTGTCGGTATCCGTTCTTTCTTCAAGAACAGGACAAAGGCTACTATCAATTCACAAGGGAAATAGGTAATGTCAGATATAGATTTACGAAAGCACGTCAAATCATTTCTAGAAACTGGTGATTACACCATGTTCGGTCAAGGCGACGAAAAGGCACTAGAGCCAGCAATTGTGAACTTTTGCCTTGAACACGAAATAGACGAAATCATGGTTAGCAGTATGTCTATTAGTGATTTTTCGAACCAAATTATCGCTGAAATTCAAAGAATTAAATTTACTGATTTTGTAAAAGAACTTAAGCAACTAGTTGATAGTTTCGGTCTTGATTATCGCGGTTCTGCTGACGAACCCGATTACAATCGCCTATTGATTAATCTCAGTTTTGGTTTAGACGATGAGCCACAAGTTGATCGGTTGATTAGGCATGTACGAAACAAGCTAACAAACAACTTTGATAATGATAGCGGTAAGTACCCGCTTGCAGTTTGGAAATCACATGTTGAATCGGCTAAATGTTGGGATGTTGAGTTTGGTTTTTCCCTTACTTGGGAATGCACAGAAGATATCCAGCCATAAGGGGATGCTCGTGAGAATTGATTATGAATATTTGAACAACTTCTTAACTTTGGTTTTGGACAATGGAAAAAGTGACTTCAAACTAAATGCTGCACCGTTTCAAGAGTTGTGGCCAAAGGGCGATGAACAAGCCTTAGATAAATTAGTATTTCATCTTGAGATACTGGCTGACCAAAACTGCCTTGAATCTGCATTAACTAAGAAAGATGGTATTGGTTTTACAAGAACTGGCTCAGGATGGATAGTTTGTATAATACCTTTGCGTCTCACTGCTAATGGACATCAATTTGCATCCGACTTAACCAAACCAACGGTAATCGAACAGCTAAAAACGTCATTTTCAGATGCTGGCCCTAATGAGGTTGTAAAGATCGCATTTGCGTTAGGCAAACAGATACTTGAGAAAAAGTTGAAACAATTAACCGATATTTGAACGACGACTATGGCGATACTCCATCTAAATTGGAACCAGTGAGTCAGCGTGATGATAACGGGAAAGTATCGCTGTGCTTGCTCTGAAGTAACGGAAGCACATGATATGCAAATTGAGCAAGAACGTTTGACACTCATACTTATTACCCTAGAAAAGCCATCAAAATAATGTTGGTAGTTATGGAAAAACTGTATCTCTTAGGTGAACCTGTTTACTTGCACCTTGAACCATTAGGCATAACCTCTTTTCTTTTCGGATTAATGGCTGCCAGTTACTACCTGTCTCGTGGCGTACTATCGATTCGCACCTTATTCCTGTTGTTTGTGATATTGACTGGAGCTGCCATTTTGCCAGATCACTATTTATTACAAACTCATGCAGGTGTACATGATCCATCTGCACACATGGCTTATATTGGCATCACCGTAGCTAGTGGTGTTTTTGTTGTTAAGGCTTGGGTTCAGTATTTTATGCGAATGATAGGTAGGATATCTCGCAGATATCTGAGCGAATAAGAAAACCGCCTTTTTTGGCGGCTTTATCGTTTTTCTGTAAAACTATCTTTCTATATTCTTGGTCAAGAAATGTTCTTTAGGCAGGTTTTTTTCATCCATCTGCTTTTGCATAGGAATTGGTATTCTACCTTGCCCCGTCCACCCTTGACTGTTCCCGTTTTCGTCAATGTAAGTGAACTTAGGCGGCTTGCTTTGTCCTTTAGTCGAACTAGAATCGATTGCTGAAACTAGCTCTCTGGTCGTCACTCCAGCTTCTTTTAACTTAGCAAGTGCATCTTGGATCGCTTTTGCTTTAATCTGCTCTGCCGCCGCCGCTGCTTCTTCAGCTTCGTGAATTTCTAATGCAATATTATTCATCGTCTCGATGTAAGCTTGCATTTGTGTGCTGGTAGTGCCTTCTTTCTTACACAGGCTTCTTAAGGTTCGAGCCTTCATTATTTTGTCTAATGTAGTATCCATTAATTCGTCCTTATCTTTCTATTCATTAAATCAATATAGGCTGAGTCGGTAATATGTGCTGCTACCAATTCGCAGTTAGCTCATGCTGTTTAAATCCACAAACCTGTTGCTATGTTTTTCAAAAGAGTGACAGTTTACGCATAATAGCCAAACTCGTATGACGTAGATTTAAGTTTATGAAATCATAAGCCTGATGTGTACTTTTTTACTCTAGGTATACAAATAAATTTAAAAAAGAAACAAATAGCTTGCTCCAACTCGCAAGTGTGCTATAGTTAACGAGTCAGTTAACAATATTCATCACGGAGAATTTATGAAACGTCTATTCTTGGCTTCGGCTCTAGCGGCGGCATTTTCTGCAAACGCTACTAATCTTGAGGTATCGCTGTTCTATAGCGATGGTTATGTGTCGGATAACAATATCTTAGTCTCAAGCGAAGTTATTGGTTTTTACCGTTCTATCAATGCTGCTAACCATCTATTTAGCGACAACGGTGTAAACCTCACCCTAAAACCCGCAAAAGTTCAAGCGGTGGCAGAAGGGACCTATGCAGCGAACTACAATGTTTGGAACCTTTTAATTGATATGGAATCGGGCTCTTTAGAGTCGCTCACTGATAACGCCGGTCACTTTCAAGTGGGTATTGCTCGTGACACTTACAATGGTAATTCTGGTTACGGTGAGAGCATGACCGAGTTTAAGTACATTGGCTTACGTGGTGGTGGTAATGATTACAAGAAAGTTGCTGTAACGGCTAACGTTCTAAATCGTTATGATGCTAGTGGTTACAAGTACTTTATGGCTCACGAACTGTTGCACACTCTGGGTGGCTCTCACAATGCGTCTGATGCCGCTTTATTCGAATACAATAGCTCTGGCAACAATTACGGCTATGGTGACACTTGTGATGATGCTAGTGCATCATTGATGGATGTTTCTTTCGCGAGTAATAGCTCATCTGTTACTCAAAAGCTGACTGGTGCTACGGGCTGTAATAGCGGCAGTGGTGATATGGTTCGCTTGGTTAATACCTTTGTTTCAGAGGTTCCTAGCCATGCAACCAGCCTAAACATGAACACTCTTGCATTGGTGGTAAGCGAGAATACTACCACCAGCGAATTTGAGTTCACAGTTACTCGCTCTGTTGATACGACAAGCCCTATTACGGCTTACATTCATATCAGTGGTACGGGCGCAACCCTTGGAAATGAACTTCAGCCCGTTGGCGTGTCTTTCTTGGCAAATGAGACATCTAAAACTGTCACAGTACCATTTTCAAGCATCCATCCAATGTTCAATGATGCTGATCCCTATGACGACAAGGTGTATGCAGTCGCGGTTTCTGAAAAAGAGGTTGTAGCTGACCTAGTTGACTTAACTGCAATCAATACAGTATGGACAGGGGACTCAAACTCAGGTTCAGCCTCTAGCACTGGCGGAGAGGGTGGTGGCGGTGGCTCTATTGGGATCTTTGCGTTTATTGCCTTGGCTTTCTTGGGATTAATCCGAAGAGGAAAGTAACCCTCTACCTTGCCTCGCACTACTAACTGACACTCTTTTTAGCCCCTTTGCATGAGGGGCTTTTTCTTGCAAACCACAATTAAAATGCGCTATAATACACATGTCAGTTAACGGAGGCGGTCATGAATTTCTTAGTATCAAATAATCTACTTTCCCCCTTAATTACGGGGCTATTTACTTTGGCAGCAGCACTTATTCCGAGCATTGTTATTTATCTCTTGAGTAAGCGTTTTCTATCAACTAAGCAAACTGACCAAACGTGCTTACATGCGCTAGAAGAGTTAGAGTACACTAAGGCAGTTTTGTCAAAGCTGGACGAAAAGAACGGTGTTTCAGCACGTAAAGCTTCAGAAGAAGTTCGTAAAGAGTTGGGATTAACTTCAAATGGCTTGTTTACTCCCTCAAAGCTTTCAAAAAAGCTTCGCACCTATCGACGCAAAGTTGATAGTTCACTTCCAGTAGTATGATCAGGGCGGCATCGTCGCCCATCGTTTTTCTGTAAAACAGTTTATGGCTCGACGGTTATAACTTACCATAAGAGCAATTGAGCAAAAGCGAGAAATTGAAATGAAAACATCTATTTACAACATTCAAGCGGCAGCGATTGGTACTAAATACTACGAACTAATCGAAGATCAGGTTTCTTCCATTCATGTGGATAACGAAGAGCGTTTAGCTAAAGGGGATTCCGCTCTAACTGAGAGCGAAGCGGTCAGCTCGATAGAAGCCGCTCTAGAGTCTAAAGGTTACAACCTTGACATGGTATTTGAGGCTAAAAACGCATACGAAGATGAACAGTCTCATGAATCGGTAGATTATGGAATTGAGGTCTATGGGCGTCCTGCATTCGATCTCACCTACGAAGTTCGTGATACTATGTACTGCGTGCATGCATGGGGCATTTATCCTGAAAGCAGCGTACTAGCTGGCCAGTCTTGCAAACATTTTGTTGACTCTTTCGAGACAGAAGCCGAGGTACAATCAGCCTTCCCATTGGCCAGAGCAAGTCATCCAATGCTACAACCCCAAAATACATTTGACCATCTACCAGATGGGCCTGATTGTTAAAATCAGGCTTTTTCCACCAGCTATACACGGGTTTCTAGTATGGATAGTCATCACCTAGTGCCAATTAATGGCAATGCACGAAAAGTGACGAGAAAGGCATCAATCCATGATGAGTTTCACTCAAGGTTTCGAGCTAAAAATCTTGGTATTAGTTATTGGTCAAATGCTAAGCCCCACATAGAGACGCCAAACGCTGACAACTTTACCGATCTTACAGGCACCGAATTTGGTCGATTGAAAGTCATTGGTTACTTAGGGCAGAAGAGATGGCAATGTCGTTGTAGTTGCGGTTACTTCGTGAAGCGTAAGAGTGCGGTCATTCTAAAATCTCTAAACGATCCTAGCCAAATGTGTCCCGAGTGCTATGAGCTTTGTGTATTGAAGAGACGAGACATACAACGCAGGACGAGTAAGCCTGCTGATTGGAAATCAATTTAGTACGTAGACATTCTACGAAATCTTCAAGTTAGAGGTGTATCCCTATGGAAATAGTATTGCGCGTTAGAGCAGATGCAGAGCAGTTGATCTATAACTCGGAATTGGCTGATCGAGATGAAGATTGGCTTCTTGAGAATGTTCGAATCAAAATCGATTGCGATTCACTTAAAACGGATTTTCTGCCAGTCAGTGCTATCGATAATTGCCATGGTAGCGGTATAGAAGATTCTCTCAATGGTATTTGGCTATTAACGCCAGAGCGAGAGTATGGATTCTGTGTTAGACCTAATGGTGAGATATATGATTACGTCGCTGACAGGGAAGGGAAAAGCTGCCTGTTTTACCTTAACTCATGACTTTAGAGATAATCGGCCATTGAAGCATTTGTGTAGTGTAATGGTTTATCCACTACTAACTTCTTGTTAACCATATTGAGGTCAACTTAGAATGCAAAATTTAGCGTTACTACTTCTCATTGCAACGTTTATTTTTAGTTTGCTGGCTATAAAGCTAAGGAAAACAGCCTTTAGTCGTATAGCTGTGGTGCTTTTCTTCGCAGCATTTGCGATCATGTTTAGCTCTTAGCTTTTGTCAGTTTTATTGAAAAACCACCAACATTTATGCGGCGGCTCTACTCTTGTATTGCTGCTCTTCCTTGACTATCAGATAATGCTTACCACTGATTGCCCCCTCAATTTTGAAATATAGGTTGACCGATACTTCGCTATATTCGCTTTCAAGCAAAGCAAATGCTTGCTTAGAACCCACATTTATCAGATCTTTTTTAGTGTGTATACCGACTTTCTTTAGCATTCTTTCTATACTCAGGCGCATATTAGGCATATCTTTGATGCGAGTTTGGGCGATAGTGTTCTCTTTTTCTTGTCTGGCTTGCTCGCAGGCTTGCTTTGATGCAGCCAGTAATGCATCAGTGTTATTGAGTAGCTCTGCTGAAATAGGGTAATAACGACTTTTTACTGAGTGCCATCCTTTGGAATTTTCTTTTCGGTAAGTGAGAGGTTCAATTCCTTTAGCATCTAGTTGGTGCTTCTCTTCTTGGCTAACTCTTAGATAAAGATGACCATTCCAATATGCGGCGAATGGGAACCCATTAGAAAAGAAAGTCATTCCTCCAAACATCGAACGCATTTCTTTATTTGGCATATCGATACTATCAAGGATTCGTTGTGCGTCGTGGTTACATCTCATAATTTAACTCTCTATCTAGTAAAATAGCTATTTGTGTATTATATATCACATAACAATTTTGTGATCCATGTTCATTTATTTTCAATAAGACAATTGTTTTTCAATTATTGAAAAGGGCTCCTAAATGCAAGTGGCTAATAGCATTAAAAACCATGCAAACAACCCCGATTTGAGCTACAATTAAATAGTCAGTTAACAAAGGGGTGATTTATGTCATCGTTCAAATTGATTCTTACTAGTCGGGCGACAGCCAGCTTATCTCTATCTGTCGAGTTAACGGATGCAATCTTGACAAGACTAACCGTACTGTTAGAGAGCAAGGGGATTTCTGTTCTAGTTGGTTTGCGCCGCATTCACTTGCGAGCCAAGTATGGGGCGCACCATGAATCATTTGTGAGAGACATTGAGTCAGCCTGTAGCAGTCTATTGGAGGCATAAATATGGATTTCATTAATATTTGGTGCGAAAGCCGAAAGCGTACTGAACAGGAGCTATTTGAGGCAGCTGGCCTATACTGCCAAATCGCTAACGTTGTTTACGCCGCATCGCGAGAGTGTGTACTAAGTCGAAAGTTTGAATATCGTTTTCAAGCAAATCATTCGCAAGTGGTTCGCGATAAAATTAAGCGTGGATTGGATCGTAAAATATCCGGCTGTCATAAGTATGGCCATGATAATGCGCTTGAGCACTTGCATGATGCTATCTTCCAACTCGGTTTTACGAAAAAACCCACCACAAAAGGTTTGTGCCGAGAAATCAATATGTCTGACTACCAGTTACTGTCTGACTTTCATTACTTTATGGCCCAGCACATGTTTGCAAGCCCTTTCATACAAGATCCGTTTGAATTACGAAATTCAGTTTGGGATTTGATTCAGTATTTCCTTTTACTCGACACATTGGAACATGGTTTTGAGAAAGAGTCTTTAAACCGAGTAGCTCATCAGCTACTTTCAAGTCAGAGCGCTGCATTTTTTGAAAACGGGTTTCCGCTGGATTTCTTTGTTCATGATCGCGCGTTCTCATATCCGCACAAAGAGACGGCGATTGCATGCTTCAGAGATTACATTTCTACAGCAATCTTTACTGGTGTAAACGCTTTAATTGAGGCTCAGAATGATGCCCGAGAGTCTAATAAGCTGGTTTTCTCAATAGTTTAATTTCATGAAAGAGGTACTGACGGGGTGCCTCTTTTTTATTTCCACCTTTTTTATTAAAAAGACGACATTTCATAAGGAACTACCATGGCCAAAAAGCTAGAAAAACTCAACAACGATTTTTGGGAAGCTTGTGACCTTGAAGATATTAATCAAGGGGATGTGTTTCGATTGAATAGCACTGCCTACATTGCGAACAGTCCCCCGTCAATCAACAAAGGGGTTCCTACTATTAACGCGCAACCCTATTACTCCGATGCCATCGTGATCCACTTAGGTGATGAACGTAAGCACATCATCATGGCCCAAGATTATGTTGGCAGTGGTGTGACGGAGTTTTCTGATGGAACGTTAATGATAGGGTCACTTGATGGAGGCAATGACGCGATCTATTCCCCACGCCTAACAGTATCGTTACTAGAAGCTTTTTGTGAACAGAATATGGATACCTACAAGCAATTTTTCCACGAACATGAAGCAGCCATAGAGGACGGTCAACACATTCCAATCTCCCGCTTTTGGGAGAGCGAACCCACGCGCTAAATGGCAGTGATACCAACGTTACAAGGAAATTCTCTAATAATTACTCGGCTACTTACTCTTGTTGAAGCTTTTGAAGAAGAATATTATCTAATTGATGCGATTAAGCTAGGCGCTAATATGTAATTCGGAAAAGTCATGGTTGCCAACTTTGTATACAGAGCTTATTAAACAAATGAGTCAGGGTAGTTCGTAACAACCACGCATGCTGAGAGGAAAAAATGCAGAACAAATACACATGGGTAGCCTTTAACCTTATAGCGTCGATAGGTGCTTGTCTTTATGTACTTTTCTTTAAAGAGGTGCCTAGAAGTACGGATGGTAGCTTGAATATCACTAATAGTGCAGCTCTGGTTCTTGTGGCCATATACGGGGGCGTGGTGTTCTGGGTCTACAGAAGCATTATCTATTCAGAAGCATTATCTATTGGCGTACGTGCATTCAAAGTGACGACTCAAATTTTGATAGAGTCGTGAAGGAAGTCACTAGTCAAAGTGAAGAAACCACGCAAGAAGTTAAGTAAGGGCTGAAGGCCATGTATAGCACTCAAGCTGTTGAGAATATTAGAAGGTCATTACTAGAAACTAATGGGGTTAATTTGGCTTTCTGTGTTTGCGATAACAAGAAGCTTGACTCAATTATACTGGCCTATCGCCATGGTGATATTTCTCTTGAAAACGCGGCTAAGCAGGCTCTATCAACCATTATCGAACAATTCCATGTGCAAGAAGGAGAAGTTCGTGTCTAATTCAAAATTTGCAATTGGTCAGAGAGCGTTTGTTTCATCCCTTAACCCTAACCATAGCATTACCAAGAGGCAAGTTTTTTTAGGGAGAGTGGTAACGGTTATTAATGTTAGTGAGCAGAAAAATGGCTTTAGATATTTCATTCAACTCGCTACTGATAAGCGTTTTACGATGTTCATTTTAGAAAGGCATTTGGAGCATTTAAGCGATCAAGAGCTTCATCCTAGAGATAGAGCAAATTTGCGGGTTAAACATGCTAACGAAATCCCTCTGTTTGATAAGAAACGATTGCCGCTACCAGACCAAGAGCAAATGTTATGGGATGCTTACATGATTCTTGACCACGGCGGTTATGATGAACGCTTATCAATGCTAGAAAAGCTTGAAAATTATTTTGAAAGAGTTGGCAAGCCAACCAAAGATAATTAAGTGTATTGACGGAATAAGAAATTTCAGAACATTTAACGGAAAACGTCACTCTCATAGAATGGCGTTTTTTTCTAATAGGTGTGAGGCTAGCTTACTTTCGAAAGGTTTTATTGTAAAACATCACAAGGCGAATATCGAAAGACAACAAAGTTTGATACCACGTTTTCCCTGCGGGGGGGGAGTCGACGATTAGGAAAATATTGATCTTTAAGAACATACCAATGTTTTTCCGTCGAACGCCCCCTTTTTGATAAAGAGTTTAATTAGAGTGTTCTAAGCACTTGCTCTTTTAATCCGTTCTCGTACTGCTTCAATGGGTAAATGAACATGTTTGGTTGAAGCTTAGATTGAATCATCCCTGCATCAAGGTAGAACTGTTCTCGTCCTTCTCTTGACTGCAAGAATAGTGCATATACGCCTACGTCTCTTGATGCCAAGAAAGCCTGACGAATCGCCCGACCAAGAAGCCACTTGCCTAGACCTTGACCTTGCGCGCTTTGACATACAGCTATCTTGCTTAACAAGATACAAGGTACAGTCCTGTAGGGACATTTCCTTCGTTCACTATTGGTGAGGTGTGCTTTCTCAAACGAGCTACTGGCCAGAGTAAAATAACCAATAACTCGTTTGGGTTCACTTTTGTTCTCAGGCTCTACAATACATAGGTGCGGAATGGCTATTTTCCTCGCACTCTCTTTGTGCATCGAATTGTTGAGGTAATCATTCAATACCTCAACGCCACAATTGAACTGTGAAAAGTCGTAGTTTGCTTCTGGGTCGAAACGTTCGACCGTTACTTTTTGATCTTGACCGTCCAAGATTCCTCCAAAGACATACCAATGATTTCCTGCATTAGTTCGTTTGGATCTGCTGGGTTCTCAAGGGCGTCCATTACAGACTCCCATTGGCTTGCTTCCACCTGTAGACGCTTATGTTCGTCTACAACCTCTTGAGCCTTTGATACCGCAGTTTCAGACACAAATTTACTTACAGTAGTGTTAGACAGTATTGCCGCCTCTTCCAAAGTGTTTTTCTCACTCTCAGAAAGGCGAAACTCAACTCTCTCTTTTTTTAGTGCGCTCATTTTTTCTCCTCGCGCATGTGCGCTCGGCTACCTCTCACTCGATGAATAACAGCTTGCAATTAGGGTTCGCAAGCCAACTCCAATAAAAAATTAAATAGTATAGATAGTATCTTATATGTACGGGTTTTAACCGGACAGGTTAATATTCGTATGGATTGACGTTAGTGTCAACTGGTTTGTCCGTTATTTTGCCGTACATGTCAATTTTAGCTTGTAACGGGAGAGCTGCATTCCTCAAGTTAGTATAGAAACAGCACACGCACTACGCTTGGATGTTTGGAGTTGTGCCTGTTTATCAACGCATTGATTCAAAAGGCCAGATAGAGGAAATGTGTACTCGAAATTATGTGCCAGTATGGACAGGGCAATTAGCTCGCTTCCTGTATCGAATTTTCGCGTTGCCAATTGAGTTTATTGGTCAAGGTGAGCGCTTCGTGCAGCATTGGTTCAAAATCACCGGAACGATCAAGTAACGAGAGGGAAAGAACGCTATGAAAACACAGCTTTTTTATAGTAAACCGATAGGAATTAAGAACAATTAAAACAGCCCTTTATGACCAACAACCAAATTTATGATTAAGGAATGATTTGGGCTACTACAAATACCAGAGTAGCAATCGCAAGCACTAAACTTGTCAGTTGCTCAATAACGGTTTTTCTACTCTTGGCAATTATGAGTTCTGTGTAGCGTTCCAGAACCAAAGCGATAGATTTTGCGGTTTGGTCGATCAATGCCATTAATGGCAGAGTAAAGCAGTAAGGCTTTTTCATAGTAATTTTCTATAACTATAAAAATAATTCCACCAGCACTGCAATAGGACTAAGTATATTTTTCAGAAAAAGTAGAGCAAGCGTACTTCACTTGCTCTTAACGCAGCTTACTTGCTTCTTATAGTCTTTTGGATGGCCTCATTGACCTGTTCCTCTATTCCTTTTCGGAAATTGGGTACTATGCGCTCGATACGATCTAAATGTCGCAATGCGCTTGCTCCTGCTAAGGATGCTAATAGTAGATGCAAGCTCTCATTGTCATGCTGGCAAGTGATGAGTTCACTCTCCGGCTCTTGATAAAAAAATGCGGTATTCTCGTACAACTCCACTCGTAACATGGTAAGAGCTTCATTCACGCTAGGATCAATGAAATGCTTATGCTGCATTGTAGTTGTAACAGCGTTTAGATACTCCTTAACGCATGTTTCGATTAATCGCATATTCTTATGCCGAGTAGAACGGAGAGCCTCTATTTTATCGAGAATCTCCATGATCGTTTTTACAGGATGGTTAAAGAAGCTTGGGCACCGTTCAGTCGTTATTAGCCCCCTTTGACCTCGTCTGTATTGCAGCGCCAACTTAAACCGTTCTTTGGCCATCTGCATTCTATTGGCGTCATTTGACTTTCGGTAATCTAAGTAACGTAACAATTGCTTAGTGGCCTGTATGTGCCAAAAAAGCCGGTTTTCAGCAGGAAAATAACCAACACCAGTCGGCATTAACTCAAAGCCATTTCGTTTATTGTTGGTTTCTAGCGTTCTCGCGCAGCCGTCGTTGCTATACCATGCTCGACTGAGCATGAAAGGCTTGATCTGGCACCACATGAACTTGTCCGGTTCAAGCATTCCTCCGAGTTGTTGTTTGTTGTATTGCTCCTTTTCCCATTCCGAGCTTAAAGGGTGTAGCGCCCCTGTCACCTCAAGTGACTTGGAATATATATAGATCACAAAAGACCTCCAGTGTTCTGACATTTTCACTGACAGTATAACGCCTCATTCCATTGTGTGCTATAGTTAAGTAGTCATTTAATCAAAAATAACGGGAAGGGCAACTTCCAATCAATACATCTCTATTGAGTGTTTTGTTATTAGAAAGTATCAAAGATTTCACCTCCAGACTACTAGTGTGAGGCCTAATATATTGTCTGGTATATGGTTAATGTCAGAGAGAAATAAAATTTATTTCAATAAGTGATTGCGAGTTGGATTTTTGTGTGCCATTATTAAGTTGTCATTTAGTTGTAAGTAATTGAATCTATTTTGTTGTGAGGGCTTTTACTGTAAAACTATGATGTATATGTATTGGAACTGTATCAGCGGGGTTATTTTTGATGTCAAAGGTATTTGCTGTAAAGAAATTAGATGGCTCTATTGAAGTTAGTGTATTCGAGAGTCAGAAAAAGTTTTCCGCTGAGCACTCTTGGGTTGATAATGACTTTACGGAAGTGCTGCTTTCTAAACACGCAGACATCAACGCTCGCTATGCTACTAATCACGCCTTAGCTGAAGCAATTGACTTGGCCGCTCCTTCGCCTCGATCGCCTGATTCTTTTAGGGTTCATATTGGCTTCACTGCACTAGAACACTTGACGCTGGTGTTGTTGTTTAGAAAGTTACTCTCAGAGAAAGGCTCGTATGCGAAAATGGAGGTGCTAGAAAGCGTTCCAGTCGAGCTATTTAGTAACGAGGGTTATTTGGAGCTAATTAAAGAGCGTGAACAAAGAGTCACGAAAAAAACTCGTCAAAAAGGGCTACAAGCTGCAGACGATAGCCAGCAGCAAAATTTGCCTTTGGACACAGCCAAACTAGTTAACGCGCTTGAGAGTGAACTAGCGGAAATTAAAGTACAACAGTCTGACGCGATGAAGCGCAATGCACCGCTTGAAGCAGTGGAGCACTCGTGTGAGGTGAAGGCGTATACCAAATTATTGAGACTAATCCGTACTGGCCAGTTTCATGTAACCGAATAACTGACGAAAGGCAACGAGCTAAGCCGCTGTGATAACTGACATACTCCGATTTGCTTAGCACTACCGTTGTCGCCTCTGTAGCCCCCTTTCTAATTGATTGGGGGCTTTCTTTTACTTGTTAGTTTGTGCTAAAATTAAACTGTCAGTTAATAATAGAGGTTTCTTATTATGGGTTCTATACATTCCATTTCTGTTCCTTCAATGATAGCGAAGCTCAAAGAGCAAAATCTTGATTTTGAGTGGTATCCAACAACAGAACAAATTCTTAATATCGTGAAATGGTCTATACGTCGTGACTTTCGTGTTGATGATAATAAAGAGCCTGCTTGTTCAATTTTAGATATCGGGGCAGGGGATGGAGCCGCACTCAAATTCTTAACTTCAGGCCCACGTTACGCAATAGAGAAAAGTCGCCCCCTTGTTGAATCAATGGATGCGTCGATTGCCACGATAGGCAGCGATTTTCATCAGCAGACGTTAATAGATAAAAAGGTTGATATGGTGTTTTGTAACCCTCCTTACTCTGAATATGAAGACTGGGCTACAAAAATCATTGCAGAAGCCAACGCAAAATATATCTACTTAGTGCTCCCTGTTCGCTGGGAAGATAGCGAGGCTATCCAAACCGCGATTGAGTTGCGTCAGGCCACTTCTGAAATTGTCGGAAAGGGCACTTTCCGAAACGCGCAGCGAGCTGCTCGATGTGACATTCATGTTATCCGTCTATCTCTCGTCGCTCACTCTTACTCTCTAGATAAACGCACCCAGAAAGTAGATCCGTTTCAACTTTGGTTTGATAAAAGTTTCTCGACTAGCACTCAATCAAAAACTCAACAAGAGGCACAGAAAGCTTTTGATGAGGCAAAGGCAAAAAAAGCGGAGCAAGAGAAAGAACGAAACGAACTTATTCAATCAAGCGGGTTAGTTGATGCTCTGTATCAGTTGTACTGCCACGAAATGAACGAGCTGCTCGATACTTATAAAAAATTGACTTCAATTGATGCGGCGCTATTAAACGAGGTTGGAATTGAGCTGGTGGCGGTGCAGCAGGGTCTGCAGTTGAAAATCGAAGGATTGAAGAATCGTTATTGGCGTGAGTTGTTTGACAACTTAGATACGGTCACATCAAAGCTTACCGATGCATCTCGTAACCACCTACTCGATACGCTTTTCGCTAAAACTTATGTCGACTTCAGTCCTCAGAACGCCCACAACCTTCTTGTATGGGTCATTAAAAACGCTAACGAGTACTATGACCAGCAATTAATCAAGCTGGTAGACACAATGGCAGAAGCGGCCAACGTGAAGCTCTACAAGAGCAATCAGCGCACATTCACAAAACAAGAGTGGCGTTATTCGTATACTCCAGAATGGCTATCGCACTACAAGTTGGAGCTTCGAGTGATCCTAACGGGTAGCAAAGCAACTAAGCCATCCTTCATACAAGATATATTGACCATCGCGAGCAACTTAGGTTACGACACATCAAAGACAGTGTGGCCAGCGAAAGGTGAATGGGTATATGGGCAACCAGAAACATTCACTTACTTCAACCACACTAAGGGGGAAACCTTGGAGCTGATGCAAGTTAAGATGTTTCAGAATGGCAACTACCATATCAAGTTTAATCAAGAGTTCTTACTGCGCCTTAATGTTGAGTTTGGCCGTTTGTCGGGGTGGATTCACAACGCCCAACAAGCGCATGATGAGTTGGATATACCCTTAAAGGCAGCGCAAAGCCATTTCGGTAAGAACTTACAGCTGACAGTTAACCCAAGCATGCTGTTAGAACATAAGAGCGAGTAGTCAGGTATGTACCGGATGGTCGAACGATGTCCGGTGCTTCATTACACGAAGCAAAATACAACTGATTTCCCCCTCATTGCACCGCTAAGGGGATACCTGAATTTATTATAAGGACCGCAACATGGCTTACAGTTTCGAAGTAAACCGCTGTCTTGACGACTATACGCAAGATGAACTTCACCAGTTTAAATCAATAGGCGAGATGAGAAAGTTCATCGATTTACATCCTAGCTATCCAATGGAGGTGACTGTTTACGAGAATGGAGAACAGATCATTACTCTTTGTCATGCGACCTACTGGCAAGGTGAAAAGCACCCTACGCTGAAACAGTTAATCTCTTGATAGCTGGTGGCTGTTTTTCAATAAAACCAAACTATAAGAACGGATTTACAATCATGTCATCAAATACAATTATTCGCTATTTCAAACGAGTTGCTGGACCTGAAGACAAAGCGCAAGAAGTGGGATACCGGTTATCTGCTCAAGGTTATTCGGTGGACGCCTTTGCTCGCGTCGTATGCGTTAACTCAGCCAAAAACGCCAAGCGCTTAGTTACTCAATCTGAAGCCCATAATCTCATCGATTCACTATCCTCTGAGCTACAGTCTGAGGTTACTGAAGAGAGCGTTAAGGGATGTGCTCGAATTGATATTGTTTACGAGACGGTATAGCAATGGACAAATACTCTCGGCAAAAACTGCGTAAAGTGGTCAGTGATACTACAAATGCGTCATTAAGTGCGCTTATTGACGACTTGCATGGCAAAACACGCGCGAACGATGTCATCGATAACACCCTGCAGGATATCAACACGCCAATTCTTAAGTGTTGTCACAACGACATTGCAACGTTGGCCAAGTGGATTGAAGAATATGCGTTTAAGAGCGGGGGGCTTATTTTGCCTAGTGGCGGCATAGAGACCTTTGGTGGCGGAGTAGTGAGCGCTAAGAACCTACCATTTGTCTTCAAGGCACGTCTCAGCAAGGAGGATAAAGAATCACTCTCTGTGCTGCATAACTCGATCAAGCTGGCCATACTACAGTCGAAGCGCGTGAGAAGGATTTGGGATAAAGCCTGCAGCGCTAGAGAGTGTCAGGAGCTTCTAGTACAAATGCTGGATGTTGAATTACAAATTCTTGAACTGATTTAATTGATAAGGGACCACAGTGGACAAATCCATCATTAGCGAGCTTGAATCCTGCTTTCTTGTGACACTGTCACCCAGAGAGGTAAAGTCTATACGACGTGAATCCTTTACGCTACCGAGTGGTGACACGTTAGAAGTCGGTGACTGTTTTACCGAAATAGGGTCGAGTGGGTCCGCAGGTAATCAGCCAATAGTACTTACACCGCCTTGGGTCCAGCGTTATCAAGGCTTACTTTCGACGAGTGCAGAATGCTTTGAATGGCTACCTAGTTGCTGGGACCAGCGTGACTTTGTCCTGTTCGATGCATTCAATAGCCACGATCTTAATGATGGGTACATAGAGCCAGCTTATCGTGCGAAATGGACAGGAACCCGCGATCTTAAGGATGGTTACTACATGGCCTATTTGCGACAGCCGGATAACAGTCTATTTCATACTCGCGGCAGTGCTTCATCAAGTGTTTGCAAAGGTACAAGCCTAACCAGATGGTATCCAGAAAGTTAAGCCACCAGCTGAAGGTATAGGTCCCTCCTAAACTCCCATGGTCCCGCTGATCTCCTATTAAGGTTTTCTAATAAGAAGTAGCGCTTTGTAAGAAGCGTACTTTTTCTGTAAAACCATTCAATGGCGACATTTTCCCCCTATAGTGTTAGAGTCTCCCTTGTCAGTTAACACGTTGTTATCACACGGTTTTTTGTGATTTCAGCACTAATCGGAGCAATACTATGATTATCAATTTAGATATAGCAATTAGCAGACTTGAAGCCATAACGGATTCAGCCAGAGCGTTATCCGCTTATCAATCTCTAGAGCAAATTAATCAAGCGAACTGTAATTCAGTGTCGCAGATGCTTGAAGGACTTCAAAATTATCTACCAGATCACATGAGTGTCGACGCACCAACGGCGGTTCACGTCTCAGGCAAAGGTGAGGTTACACGAAATGACGTGAACGGTAATGACCATTTTAGTGTTGAGTTTGAAGTGAATGGGCTTGCTACGTTTGCTATTAGCTATGTATTGGTACGCCATACAATTGAATGGGCGACAGAAGAGTGCTCAGCGTCGATTTCCAGTTGTGAGTCACCAGAGCTATGTGACGCTCTTCAACGCTATTTAACGGATACCTCTGACGATATTGCATTTGCTATCGAATTCGGTGGTTACGATTTATTTAATACCCCGTGTCGTCCATCTATTGATGACCACTCAATGGGGCTAATTGAGCAATTATGCCTACAGCCAGCTTCTGATTTGGTGGAGGTGTCTCATGCCTAATTGGTGCTCGAACGCATTGCATGTAAGAGGGAACACAGACGAAGCACAGAACGTGATCGATTCACTTCTGGATGGCTCGATAGAAGATCGTACAACAGAAATGACTTATAAACTGCGAAAAATGTTACTCGCTGGGCTGTCAGGTTTACTCCATCCCCACACATCGACACCCCCAGAGCTATTAGAAGCGGTCGGTCAGCTAAACCCTGCTTTAGTCGTATCATCGAGACGGAATTCGCTAGAGTCGTTAGCATATACCCAGTTTTTACTTGAACTCGTTGATGGAGTGATAACTCCTGAGCGTTACAGTCACATCAATCGAATCTATGACCAATCTAACTTGGCGAACGTGTGGTATGGCGACATCCCTAAACCTATACGTAAAAAGATGGCGCATATGTGGCGAACGTGTCAGTACGATTTTTCAGGTATGTTTAATCGTAATATCGCAACATGGTGGTCTAAACCTAGAGTCTGGCAACCAGAACAGACAGCAAGCAGTTTTAATATTCAATTGATGTACGAGTTGCCCGTATGCGTCATGGTTAACGGCTTTAATGGTGGGCATCTAAGCTGTTCAACTGAGTATAGCTTTAATTGCAATGTGATCGGCATCAAATGGACAACCTTAAACATCGAGTTGATTGAGAATGGCAATTGGGTATTCGATACGCCTTGGTCTCCACCAATGGGGTTATTAGATGCAATCCCTAATTATGTTGCTAAACAACTAGGGGCAGAGCCAGACAGTGAGCTGGTTGACATCACCTTGTATTACTATGAGTCTGGGTGTGCATTTCAAGGAATTAATGACGAAGTGTTTGAGTACATCTGTGACTATGATGATGAGTCCGACGAGTGGACATCTAATCTATTGCCAGAAATCGAATTAGCTTTTTTTGGTTAGGTACTAGCAACTAGCTTTTTCCAATAAAACCGCCTCAGATTTGTGGCGGTTTTATTGGGTTATCTGGCAGCTCTTTTTTAAATAAGACACTGGTTTTCTAAGTATTGTAAAGCTATTTCTCCTTTAAATTCAATACGATAAATTTCATAAATTGTGCTATAGTTGATATGTCAGTTAATAAATCATTTCGAGGCAGATTATGCACACACCGTCATTGGAAACCGTTACATCTGAGTTATCAAGCTATGGTGAAACTAGCGCAACAATTGGATCTTTCTATGTATCGATAGCTTACGTTGAAGATAGCTCTATGTTTGACCCCCGCGAACATGACAATATTGCCGTCCTTGCATTAGAGCACCGCCGTTACACATTGGGCGACACTAATGGTCTAGAGCTTCTAGAGGATGCTTTAAGCAGCATTTTGGATGACTATGGAGTTAATGAACATCATGAGTTATCCGGAGAATCCAGAGGTTCCAAAATCAATATGATGATTTCTTTACTCCCAAGCGAAGCAAGCAAGGAGATCATTATCTTACCAGTCTACCTATACGACCATAGTGGTTTAGCTATCAGTAGTACACCTTTTTCATGCCGTTTTGATAGCGGGTGTATTGGATGGGCATTTACAACGCCTAAGATACTGAACGAATTAGGTCATTCGTTCACTGACTTTTCTAACAAGAAAGACAGAACCGAGATTACATCATGGTTAAAAAGTGAAATCCAAATGTATGACTCTTATCTACAAGGCTCAGTTTTCGAGTTCACCGTCACAAATGAAAACGGGGAGCATGCTGATAGCTGTATGGGTTTCATTGGCGATCACGACCTCAGTGGTTTGTTTGAATCGGTAACAGATTCACTATCCAACCTCGTGAGGGCTGAGCACGAACTACTGGAAAATCAAAAGGCGAGCTATTTAAAACAGCTAAAAGCGTTGATTAAGAATCGAGTACCGCTTTCAGTTCGTATGCCAGTGCTAGCCGAACGAAATCCATATCACTTAGCTTAGTTAGGATCTGCGCTCTAAGTGGTTAGGGCGCAGCCACCAATCACTTTTACAGTAAAACATAGAGTAGGAGGCAAAGGATGTTTTGTGTTAACTGCGGCAGTATGAATGTGGACACTACGACCCAAAGGAACGAAAGTGCCCTTATTCAACGAGGGGAACAAGATAGCAATGGCAAATATCCAGAAGAATTCTACGCCGTCATTTTGGAGTGTGAAGATTGCGGCGAAGAAATGTGTAAGGTTTAGCCGGTTGGGTAGAGAGCTTAAAGCAATACAATAAACTAAAGGGCGACGCCCTTTTTTTTGTGCCCTCTGGTAGCTCCTTATTTTTAATAAGACTCTTTTTTTAAAAAGCGTATACGAGCCTTTGTTTGAAAATCAACAAGATAATCCTTTTTAAGTGTGCTATAGTTAATCGGTCAGTTAACACAAACAGTTATGCGACCACCAGCTAACTGTTCCTTTTTAAGAAAAACTCAGAGGCACTAACTATGAAAATTACATTTGGCGAGACTTACCGCACTGCTTGCGCTTCAACCAGTAACATCACATTTCAAGATACTCAATCACTTGACCGAATGCTAAATCAAAGCTGCGCAATGGTTGCTAAACGTCCTACTGGATACTTTATTAAGCTTTTCGAACATGAGAATGATTCATCTAATTACTATCCAAACTTTTCGGATGATTTCAATAATCTATTGTTAGCTGCGGCACAGCAGGGCTATCAGTGCTTAGAGCTAGATAGTGCTGCGAACAAAGCCGACAACGCCCCATGTTTTAACTGGTAAACCACGGAGCGAATCGTCATGAAGATCTCTAACCTCAACGCACTGAAAGAAACCGTTGTAGCAGCGCGAGAAACACTCGCTTTCATGAACGCTGATACGGATAAGGTTAATTGCCTTATTGAAGCCAAGGACTGTATAGAAATGGCTTTGGATGACTTAAAGCAAGATGGAGTCGACAAAGGAGGACTATCAGCAATCCAGTCACTAGAGGATGCAGTTCGATGGCTGGAACGCGCGCAAGAGTTTGCTATCAGAGACACGAAAAAAGAGGCGAATGTTGTCGATGAACTAATCGCTTCACAGTGTCGGGCAATTATTCCTATGGCAGATAGCATTATTAACAATTCGCTATCAATGTAAGGTCATAGTGCTACTACACACTCACCCGTTGCGCCTATCAATCAGGCGCAATCCCTATCAAGCCTAGACAGACGGAGTAAGAGATGGACAACGATAAGCTAGTACCAAATGCCAATTGGCAGACTCAACAGCGCGGCTCTAATGATGCTGAATATCAGATCTACTTAGCATGTGCCGATGACGGAAAAGGAAACGATATTACTACGGGTAAGCCATTAAAGACCTACAGTGAATGGTTAGCTAGTTAGCTTAACCGCTGCGCTTTGCTGGTGGCATAGCGCATCATTACGTTTTCTTATAAAACTTAACAAGCACGAGCGAGAAGGAAGTTTGTAAATGGGATATGAAATCAAAGGGTTCGTTTTTAATGAGATAGGCGATCTAATAGCCCAGCCAGAAAACCCATCACTGGAGCTACTAAAAACAACTCTAGATTTACTGTATAAGCAACAGTCCTACATTCGAGCGTCTCGCATTCAGCATCTGATAAACGTTATCGAAATGGCTTAATTTACTAGAGCTAAAGTATCAAAAAAGGGCTACCAACTTGGTAGCCCCTTCTTTCTCTGGCATTCCTTACAGTGCAGCAACACCAAAAAGGGAGTTCGCAAAGTTGTCGAACTGGCTACGTCGAATTTCCTGAGAAACCTCAAGCATCTTCTTTAGAATGACAATAATATTTGCACTGGTGTGCAGATCATCAAGATACAGATCATAGATATACTCACCATCAAACTCGATGCGAATATGTTGTTCGAATACTTCATAGGTATACAGCTGATTGCTTGCCGCACGTAGTAACTGATTACCTTCCACAATTCGAGCTTTACGGCTTTCGCCTTCTTCAATGTCTCCAGAAAAATAAACGATCTTAGTCACGCCTTGCAGTACACCACTAAGCGCTTCGTTGTTTAGCTCCAAGTCAAAACTAAGCGCATTGCTAATCGCTTGGGTTGCCCATTGGTCTGCCTTCTCTTGAACGGCTTTAGGGATAAACTGAATTACGTTTCCTGCTTGCATAATCGCCTCGCTGAATGTTGTTAACTGACACTAGCATTATAGCTCACTATTGCGTTTTTTTGTAGCTAATACGATTAAATTTGACCCGCATCTCATTCTCTAAGTTTCTGTTTTACAAGAAGACGATGGTTTACCAAGGAACGGCCTTGAGGGGTGGTTTTACTGTAAAACTATCTTGTTTTATTTAGCTGGTGGGCGTTGAATGATTTCTATAATGTGCTATATTTAACAAGTCAGTTAACACATCGTTTTTCATTCAGCGGAGGCGCGTTATGATTTCTAATTACCAAGGTCTAGTATTTGTTGGTCAACCTGTTTACATGAGCCTGTATAACACGGGTTTTGGTTACGTCGTGGAAGTAGGAGAAGGCTGTAATAAGGGCGATTGCAAGAACGTTTGCGGCGTTTTGCACTCGGGTGGTGGCGACGTTAAGCTGGTGTTCAAAAACGGTACTGTGTCGAATTATCCTGAGTCTATGCTTCGCAGTGGGGTTCAATGTGGCGTATTGGAAGGAGAGCCTGCATCTAGTGACGACCTGATTGCTTTGTTAGAGAACGCCGAAAAAGTGGCAGCGGAGAAAGCAGAGCAGGAGCGCCAAGAGCAAGAAGCGTTTCGCGTAGCTGTTAGCAAGGTAGGCGATGAGTATCCGCACCTTAAGCAGCTTAAAGACAAAGAACCGCGCCGCTCAGAGTTAGCACATGTAGCGGACAATATTCGTAAAGAGCTAAAGCCATTAGGCAAGTTTTCTGTACGTACTCGTCATTCCTCTGTCTATGTATCTTGGGAAGATGGTGCCAACATGGATGCAGTCAAGGCTATTACCGATAAATACAAAGGCGGCTCATTTAATGGCATGGAAGACATTTACGAGCACAGCGAGAGCGCATTTAATGCGGTGTTCGGAAGTGCTAGCTACATATTTACCGATCGCACATTTAGTGACAAGGCAGTGCAAGCGGTATGCGATAAGATTGCATCTCGTTTTACTCATAAGCCAACAGTCGAAGAGTACCGCACAGGCCGCTTAGATTTCCGCTATGAAACGGAATTCCATAAAGAATTGAAGGCTTATCATGTAGTGCCAGAACAACCAGCTGGCGAGACTAAAGCGGCGAAAGCTGTCAAGGCGCAGACAACTATCCCAAGTGACGCAAAGGTACATAGTGCAGTCGACAACTTCACAGTGAGCGAAGAAGAGCACACCAAGACGCATGCAAAGTTGTTTGTCGTTCGCTTGCAGGGTCGTGTAGAGCGTGAAACATTCACATCTCTTCGCTCGTTAGCTAAGCAGTTTCAAGGTTACTGGAGCAAATTTAAAGGCGGTTTTATCTTTGCTTCTTTATCGGATGCTGAGGCGTTCATGAGCTAGATAACCAGTTACCGTCACTAAGCCAGCGAGACTAATGCGCTGGCTTAGTTTTTTTGAAAAAGCGCGTATATGGTTGAGTTATCCTAACTGAGATAAAGCTGTAAAATCCCCACGATTGTGCTATAGTTAACTTGTCAGTTAATTAACGCTCTCGGAGGCACCATGACATTATTAACTTTTCCTGCTATTCAATGTATCCACTCTGACTCTAAGCCAGAAGTTGAGATCTTCTATCAAACCCCAGAATTATCTCGTGAGATGTGCGGAATGCCTGCGCTTTACAAAGCTTCTCACCCTGAAATTGTTTTTACCCCAGAGCAAGAATTCATTGCTAATGCTGGTTATGTGTCATTGGGTACGATCAACACTGATGCAGATTTAGAAAGCTTGTTCTCTCTATTTCAGGGCGAGAACTGGAGCCCAAACGGAGAAGCTCGCGATTTAATCAAATCTAAAGGGCTGACTCATACATCTATGTCAGTTGGTGACGTTGTTCGAACAGGGGACGCCTACTGGTTGGTTGATTTCATTGGCTTTAAGCGTGTTCAGGAATTCTTGAGCTAATGCAGCTGGTGGAGTTCCTAAGCTTACGAACTCCACCAGCTTACCTTTTCATTTAATATTACTCACACATACATTAACGGAGATGTCAGGATGAACGAGAGCGAAGCGAGAGTGTTTTTTGAGTGGGCAGAAGAACACCTAAAGGGATTCACAGTTGAAGACTGCGAAGAATCTACTCACTACTACCTCAACGGGGTGCTGGTGGGTGGCTGGGCTGGTGATACTCGCCAGACCTTCTATAAACAAAATGATGAACTTGCTAAAGGGTTACGCATGTTTGACGCTTACAATAAATCCTAGACGCATCTAGCCCCGAACAAAGCCAGCTAAACCGCTGGCTTTTTTTGTGCCTGATGAGTGGAGGGCGGCACCTCTTATTTTTAATAAGACAGTTGTTTTTAAAGGTACGGCACTGAGGTTCGTTTTTCAGTAAAACCTTAATTTATATGGGTTTGGTCACGCAATATTTCGTTAACTGTGCTATAGTTAACTTGTCAGTTAACAGTAATCACGACTAAGGAGGTCGCCATGAACCTGACAGCCATTTCTAGTATGACCATTCGCCAAATTGAGCTTTCGCGCGAAATAGCGGAGCACGATTACCTTGCAGGCGTAACGGAATGCCCTTTTGAGCTTAATGGCCCAGAATCAGCTATTTGGGAATCTACCATCGAAGAGTTGCGTACTACAGCGCAGCCACAGCACTAATTGTAATGGGGAGAAAATGACCATGCCTTGCGAAAACTGCATTAACGAGATATGCCAAGCAAAATGCAAACGCCCTTTAGAGGTTGCGATCTTCTCCCCGTTTTATATTGGTGAGCCTAAACACGAAGGAGAGCCGGACTTACTCAAAGGTAACGAATGCGAGCCTCTCTATATTGGGGGGGTCGAGTATCCAGCCCCTAGCATTGGTTGGACACATGAGCTTATCCATAAGTATTGCGCAGCCTATGAGCGCAATTTTGGCTCGTCCACCTATTGGGATATCTACATTGGTTCGCAATGGGTAGGTAGTACCGAAATTTAAAGGAGTACATGAGAATGCTTTCAGATAACCAAGTAAAACAGATTCAGCCAGCAATCTCGGCTTTTTCTTCTTACGTTACATCACCAAGTGAAGAGCAAAAGTCTCTCATTGAACAGGCTCGCAAAGAGGGCTTAGTTGTTGTTCGTGCAAAATACTTAGTGAGCTGGACTGATAAGGGGATTGCCCGTTTTAGAAGCGCCAACGGTTATAGCTGATTTACTCGATGTGTCTGTCAATCAGGCGCATCCGGTAAGCTTTCTAATCCACACCAATGACGGATAAACAGGAGTTACCTAATGATGACTAAACTTTTAATCAAACATCACGGAAAGACGGGAGTTAAGTAATGCCAACTTATCAAATCCAGAAACACGAAGTAATTGGTCGTCACAACAAATGGACGCAGGCATTTGGGTTAAAGCCTCGTTCTTTTCTTCGAGCTGATGGTGAGTCACCAGCTGGTCGTGAAGCTGCCATAGACAAATTTCTGCTAGATACCAAACGCTGCAAGAAGAATCTTATCTTAGTTGAGCATCCCGATTTCGGTCATGGCTGCACCATTATTGCAGAAGTTAACCCAAAGCATAATGTTCAGGAAATTGCGTCAGAAATCATCGGAGGTAAACACTCTGAATTATTTACGGTACTTCAATCTAGACAGCCTGTCACAGATTTTGGAGAGGGTTCAGAAAGTGATCGTGTGATTCGAATCTCTGTCGCGCTGTCTCAGTTCGTCTATCCAGATGAACGCGAAAAGCTCATTGAACGAAAGTAACCAAACTAGAATGGAACGACCAATTATGGCTAAGACATTACTTACAAAGAGCTGGAACAAAGAGAGATATGAGAAAGTTGAGACTTTCCGCACTGTATCGCTGTGCTTTAGAGACTTTTCTCTACACTGCTATTACTGTTTCGATGTTGATGGGTGGTCAGTGGGTCTTGGTTGGCTGCAACTTTCTTGGGGGACGTTCTCGCGTCCAGTTAAATCAATAGAATCACAGAAAGAATGAGGTCAACGACGATGACTCAATCAAAGACACTTGATGCAAATGAAGCACCTAAAGGCTTTTATGCAGTCCTTAAAAGCGACTTTACTAATCCAACAGGCGATTACCCAAATATCTGTACGCATTGTGACTGGCGTAAACAGTGTTGCGATCCGAAAACAGATTTTCACTTGAGAGGTCATCGATGCTTGAGTACCCCATTGGTTACGGCGAATGGGGAGACAGCTGAACGTAATGATGGCTGTTCAGTTGTCTTTAAACGAATCGAACTAAGCTAGCTTGTAACCTTCAGCTTGTAAGTTTGATCGCTTTATCCAAGTTCGCACCTATATCTCTAATGCAAAAAATGGTCAGCTTGCTGATAGCAGCAAGCTGGTTTCCCTCACTCCTGTTTGTTTCGATAAAAAGATTTAGGCTTGATATGAAGTTGAAAGAACGAGATCCACGAATCGCAGAGCAACAAGGCCATTACCATTCAATGGCTGAGTACTGTCGCCTTAAGAAGAATATTGAATTAAATCTTCAGCCTATCCCAAATGGTAAATTTCATAAGCTTGCCAAAAAACTTGAGAACACGTTGCCTCGTGGATTACGTACTGCTGGTGGCTTGCTCACAACAGAGTTGCTACTAGAAATCACCAATGATGAAAAGCTAGAGGAATTGAGCCGAAAGTAACTCAAGCTAGGGAGTTATCCGGTCAATTGCAGAGAGTCGTTTCGCACACAATCAAAGGGCAGTGTGCAGACGAACCGCCAGATTTTCCCCTCCATCAATTCATCAAACTTGCTGCCTACCTATTTATAAGAAGACGAAGTATTTATTAATAAGTGGTATTGGGGGGCAGGGGTTTTTCAGAAAAACACTTCAATAAAACCAAAATAAAACTAGATAAAATAGAATTGTGCGCTATAATTAAGTTGTCAGTTAACAAAACCCACAGCCACAGGAGGCACATCATGGGCGCACTTACTTCTATTTCTCCAGTTCTTACTCGTGAAACTTCTCACCTTAATTTCAACAACATTGCTACTGAGGCGAATTGGCGTGAGCTTTGTGTTGATAACCGTACCGACTCGAACATCTTTTTTGATGTAGAACTTAGAGACCTTTCAGATCTCACTGAAGGCAAGTTTGGTGATAATGGTGAGCAATGTGTTGTGGACATTCAAAAGCAACACATTATCAAGGTACACGGCAATCAATACACGCTATTAAAAAACTCTCTCGCTTACGACATGGTTAACGAGTCAATCAATAACCTTGCCTATGCAGGAAAGTTAAATGTTGATGGTATGCACATTAAAGACAGCTGTGTATTAAAAGGCGGTAAAACAATTCGAGAATACATTTTCCCAGAGCATCGCGTTAATGTAGGCGGCAGCGATATCTTAATGCGTATTGTGGTAATTAACTCTTACGATGGAAGCGCAAACTTTAGCTTACAGGTGGGTGGTTTCCGTATCGTCTGCTTGAATGGCATGGTTACGGGAAACAAGTTCCTAAACCTAAATCAACGTCACTCAGGCACAATTCGTTTAGGTGATATCAGTGAAAAGCTAGTTACTAGCGTGTCGTCATTTAAAGATATGGGCGCTTACTGGCATAAACTAATTAATACCCCAATCAGTCACGGTCAAAGTGATTTAATCATCACTCAGTTTGCTACCGAAGCAACAGGCAAGCCAAGCCTAACCCGCTTCAATATGATGAGTGATCTATTTGATAGTCACGTTAAAGATTTAGGTCGTAACTATTGGGCTATGTACAATGCACTTACAGCATGGGCCACACACTACGAAGTGAAAGCGGGAAGCTTACCCAACCGTGCCAATGTCGTGCTAGGCCGTGAAAATGATGTATCTAAAATCATCACAAACTCTAGAGTTTGGAATCTAGAAGCAGCATAAACCAACAAGCCACTAACAAGCGCCTCTTTAAAAGGGGCGCTTTTTTTGTTTTTCAATAAAACCATAACTGTCAGGTTGTTCAGCTGGTGGTCCCGTTATTACATTTTCTATTTTTCTATTTTTCTATTTTCTTTTCTCGCCCAATACCAGACCTTTTTAAAATAAGACGATTGTTTTTCAAGATGCGGTCGTGGGGGGCAGAAAAACGTTTTACAGAAAAACCTTGTGCATTTCTATGTGTGTGCTATAGTTAAGTTGTCAGTTAACACAACGGAACACAACGGAGTCCACTATGTCACAAGTTATCCAAGCAACATCAATCTCAGCATTCCCTAAAGCTATCAAAGAGGAAGGTCTTTTTGATATGAAAAAGGCTACTGGTGAATTTGTAATCGATGTAGGTCTTATCGATTTTACCCCTGAATGGAACATTCGCCCTATCTGCCGCACTCAGGTAGAAGCACTAAAAAACGCTCGCCTAAATGGTGAAACGCTAGACCCGTTTGAACTAGAGCCTGTTCAAATTGATGGTAAAAACCGTTTCCGAATCGTAGATGGCCACCACACATATGTCGCTATCAAAGAGCTGTTCGATGCGAATAGTGACGACGGCAAGCACAAAGCGACAATGTTTAAAGGGTCAGAGTCAGATAAACTAGTTCGCGCTTTCAACTCTACACAGGGTTTACCCCTAACACCTATGCAAGCTTGTCGCACTTTTCAGCGCATGCTTGACGAGGGGATGAGCAGAAAAGAGATCGCAAAGCGAGTAAGCAAGCCTCTTGCGTATGTTAGTGATGTACTGTTTCTTTCTAACGCAGATTCGGAAATGGTCGCGATGATTGATTCAAACGTCATTTCAGCATCACGAGCTAAACGCCTGTTACGTGAACAAGGTGAGAACGCAACGGCTTTTGCAAAGCTAGAGGCAGGCAATAGCATTCATACTCAACTCGACAACTCAGCAGCCAATACCCCCCTAACTGGTGAAGATTCTGCAAATGATTCACGCATCAGCACTGAGTCAGCTACGGAGTCAACAATTCGTAAAGCCAGCAAGCGAAGCACTCAAATGCGCTCAGTTTCAAATGGTAAAACCACAGCTGCGTTCGAGCTATTGACTGCTATTAACAAGCGACTACCAGAGTCTGGTGAGTCACTTGAATTGAATCCTTTATTACTTAACCAGATAAAAGAGCTAGCTAGTTACTACACAGATATTCAACAACACAACACCGATGTAGCGAACCAACTCAAACAAATCAGCTAACAGGTTTTTTAGTAAAAGGTCGACTTTAATGGTCGGCCTTTTTTATTTGTCCAGAAAATTACCATATATATTTTTCTGGTGTGGATTTTTTTTATAATAAGACGTTTTCTGGTAAACCACCATTTATCAATACTACGAGCCAACAAAATCTTCTTGCAAATCTCTCTAATTTATGATATTTTCATTTATAAATTTATCTATCAGATATTTGTAAATTATTTAATAAATATTTATTAATATCTATTTTTAAATGTACAGGCTTGAGTTTATTTGCGGAAAGTTGTAAACATCCCCCCCTATTAATAGTTTTCAGTTTTTCTGCTTTATTATTTGTACACTCTTTACTCTTTAAGCCTTTACTACCCTCTTGAGTTGATTCCAGTTTTGTATCAGATCTGCTATAATTTGACTACATTCCCACGTTTGTTGATTCTGAGTTTATGCTAAATATCTACAGAAATGGTGCGATTGACAGCCTAGTTTCAACGGCTCTATCCACTGATTTCGTAAAAGAAAGTGATTTCAAAAGGGTTAAATATTCGGTTCATGCCAAGCTGAGATTTGATATCTATTTAACTATTGCTTACCTTGGTTTTTTCAGCGAGGAACAGCATAGTTACCATAGCGTTTTAGAATCAGTTCCAAAAGAATACTTACCTTGTGATGTTGACCAAAGTGAGACTTTTCACATCACTAATACATCTGTATCAAGAATTATCACTCAATTCATACCATTTCTTAGATCCAATCTTTCACTTCAGTTATCTGACACATCTGTAATTAAAGATATTCAGAAGAAACTGCCGATGACACTTGGCCAGATTAACGACGAGCTGATTGATAAGGGTGTGGTTCAAAATTCAATATCTGAATCAGCGGTATCGTTTCTCTTCGAATGTGTAAGCTCTAGTATATCGATTGAATCGTTTATTGTTTACAAATCAGGTCAGAACAAAGACCAAAATGGCGAACGTTTTGAAAGAAATGCAAGGCCTTCAATAACGGCTTTCACCTACGCTGATTATGAAAAAGACACAAAGGCAATTTCACGTTCAATCATTCGCTATTGCGAAACGCTTGGTCGTCTAGTTGGAGTAGTAAATTTTGAATTAGTGTCGTCTCTACTTGAGCGACTAAATGCCCCGACACTTGATATTATTGACCCCGACCGAGCTGCCATTTCTAGTTTTTGCAATGCACTTTGTTTAGAAAAATATGATATCAAAGAGTCGCCCTATGCTATCGATGATGATATTGAGAATAGTGATATCTATGAACTTATGTACAAGTACCTTCGCTCTGTTAAGAGATGTAAAACTGGCAACATCCCTCAGTTTCTTACAAGGTGTCTTGAATTTAAAGCAATTAGAAAAGCGAAGGAAAGCAGTCGTGTCATCTCCAGTTCTGTAATTTTAGAGTGCTGGGACGAGTCTTTTATCGACGTTAATGTTGGGGTGGACTTAGTTTCTGCATTGCATTTCGTAGAGCTGTCAGATGATCTTTCTTTCTTTAGTATTAAGCCTGATGTATTCGTTGATGTTGAAGAGGAAAGTAATATTGTTCTTTCCCTCTTACTAGACTATTTGGCGGAGCACGGTCAGCTTCCTTCAGATTTAGATGTAGATCAGAAGACCACTTTGATGCTGAGAAGCTATTCTAATTTAATGCGAAGTAAGCTGAATGGCGCTTTAGTCGAGCCAGCTGGTTTTTTTGAAAAGTCTGAAAATGGTTATGTCATTACAAAGTCAAACATCCGTACTCGTGATAACTTGAGTGGTGCGTACGTAAGGCCTGATTACGATTTTATTTCCGAAGAATTGTATAACGAAAGAGTTATCAATAATGAAGATGAGTCTGAATTAAAAAGTCGCTTCACAGTGCTGTTCGACGCCTTTAAATCCAAATGGAGCAAAGTGGTGAATCAGTCTAACCTATTGGTTGACGATTCTCTGAAAGGGCACAAAGACTACCTTGCAGAACGACGAGAAATTTTGACCACAACTCATCATAGAAAGTGTGAAAACTGGATTAGAACGGAGATTAAGAGGGCCACGAGTCTTATTCGAAGTTACCATGCATTTATTCGCTATCTCATTGCTCAAGATGAGACAAAGAATGCTGCATCGATACGCCATTTGGAATTACGAATTGAAAAGTGGAACGAGATTCTTGAGATATGTGAGCTTGATTTGGAGCTGATTTATTCCAGTGAACCATACCGAGCGTACGTTACGCACACTGAAGAGGTATCTCGCTTGTTAGAGGAAAGATCGGCATTGGCGATTAAACCCAGCCAGTATCGCGCTCATATTGCGCTTCATGACTTTATACTAATGAATGCTGGTCGTACTGGAGTCTCTGAGCAGACTATGCAGGAGTACATAAGTGATTACTGTAATTCACTCATGGGAATTGCAACAAACAGTTCAGATAAAAAACTTGTTTCTAACTACCACAACTTACGTAGGTTGTTTAAAGAGAGTATTGAAAGGCATCCTTTTTCTATAGTAGATCAGAATTAATAAAGGCTCCGAAGGAGCCTTTATTAATTGGTTATATTGGACTTGGAATGTCGTAGTTTAATGGTGGAGCTTGGTGATCCACCTCTCTGTCGTGCTCAGGTACTTGTTCTTGCCATCGGTTAAACATCTCCGCACATTCCTCTCCCATTTGGCGGTCGAACGCAGTTTCACCGAGAATCAATCTTGCCTCGTCGTAATACTGTGAGGTTTTAATTTCACCTTTTACTATTTTTTCGGAAATCTCTGCAAGCGGGTTGTCTTTGTGGCCTGTCATTTCAGTAAATACGTATGTTGAGATTGCGCTTGGCGGTATTGCTGGGTTTTCGCAATTTCTCATACATTCTGAGATAGCGACAGCAATATGCAGGCCTTTTCGGTATTGTTCATTTCCAAAGACATCCTTTAGCACTCCTTTGATTAATGCCCCTTGACTGTTAGCGTTCTTGCCAATTTCATCAAGAGTAACTTTGCCTTTTGAAGAAATTGCGTCGTGCATGATTACCTTTATTTGAGGATCGACTCTACGATAGCTTGCATCGCGCAGTGATTCCGCAGACTGCTGTAGTAGTAAGATATTTTGTTCATACGAATTAACTAATTCTGGGGAGCTGTTATTCTCAGGTGATAGGGCTCCGCGCATTACGTTGGCAAGATCACTTGGCTTAACTGGTTGCTTGCTTGCTTCAAGTATGCGATCTCTGATCTGACGGTTAATTGCCTTTGTTTCGGTAAGTTCATTGGCCATTTTCAATGTTTCGTTAATGAGTTGTTCGCGCTCGTTATCTACTTCTGTGTTTGGAGTGTCACTCACTTCAATTTCGCTCGTTACTCCGCCAGCACTCATTTCTTGATTAGCTACAGGTGAGTGGGTTTGGCCATTAACTTGTTTGGCTAGTTCACCGACTTGAATTGTCAACTTGCTAATCTGTTCTAGTAACTGGTTTTGTTGATTTAGGACTGAGCTAGTCATTTCCAACATTTTATCGAGAGTTTGTTGGTGGGATTTGTTCATGGCTTTAATGATGCCTTCAACTAATTCAGTTACCAGCTTAAGATCTGTTGACTCAGCTCCTAGATTGGCCAACTTTTCTTGATATTGCGACTCAATCTCGCTCGCAGGAGCTTCTGCATGTTCTGCGACATCATGCTCTGGTGTCACCGCTTCCGGTTGCTCAGGCTCACTCTCAGGAGCTTCTGCATGTTCTGCGACCTCATGCTCTGGTGTCACTGCTTCCGGCTGGTCAGGCTCACTCTCAGGAGCTTCTGCATGTTCTGCGACATCATGCTCTGGTGTCACCGCTTCCGG
>NZ_JBNJOJ010000012.1:0-118795 GCF_050113655.1 Vibrio sp. TRT 29B02
TCACCGTCGATAGAAATATAACATGGAGTTGGCATAGTAAAATCCTTAGAGGTTGTGTGTAATAACACTCACTCTTAATCAAAAAACGCGCCAAAATTAAAATGTATATATTTCAATAAGTTAAGAATTTATGAATATACAAGCTGAGCAACTTTTTGCTTGAATCGAGCAAAAAGTTGCCCGGAGAGAAAAGTATTTTCTACACTGTCAGTAGCGCTTTGTCCTTATAACACGTCCCTATAAATCGCATAGAAATCGTCTCGCCTCCGCAGGACTTGTCAATCTAACAAAGTGAATATGTTGATATTGAGGATTGTCCATATCTGCTAAGTACCTTGCACGATTCGAATGATAGGTTTTGATCGTCCACAATAAAATTGAATCTCTACTGAAAAATGATTTTCTCAGCGTTTCTCTATTGCCCGTGTTGGGCCACAACTCTTTGCCTGAAATTGAGCGGCTTAAAGCTCGTCTCACTGCATGAAAGAGGGTTCTCGACAATGAGTAGTCAACCCATACCACAGTATCAACGTTATGCCATTTAATGACACGAGTTCGATTGTAATTACCGTCCAGTACCCAGCTCGGCGCTTTCAGCTCATCTTCTAGGCGAGAGAAAAACTCCTCGTCACTGGACTCCTGCCAGTTCGGTTTCCAAAAAAGTCGATCCATTTCGATATGGGGGCACTCAAGGTGACGAGCTAGTTGGGCTGAAAATGTTGATTTTCCGCTACCACTGGTTCCGACTACATTGATCTTTTTCATGCCATTACTTGCCCAACTTGTTGAATATGCGCGCAGTAAAACATGTTAAATGTGCATTTTCAAACATCTAACCAATATTTGTTAACATTTCAGTCGTCTCGCTTCACAAAGCCTTCTAAGGGTAGCTAGCCACATGTATACAAAGTGAAGTATGATTGTTTTATTAGCGAAATAAATGGTTTGAGAGTGAACGCCGCTTATGGCAAATCTAAAAAATTCTGTGGCGAAAAACGTCAAGACAAAAGTCGCCGGCCAAACCCAGGATGACGTGGTTTATTGTCATATCTTTGATGCAATTCTAGAGCAGCGTCTACCTCCAGCAACAAAGCTGAATGAAGAAGCACTCGCTGAAATCTTTAGTGTCAGCCGCACCATCATACGTCGAGCGTTGCTGCGTCTATCGATGGAACAAGTTGTGAGTATTCGTCCTAACCGAGGTGCGATGGTATCTGCACCAACAAAAGATGAGGCGAAACAGATCATCAAAGCGCGTGAGGTGATGGAACTGGCGATTACCGAATTGGCGGTTGAACATGCCACACCAGCCAAAATTGAAGAGTGTCGCCGCTTAGTAGAGAAAGAGAACGACGCATTTGCCAACGGTGACTACGGTAAAGGGTTGCGTTTGTCGGGAGAATTCCATATCAAACTCGCTGAAATGGCCCACAATACGCCTTTGCTGGCATTCCAAAGGAGCTTAGTTTCTCAGACCTCTCTACTCATTGCTCAGTACGAAACTGGTAATCACGCCAACTGTTCGCTCGATGAACATTCCAACCTACTTGACGCTATAGAAGCGGGCGATGCCGCACAGGCTTTGTCTCTGATGCAGGAGCATATCAACCACATTCGGTCTCGGCTCAATCTTGACAGTAGCACTGCCTCTAATGATCTGCATGTTGTCTTCTCGGATATATTGAACCGTAAATAGTCTCTGACACTCCCCCAACCAAGACTCAAACCTAGCATCAAGCTGGGTTTTTTATCTCTCCCCTTAAGATTGTATACAAATAAAAATACAATATTAAAAATCTTTACGCTAAGAATTTTTACACAAACATAACTATCAACCCATTATTTATCAATCACTTAAGATCAACACCACCCTCTGACATGTAAAATTACAAGCCACTTATTGTTGCGCTTTTGTAAAATTAAAGTTGACCTAGGAGTCAAATTAACCAATTATTGACCCAAAGGTCAGAAAAAACATCGGAACATTAGTGTCAATGCACAAGGAGGTCTCTTGATTACTTTCCTACTCAATCAAGAACTCAGACAAGAAAGTGAACTGTCACCCAATATGACGGTTCTCCAATACCTGAGAACACAAGTACAAAAAACAGGGACAAAAGAAGGATGTGGTTCAGGAGACTGTGGCGCCTGCACCGTGGTACTTGGTGAAGTTGTTGAAGGAAAGCTTCAATACCGCTCTGTTAACTCTTGTTTGACGTTCGTCTCTAGCCTTCACGGTAAACAACTGATTACTGTTGAAGATCTAAAAAATAAAGACAAGCTTCATCCAACACAGCAAGCGATGGTCGATTTCCACGGTTCACAATGTGGTTACTGTACCCCTGGTTTCATTATGTCGATGTTCGCTTTGAGCAAAAACAAACCAGCCGCGAACAAAGAAGACGTTATGGAGTCTCTTGCCGGAAACCTATGTCGCTGCACTGGCTATCGCCCAATTGTTGATGCGGCACTTTCTTTAGTTTCCAACGAACCTTTGATGGATCAATTTGTTGAGTTGGAAAAAACCACCGTGGCTAGGTTACAAACTCTTGCGGAACAACCTGCTAGCCTAAGTCATGGCCACCTCACTGCCTATCTGCCTCGAAGCATCAACGAACTCGCAGATATCTATAGCGCCAACCCGAAAGCCAAACTGGTTGCCGGTGGCACAGACTTAGCCCTAGAAGTGACGCAGTTCCACCGTGAGATTGAGACACTTATCAACCTCAATCTAGTGGAAGATATGAAGGTATGTGAAGAGAGCGACGATGCGCTGCATATCGGTGCCAATGTTGCCATTAGCGACGCATACCAACTGCTGACCACGCATTACGCAGATTTTGGTGAACTGCTGCACCGTTTCGCTTCGCTTCAAGTTCGTAACCAAGGTACGCTAGGCGGCAACATTGGCAACGCCTCACCGATCGGTGACGCTCCTCCCCTACTGATTGCGCTCAACGCTCAAATCAAGCTACGTCGTGGTAAACAGAGCCGTATCATGCCGATTGAAGAGTACTTCATCAGCTACAAGGTAACCGCTCAGCAAGAGAGTGAATTCATTGAGCAAATTATTATTCCAAAGCCAAAAGCGAATGAGACATTCAGAGCTTACAAGCTTTCGAAACGTTTAGACGATGACATTTCTGCGGTTTGTGGTGCGTTCAATATCCAGATCGAAGATAACAAGGTCATTGGTGCTCGAATTGCCTTTGGTGGCATGGCCGCAACACCTAAACGCGCGACTCGCTGTGAAAATACTTTGCTTGGCAAAGAGTGGAATCAGGCCAACATTGATGAAGCCATGAGCGAGATCCATAACGATTTCGAGCCTCTGTCAGATTTCCGAGCAAGCAAAGAGTACCGCTCTCTTACCGCCGCGAACATGCTGCGCCGATTCTTCATAGAGCAAAACCTTCATAACAACCAGATTGAAACAAGGGTAACGTCTTATGTCTAACGCACATCATCAGACCATGACTCATGAGGAGATGGTCGCCATCGTAAAGCAGGATCTCAAAACTGGCGTTGGTAAAAGCGTAAAGCATGATAGCGCCCCAAAACAAGTGACAGGCGAAGCCATCTATATTGATGATCGTCTTGAGTTTCCAAATCAATTGCACGTCTACGCTCGACTCAGTACGCAAGCTCACGCCAAGATCACTCATATTGATGTTTCACCTTGTTATGAGTTTGAAGGTGTCGCGATTGCCATCACCCATGAGGATGTTCCTGGGCAACTCGATATCGGTGCAATTCTTCCTGGTGACCCGCTACTGGCTGATGGTCTCGTTCAGTACTACGGTCAACCTGTACTTGCTGTGGCTGCCAATGATTTGGAGACGGCTCGCAAAGCAGCAATGGCTGCGATTGTCGAGTACGAAGCGCTACCACCGGTTCTGGATGTAAAAGAAGCGTTGGAAAAAGAACTCTTCGTTACCGAAAGCCATCAACAAAAACGCGGCGACTCTGCGGCGGCGCTTGCGAAAGCAAAACACATCATCGAAGGCGATCTTGAAATCGGTGGTCAGGAACACTTCTACCTTGAGACTCAAGTCAGTAGCGTCATGCCCACCGAAGATGGCGGCATGATCGTTTATACCTCGACTCAAAACCCTACCGAAGTGCAAAAGCTGGTTGCTGAAGTGCTTGGCGTCCCGATGCATAAGGTGGTGATTGATATGCGCCGTATGGGAGGTGGTTTTGGTGGTAAAGAGACTCAGGCCGCTGCGCCAGCATGTATGGCTGCCGTTATTGCACACCTGACTAAACGCCCAACCAAAATGCGCTTACCACGCGCAGAAGATATGACAATGACGGGCAAACGTCATCCGTTTTACAACCAATACAAAATCGGTTTTGATGACAATGGCGTCATTCAGGGCGCTGAGATCATCGTGGCTGGTAACTGCGGCTACTCGCCAGATCTATCGAGTTCGATTGTTGATCGTGCCATGTTCCACTCAGACAACGCATACTATCTGGGTGATGCGACAGTGACAGGTCACCGTTGTAAAACCAACACCGCCTCAAACACAGCTTATCGAGGATTTGGTGGCCCACAAGGGATGATGACCATCGAGCATATTATGGATGAAATTGCCCGTTACCTTGGCAAAGATCCGCTCGAAGTCCGCAAAGCAAATTACTACGGTGGCGAGGGACGTGATGTCACTCACTACTACCAGACGGTTGAAGATAACTTCTTGCCTGAGATCACCGAACAGTTAGAACAAAGTAGTGACTATCACGCGCGTCGTAAAGCCATTGCTGAGTTTAACAAGCAAAGCCCGATCTTAAAAAAAGGCCTTGCGATCACTCCGGTGAAATTTGGTATTTCATTCACTGCGACTTTCCTAAATCAGGCTGGTGCGCTCATTCACATTTACACCGATGGCAGTATTCATCTTAACCACGGCGGTACTGAAATGGGACAGGGTCTAAATATCAAAGTGGCACAAATTGTTGCACAGGAGTTCCAAGTTGATGTTGAACGTATCCAAATCACCGCTACCAATACCGACAAAGTACCGAACACATCGCCGACCGCAGCCTCATCGGGCACCGATCTCAACGGTAAAGCAGCCCAGAACGCCGCTCTGACGATAAAACAACGACTAATAGACTTCGCGTCAAGTCACTTTAAAGTCTCACCTGAAGAGGTCATCTTCAAAAATGGCATGATCATGATTCGTGATGAAATCATGACCTTTGAATCCTTTGTTCAGTTGGCCTACTTCAATCAGGTGTCACTCTCAAGTACCGGTTTCTACCGCACGCCTAAGATTTATTACGATCATGAGAAAGCACGTGGTCGTCCGTTCTACTACTACGCCTACGGTGCATCATGCTCCGAAGTGATTGTTGATACCTTAACGGGAGAATACAAAATCCTTCGCGCCGACATTCTTCACGATGTAGGGGCTTCGCTAAACCCAGCGATTGATATCGGCCAAGTTGAAGGTGGATTCCTGCAAGGTGTTGGGTGGTTAACAACCGAAGAGTTAGTGTGGAATGAGCAAGGGCGTCTGATGACCAATGGTCCTGCAAGCTACAAAATCCCAGCGATTGCGGATATGCCGATAGAGTTCCATACCCACCTTCTGGAAAACCGAGCCAATCCAGAAGATACCGTGTTTAACTCTAAGGCCGTCGGTGAACCCCCATTCATGCTTGGCATGTCTGTTTGGAGCGCCCTGAAAGACGCCATTTCTTATGTCGCCGTGGAAGGTGCTATTGCAAAACTTGATACACCCGCAACACCTGAGCGAGTGTTAATGGCGATTCAGAAAGTCACCCAGCCCCAAGCACAATCTGCATTGCAGACTGCTGAGAAGGCTTAACACACGCTAACAGGTCACTCCCAAGCCAGCAGTATGGGAGTGAAGAAAAGATTTGAGCGTCAGCTCAACCGTTCAAGGAGAGACGTATGTTTAAGGACAATTGGATTCATGAACTGGCACAACTAGAGAAAAACAGCGAACCTTGCGTAATGGTGACTGTATTGGAAGACCGTGGCTCTGTGCCAAGGGATGCAGGCACCAAAATGCTGGTCACCAGAGACAGATTGATCGCCACCATTGGTGGTGGTCATCTCGAGCATGTCGCGACCAAGATGGCGCGTGAAATGCTTATCTCGGGAGAAGGTGCACTGAAAGTTGAACGTTTTAACCTTGGGGCTCGCTTAGGTCAGTGTTGTGGCGGAATGGCAACTCTGAGCTTTGAACCCATTGGCACCACGCAAAAACATCTAGTCGTATTCGGTGCAGGTCATGTTGCCAAAGCCCTTTTACATATCGTCTCAACTCTTCCATTTCGTGTCACTTGGATTGATGAACGAGAAGAGGTATTCCCAGAGGAATTGCCTCGTGGCATCACAAAGTTAGTCACTGACGATCCGGTCGCTGAGGTAGCGGATATGCCACCGAACAGCTACTACCTAGTGATGACTCACAACCACCAGCTTGATTTCGATCTAGCACGAGCCATTATCGATCGTGATGACAGCCTTTACTTTGGCATGATTGGTTCGCTGACTAAACGTAAAAAGTTTGATATGCGTTTAGCCCAACGTGGATACAGTGAAAAGCAAATCAATACCATGATTTGCCCTATCGGAGTCAGCATGATTTCAGGGAAACACCCCGCAGAAATCGCCGTCTCGGTCGCTGGTGAGCTAATTGCACACTATCAAGGGATTCCACTTGAACAAAAGCGCCCAAACAGCCACATTAAAGATATACCAATGAGCGATTCTGTAATGGAAGAGAAAATCGCCTAACCCAGATTGAGGTTCTAATCGGGTTTAAAAGGAAGTAAAAATGACAACGCAACGCAACGCCTATCGTGCAGCTATTTTGCACAGCATCGCTGATCCGAAAGATGTCGGACTGGATAACTCTTACCAATTCTTTGATGACGGTATGATCGTGGTCGAGAATGGTCACATCATAGATATCGGTGCAACCGAAGACGTTCTCATTCGTCAACCTAACGACATAAACATAACTGAGTATGAAGATAAGCTCATCACTTCAGGCTTTATCGATACTCATATTCACTACCCACAAACTGGCATGATTGCCTCTTACGGCGAACAGCTACTCGATTGGCTGGAAAACTACACCTTTCCTGAAGAGCGTCGATTTAAAAACCCGGTCTACGCCCATAAAGTGGCCAAACTGTTCTTCGATGAGCTGGCGAGTAACGGAACCACGACTGCATTAGTGTTCGGAACAGTCCACAAAGAGTCTATCGATGTCTTTTTCGAAGAAGCAGAAAGACGTAACTTACGCATGATTGCGGGTAAGGTACTGATGGACAGAAATGCGCCCGATTATCTGACGGATACTCCACAATCTGGCTACCAAGCATCCAAAGAACTGATCGAGAAATGGCATAACCGTGGACGACTACTCTATGCCGTTACACCACGCTTTGCACCAACCAGTACCCCTGAGCAATTGGCGACCGTAGGTAAACTGCTAGAAGAGTATCCTGACGTTTATATGCACACTCATCTGTCTGAGAACAAGAAAGAGATTGAGTGGGTAATGGAACTGTTTCCTGAGCGTGATTCTTACCTCGATGTGTATGACCACTATGGATTACTGCATAAGCGCTCAGTGTTCGCTCACGGTATCCACCTATCAGACTGTGAATGTCAGCGACTGGCCGATACCGAGTCCGCGATTGCGTTTTGTCCTACCTCTAACTTGTTCTTAGGTTCAGGTCTATTCAAACTACCTAAGTTAGAAGAGCATGGCGTTAGAGTTGGGATGGGGACAGATGTCGGTGCGGGTACCAGCTTCTCGATTCTTCAAACGATGAGCGAAGCCTATAAAATCATGCAACTGCAACAAGAAAAGCTGCACCCGTTAAAATCGTTATTCCTTGCCACACTAGGTGGGGCGCGATCTCTTCACCTTGAAGATAAGATAGGCAACCTCGAAATCGGCAAAGAAGCGGATTTCGTAGTGCTGGATCTCCACGCAACTCAGTTAATGCGTTTTCGCATGAATCAAGCCACTACGCTTGAAGAAAAACTGTTCGTCTTAATGAGTCTCGGCGATGATCGCACCGTCTGTGAAACCTTCATCTATGGTGAGAAAGCCTACGATGCCAAAGGACAAATTGAAGTAAAGAAGAGAGCTAGCTAACCGCTAGCCCTGCAAATCAAAACAAGTTCCTTCCTGTGGTAGTCACTATTGAGCAATGAAGTGCTATCACACTGGGCCGACTGACCAGACATTCGGCCCTTTTCTCCACTGCTATTGGATACCGTATTTTGCGAGTATTTTATCGAATGTACCGTTGGCCTTTATCTCAGCTAAACCCTTATTAAATGCCTCGATATATTGCCCATTATTTGGATTCGCCAATCCAGCGGTAACATGCAATGGATTGACAGACAAAGCATTCGCGGTAAATTCAAAATCAGCCACATTCATTCCTGCGCCCGATAGAGTTGACTTGGCAACTAACTCATCCTCTAGTGTCAAATCAATCCGTTTAGCCATCAGCTTTTTAGCATTCGCCACTAAATCATTCGCTTCTGGTTTGTTGAAGTTCGTCGCCCCCAAAAACTCATCTCCATAGCCATAATTGCGGATAATCCCCACTGTTTTACCCGTCAAACTGTCCATGCCATTGTATTCAAATCCATCGCCCTTACGCTTGATGAACTTGAGTGAATTTTCGAGATAAGGGTCGCTGTAGTTGAGGAAAGAGGTTCGTTCACTCGTGAACCAAGTCGCGACCAGCACATCCACTTTTCCATCTTTGACCTCGTTCAATGCCCGAGTCCAAGGCATGATTTTGAAGTCCACCATATGTCCCTGCGTTTTAAAGGCTTCGGTAATAATCTCTACCGATACCCCCGGATTCGCCTTATCTGTCTGAACAAATGGTGCCCATGGATCTTGTGCGGCAGTAATGGTTGCCGCTTGCACAGCCGCAGACAAAAGTGCACCCACTGTTAGTAATAGAAGATTCCTCATAACATTCCCTCTGATTGGTAGGTTAAGTACGGAATTTAGCCATGTGGTTGGCAATACTTTGGCTAAGACTCAATACTTCTTCCGTTCGTTTTGCATTCTTAGTCGCACCAGATGACACCTCGTTAGTCGCTTCAGAAGCTTCAACAATCGCTCTGCTGATCTCCTCAACCGCCATTCTTTGTTCATCGGTCGCCTGTGAAATCTGGCCACTTCGGTCGGAAATAATAGTAATAAGCATCTGCACCTCACTGACCGAGCTTTGAGACTCGCTGACTCTTGAAGCGGTCGTTTCCAGCAAGGTTGCAATTCGGGTAAGTTCGTCCTCTACTGATTTGGTTGCCGCATCTAGCGCAACAATGTTTTTATGGATCTGCTCTGTGGATTGGCTGGTTTTTACCGCTAGATTTCGGACTTCATCCGCAACCACCGCAAACCCTCGCCCCTGCTCCCCTGCTCTGGCAGCCTCAATCGCCGCATTGAGTGCCAACAGGTTAGTCTGCTCGGAAATATCATTGATAACTTTCAATGAAGTCGTGATTTTTTGGCCCTCATCAATCAGGACATGCATTTCCTCGTTAACATGGTCCATCTCTTCACGCATATTGATGATGTCTCTTGCGGAGTTTTCAATCGCATCGCTGACAATAGTCGTTAACGAGGTTGCGGTATGAGCCTGCTCTGCGGTTTCAGACGCGGTATCGGCGACCGTTGACACCGATTGATTTAGCTCGGTCGCAGCGGCGGCTACGGTCGTCAACTGGTGCCTTTGTGCTTCCAGTTTTTCTGCATTGGTATGCGCCGTCGCACCATTGGCCTGCGCTTTCTCACCGAGCGCTTCCGATGAACGATTCACATCTTGCACAATCTGTCGCAGCGACTCAGTAAAACTGTTGATGCCTTCAGTAATGTCAGCAAACTCACGATACTTAGCAGGCGCGAGTTTGTTAGTCAGGTCTCCATCACCCGACGCTAAGTCTTTTATCACCTCAGTCAACTGAGAGATAGGCCTGATTACCGTCATCGCCAACACAGAGACAATAACAATTGAGATGATGATATCGAGCACGATAAGCTCAATAATGCTGGTATTCAGCGAACTAGCCAACTTGGCATCCAAAGCGCCAGTATCAAAGTAGACCACCACTTCACCCACTGAATGCTTCTCACCATATTCGACAAATATCAGACTGGCTCTAAGGCTGTTTTCAGCGAGAAATTGGGCTTTATTCACTACGTCGACGGTTTGCCGCTGTTCACCATTCCCTTGCTGAGTGAGGAACAGTAGATCCTTGCCTTCATTGTCTACTAACTGAATCGCTGCTATCTCTGGCAAATTGAGCTCTGCGGATATGGATACCTTGGCCGATTCCAGATCGAAGTCCCATACCGATTTGGGCAAACTGATCTTCATTCGTTGGGTCGTGTTTTCCACTGAATGTGCCAGTTCTTGATGCAAGTTAACTTTGAAACTCTGATATTTGATAAATGCTGACACGAGCAACACAAGGGTCAGAGCGATGATCACCTGAACTAGGAATACGACTTTTAATCTTTTCAAAACTGATCCCTTGGATGAATGAGACAGATAATTAAAAAGTAGTAATTGATTAATCAATAATCAAACAAAGTCATTAATGAGATTAAAATCTCATAAAATAAGGTTCGGGCCCGACTCAAAGTCAGAGGCGCTTATGCCATGATAAAGGCGCTAAACAAGCTCACAGAACTAGGTATGCCCGAAACGATGGTGATCGCCTAACAATTAGTCATGTTAGGCGTGTTTGTAACTGATCGGAGTGATCTTTAAAAGAGGCTTTGAAGATCGGTTAGATTTGTGGCCGCGCCGTTTCAATTGTAGACGGTGGTAAATGCGGCAAGACGATTTGCGGCAGATCACCCGTCAAAGATTTAAGAAACTCGGTGATTTTGCCAGACTCATCGTTAGTCAGCTTTTGCCCCAACTGAACGTCTGCCATCACTTCTACCGCTTCTTGAAGATCCCACACTGAGCCGTCGTGGAAGTAGGGATAGGTAAGCTCAATATTACGCAATGTCGGCACCTTAAAGACAAACTCATCGAACTCTTTGCCAGTAATTGCTTTGCGTCCTACATCTGTGTTGGCGGTTTCAAAACGCTTCACTAACCCCATTTTTTGGTACATCTGCCCTCCGGCTAAGGGGCCGCTATGACACGCCGTACACCCCTTCGCTTTGAACAGCTCGTAACCTTCCACTTGGGCCGTGGTGAGCGCGCTGTCTTCGCCTCTTAACCACAAGTCAAACGGTGCATTGGGGGTACGAAGCGTTTTCTCAAAGGTCGCGATGGCGTCCGTAACTTGCTCTAAGCTGAACTCTTCCACCCCATACGCTTGTTTGAACCAAGTGCGGTACTGAGGAATCGATTTCAAGGTGTCGATCGCCAACTGATGGGTAAATGCCATCTCTAGCGGATTCTCAATCGGCCCTGCTGCCTGCTCTTGAAGATCTTTGGCGCGACCATTCCAGAACTGCACAAAATTGAGATCCGAGTTAAATACCGTGGGTGAATTGATCGGCCCAATCGCCCATTTATGTCCAATGGAGCTTGGTAGGTTATCCACCCCACCCTTGGCCACGTTATGGCATGAGTTACACGAAATCGTGTTAGAGGCTGATAGTCGAGGCTCAAACCATAAGGTTTTTCCCAATTCAACTTTCTTCGCATCCAACCCTACAACCGGATCAATCACTTTGATCGGTTCTTGCGCCTGTCGTTCTGCCAAGGTCACAAATGACACGACGGATAAAAGACTCACTGCAATGATTTTTTTCATCGTTACTTCCTTTCTTGAGAGTTATTCCAATCTCACTAGAGTTGCGCATTTCTTGACCGATGCGCTTTGGCAAGTAACTTAAAGCAAACGATTTTGCGGTGATAACGCAAAAAAACGATGGTTTTTATGACAAAAATCGATGTTAAAAGCGCGCAACCTGCACAAATCTTGCGCAGTCTTGCATCGCGCGCGTCGATTTACTATTTGTTTACATTTTTATAAAAAATGTAATCGACGCCTTTGTTGATGCAAATCAAACAGGGAAACCGTGGAAGACCTCGCTTGTTTAGTGACTTAGCCATTACGACAGCTCTTATGGTTAAACGCGTATTTTCAATGCTCGCTGCATAGTAGTGCAACTACAAATTGTATTTCACCATTTTGGAGATATGACTCGAGTTTTATTGGGCGGGTTTGGCTGTGATATATTTATTTAGCACTCGCTGCATTAAATCCATTCTCACAGGTTTAGGAACAACATCGTTGAAACCCTGTTCAATGTAGTGCAACGCATCTCTATCTGAGTTGTTGGCGGTTAAGGCGACGATCGCCGTTCCTGGAGCTAAGTTTTCCCTGCGGATGGTTTTCAGAGCCTCTATGCCATCCATCACCGGCATTTGGATGTCCATAAAAACAATATCAAAATGGTGCTGCTTCAGAATATCTAAACACTCTTGTCCATTGCCTGCGGTAGTCGTCTCGACCTGTAGGGTATTTAGCATCTTTTGTGCAACGATCTGATTGACTCTCATGTCCTCAACAATCAGAGCAGAGAGCCCTGTACTATTCGGCGCAACATCAATGTTCGCGCTCTTTTCCTGCCCTGTATTTCTGCTACAAACGGCGTTAATTAAACTAAAAATATCGTAGGGTTTGGTCAGCTTTGTCACCCACTCCGAATCAGGGACAGCAGCATGAAGATCGCCAATCACTATGCACGGCTTCCCCTCCGCAATCTCATCGTTGTCACTGAATCCCTGAGCGCCACTGAGGTAGTGAACGGTCAGCTCTCCGTTGTCGTCAAACAATCCAAGTTGGTTCAGCTCTGACGAAATTAACCTTTGTACACGGATATCTTGCGCGACAACTCGTATGCGCTGATTGCGAATCTGTGGACAGAGAATCGTCTTTTCTCCTTCTACTACAACGGGGATGGATACGTTGAACTGTGTTCCTTGCCCAAGCTCACTTTGCACCTCTAATGTACCCTTCATCATGTTGATAAGTGACTGACATATGGATAACCCCAATCCCGTACCACCGTACTTCCTCGTGATTGAGTCATCTGCCTGAACAAACTCCTCAAACACCTTATTAAGTTGTTGTTGCGACATTCCAATACCAGTATCAGTCACAGATAACTTTAGATAGCTTTGTTGGTCTAGGGTCTCAACCGATAACGATACATCGACATATCCGCTATCAGTAAACTTGAGGGCGTTATAGCTAAGATTATTGATGATTTGCAGTAACTTCGTTTTGTCACCAACAATCTTGTAGTCCTTCTCCATCGGTGAGCAAAACATAATCTCAACATCGGGTTTGTTGGTATCAACAAAAATGGTCTTGGATAATTTGATGAGTTCACTACAGTAAAAAACGTCTCGGTCAAGCTTCATCTTGCCCTGCTCGATCTTACTCAAATCCAGCACGCTATTGATGAGCTTTAGTAGGTGTTTCCCAGAGTCATTAATCATTGCCACAAAACTGCGCGTCTGCTCGTCTGTGTTGAGGTAATATTCTTTGTGGCTCAAGCCGATAACCGCATTGAGTGGTGTTCGCATCTCATGGGACATATTGGCAAGAAATCGCGCTTTAGCCGTCGCGCTTTGCTCGGCAAGCTTCTTAGCCTCTTCCATTTTATCTGTGCGCTCTTTTAAGTCTCGACTCAGTTTAATTTGATTGAGATACATCCATGAAATCACACCAACCATCATTGCCAAACAAGCAGAAATGACCGCGAGATAGGTGTATTGCTGGCTGTAGAACTGCTGTTTCTGTTGTACAAACATCATCTGATTTTTTTGCACTTCAGAGACGAACGATGACATATAAACATTGAGTTGCGAGTAGAGGCTATTTAACTGAGTCAACACGGTTTTCATCTTCAGCTCACTCTCATCCAACGTCATCTGATCTAGATTGTTGCCTAGCGCATCTAATCTGGCACGAATCGATGCTAACTTCTTTACGTCACCAAACTGTTGGTGAATCTGAACGGTTCTCTCCGCATGCAAATCTTGTAATATACTGGAGCGATAGACGCGCGCCTTCATCTTCATTGTCGCCAAAGACCGTTCCGAGCGGTCACGTGAAAACTCAATAATTTCCAGCTTGAGCATCAATAACTTACCTTTAGCGGAGATGTTATTGTTCACGATTGTCACGTACGGCTGCGGCGGAATTCGCTGAAACTCGCTCATAGAATGAAAAAAGTAAACCACCATTACAATCAGTACCGCACATAGCACTGATGTAACAATGACAAATAAGCGCCCCTGCGTGAGGAGTGGTTTATCCATATCTTTACTCAATGACCAGTTCCTTTACCTGCCAAACCGACAAACTATAGTAGTAGTCGTTTCTCAGTTCAGGATTCTCTGAAAATGGATACACAATAAAGAAGGGGCCTTTGTCGTCGATTGTCATCCTCTTTCCGGCTTCGTGAGTGGCAAGCAACAATCCGTACTTTTCGGCATCGGCGATCGAAATCGTCACCACGTAATCGTCCCAAGCAACTACCTTCAACGTTTCTCCCTCAGCACCGACATAATCAAGCACGGAGACAAGCTTAGGGCCGGTATACTCGACGATTTGTTCGACAACATGGTTATTGGTCATGATAGATCCTTGCTCTAGCGCGAGGAGCATTTCTTCATCAAACACGACACCCTGATTAGAGTTAGATTGGGTGATATTGCCCGAAACCCAAAGAACTGGCTCTGATTTAGGGGCAGGAAGCGCATAAGCGAGATTAATGAGGCTAAGAGCTAAACTCAGTAAAGTGGTGTATCTGACACCACGGAAAAGTGCTGCTGACATCAATTCATTTCCTCCAGAACTAACTTTTTATAGCCATGAGCAAAACTTCAATTAATTTCAGTATAGACAAGGATTTCTGCCATTAATGAAACTCACTTCGACATTGTTGATGCCAATATATAACGTTATGAAACCGATAACTTATCGTTAGGAGTGCAGACATTGCGGCCTGCGACTTCTACCAACGACCTATAAAAAACCCCGGAACAGGGGCCGGGGGATCTCAAGTGAGATAAAGAGCGGGAAATACCACGTTTGCATGAATCTCGCCTACCGGATTAGCCGTCCGGTAAGCGGGATGGGGAGTGCGATTAATTAATGATCGCACCTTGTTCTACCCATGTACCGATCAAGGTTCGTTCGTCGTCGGTCATTTGTGTTAGGTTGCCAAGCGGCATCACTTTTGTGGCGACAGATTGGGCAACAATACGGGGGACATTTGCTTTGATCTCTTCAGGCGTATCCAAGATCACCCCCGCCGGAGCCGCAGCAAATGCAGCATGTGTTGGGGTTGCAGAATGACAAACCGAGCAACGTTGCTGAATCACTTGATTAATCGCTTCAAAGCTGACTGCCAAGCCATGTGATGACGTCTCTCCCGTTTCTCCACTCACTTGCTGAGTGACGGATTCAACGGTAACTGGAGCCTTAGCGACTGGCGCGGCTGGCTTGTTGGCGTATGGCGATGTGACAAATGCTAGGGTAATCATACCCAACGCTGCCACTGGTACCGTCCACGCGAACTTCTGACTACCATGACGGGTGTTAAAGTAATGACGAACTAAGATACTAAAGATCGCCAGACCCGCCAGAATTGCCCAGTTATACTCCGAACCGTAAGTGCTCGGGAAGTGATTACTGATCATAATAAACAGCACTGGTAGAGTCAGATAGTTGTTGTGACGAGAGCGGAGCAAACCTTTCGCGGGCAATGCTGGGTCGGGTTCGCGGTTCTCTTCAATCGCACTGACCAAATTACGCTGAGCAGGCATAATCACGCGGAACACATTACCGACCATGATGGTACCAATAATCGCACCGACGTGAATGTACGCGCCACGACCACTGAACACCTGAGCCAAACCGTAGGCCGCAGCCACCAGCAGTATAAATAGCACAGCTCCAAGTAACATTGGGGTTTTACCTAATGGAGAGTCACAGAGAAAATCATAGACAAACCAGCCAGCAACCAATGCCCCTACACCTATCGCTATGGCAGTCGTTGGCGCCATACCTGATCCAGGTGCGATCAGGTAGATTTCTGCGTTAAGGTAGTAAACCACCCCCAACAACAGCACACCGGTAATCCATGTGAAATAAGCTTCCCATTTAAACCAATGCAAATGCTCTGGCATTTCAGGTGGTGCTAATTTGTATTTTTCCAAGTGGTAAATACCACCACCATGAATAGCCCACAAGTCCCCTGATAGGCCTGTTTTCGGGTTAACGCGATTTAAGTTGTTTTCTAACCAAACAAAGTAAAACGAAGCGCCAATCCATGCGATGCCAACTATCATGTGAACCCAGCGAATCGCCAGATTCAACCACTCCGTGATATGTGGATCCATAATAAACTCCTTTACAACGCGCTTTCCATGCGTTGCGTAATTTCCTTATTGTTGATGCTTGGGAGATCTTCAAGATGAAGTGACACTAAATCCGTCTCAAAAAAAACTTCATCACAGTTATGCCCTTCTCCACCACGATCAACGATTAAAAACTGATCCTGATCTCTTAGTGCCAGCACAGGGTGATGCCAAACGCCTTTATGGTAATTGACGCCTTGACGTCCATTACTCAAGAATGCTCGACACTCTTGAAGGCTCGGGTCATCACCTTGTGGTGCGACGACAATGAGATAGGGTTGACCAAGCAAGGGAACAAAAGCCTGAGATCCCAAAGGATGACGCTCCAACATTTGTATCGTTAACGGGTAGCTAAGCGGTGTTGCTTGGAAGATGCTGATGATCGCCTCACCACCTTGTTGCTGCACATCTGCCGTTGCGAGTTTGTGGTAACGACGTGTCGAACCATTATTGATCATGAAGTAATCACGATTATCTACTTCGATGACATCACCAAACTGGGCAAAAGCTTGTTTGGTTAAAGGCTCGATGGTTAAACGGCGAGTTCCATTGCTCATAGTCACTTCCTCGCTTATTTCGCTTTGGTGCCAAACAAACGTAAACGGCTGATACCACCATCAGGGAAGATATTCAGACGCACATGCGTGACCGAACCTAGATCATTCACTTCCGATACGAACTCATGAATATCGTGCGCTTTCAATTTTTGCGCTGGCAACAGTTCGCGCCAGAATAGACTTTGAGTCGCCACTTGATCATCGGTACCACCTTTCACATATGCCGCCTGAATCGAACAGCTATCAGGGAAGTTACCTTTGAAGTGCGCCGTATCGACCACGATGCGATCAATATTGCCTGCATGGCCTAACGCAACAATAACCCAGTCATTACCCGGTGTACGACGACGAGCGGTTTCCCAGCCATCACCCATATTCTCACCACGACCAGGACCAAGAATGTTGGATTTGGTGCCATAGTGCTCATCACTACATGCCAAGGCACGACCACCGTTTTCTACCGCGGCAAGGTCAACTTGCTGCTGCGGGTCGATACGATCCCAGTCGACACTCGGACGACCGTAAACACGCAAACGAGCCACACCACCATCTGGGTAGATGTTCAAACGTAAGTGAGTAAACACTTCGTTGCTATCGATTTTTTCTAAGTGATGATGGTTGCCTTGCAAACTCATTGACGGCAGGATCTCCTGCCACTCAGTCGCGTCTGTCGGATCACCGTCTGGTGAGTAACAAGCATCAATAGACGCCGAGGGAGGGAAGTTACCAGTAAAGAATGAAGTGTCGATATCAACACCTGCGATCGTACCCGCAAGACCCAAGCGAATCACACAGTAGTCGTAGCCTTCACCGCGTTTACGGCGGCTTTCCCAACCATCCATCCACTTACCGTTATCATCATAAACGCCTTCCTTCCACTCCGGCGCTTCGCGGCGCAGCAGTCGGCTCTTGTCTGCAAAGAAATCGTCAGTGGCGTAAATTGCTTGTGCGCCAAGTTTGTCATCAGCGAGGTTAATGTATTGTTCAAAATCTAAGGACATTTCCTTTATCCTTCCAATTATTCAAAAATAGGTTAAATGAGTAGGGCTCTTGGTAAAGAGCGGTAAAGCGTGATAGTCGCCAGCTCTGTGACTTACATATCTCGCAGACGAAACAGGGCAATCTTATTGATCTCCTGAATCGCAGTAGCAAACTCAGTTTCACTATCATTGCCTAATCGCTTCTCGAACGACTCAAGAATTTGGTAACGATTGGCCCCTTTCACTGCCATGATGAAGGGAAAGTTGAAGCGACTTTTGTAACTGTTGTTGTACGTGGTGAATTTTTCAAACTCTTCAGCTGAGCACTGATCAATACCCGCACCCGCTTGTTCTGCGGTAGACGCCGCAGTGAGTTCTCCGTTGATTGCTGCTCGCCCAGCTAAATCTGGGTGAGCATTAATAAGATCGAGTTGCTGCTGTTTATCCGCTTCGAGCAAGGTATTCGCCATTCTTAGGTGTAGATTGGCGATCTGATCATCTTTGTCACTTAAGCCTTGATCGTACACAGATTCCGCAACCCATGGACTGTGTTCATACACATCACCAAAGTGAGTGACAAATTCCGTACGTTCCATTGTCGATGGTTTGCAAAAACGAAATTCCGCCATTTTTTATTTCTCCTTTAGTGGTGTGTATGGGTGGTGCTCATGCCAATGGCGAGCAATATCAACACGGCGGCATAACCAAACATCGTCATGTTGTTTTACGTATTCGAGAAAGCGTTTCAGAGAAGCTATTCGCCCTGGACGGCCAATCAAACGACAGTGTAAACCTACCGACATCATCTTCGGTGCGGTCTCACCCTCGGCGTACAATGTGTCAAAGGTATCTTTCAGATACTGGTAAAACTGCTCACCAGAGTTAAAACCTTGCACCGTTGCAAATCGCATATCGTTCACATCGAGTGTGTAAGGGATCACCAGTTGCGGGGTTCCAGTTTCTGTATGCCAGTAAGGTAAGTCATCATCATAAGCATCTGAGTCATAGAGAAAGCCCCCTTCTTGGGCCACAATGCGGCGCGTATTCGGGCCTGTTCGACCGGTATACCAACCAAGTGGACGTTCTCCAGTCAACTGCTTGATGATCTCAATCGCCTTCATCATATGGTCACGCTCTTGAGACTCATCCATATATTGATAGTCAATCCAGCGATAGCCATGGCTACAGATTTCGTGCCCGGCTTGCACCATAGCTTTAGCCACATCAGGATGTCGCTCAATAGCCATGGCAACCGCAAACACTGTTAACGGAATCTCATACTCATCGAACAGCTTTAGTACACGCCAAACACCAGCTCGACTACCGTATTCATAGATAGATTCCATGCTGATATGACGTTCCCCTTTAATCGGTTGAGCAGCGGGAATCTCAGACAAAAATGCTTCGGATTCATCATCTCCGTGGAGCAGACAGCGTTCACCACCTTCTTCATAATTCAAGACAAATGACACAGCGACACGGGCGCCGCCTGGCCATTTAGGGTCAGGTGGATTCGCACCATAGCCAATCAGGTCTCGCGAATATTCCTTATCCATTCAGGCTCTCCTTAAATACAAGATGCGCTCAATTGGCACCTTCTCAATCTCACACATTCATTGTATACAATAAATTATCTCAATGTAAAGATTTTGTTGTTAAAGTTAAATTAAAGATACAAATTCAATTTATTCATAAACTTACAATTATAACCATAGCCATAAGACAACGATTTCATCTCACAAAATTGATTTTACCCCGCCTTCATTAGTAACAAATTTATAACAACATGCTTTACTAACCGAATATTTTGTGTACATATATAGTTATCAAAAGTCGAACTGAATACCTCTTTGTATACAATTTGACGTTAACCAAAACTAAGGAGAGCGCTAGGCGCAATTAACAATTATGGGCAAATTAACCACTCACGTATTGGATACAATGCACGGTGTTCCAGGTGCCGAGATTCAAGTTGAGCTGTTTCGTGTGGAAGGAGATTCCCTCACCAAGATTAAAACAGTCACAACAAATTTTGATGGGCGAACCGATGAACCCGTTCTTGAAGGTGACACTTTCACAACAGGAAAGTATCAGTTGGTGTTTCATGTCGCAGACTACTACCGCAAGCGAGATGTCGATTTAGGGGATATTCCTTTCCTAGATGACGTGGTGATTCGTTTTGGTCTTGGTGAAGAAGGCGCTCACTACCATGTACCACTGCTGGTTTCACCATATAGCTTCTCGACCTATAGAGGCAGCTAATACCCAGCAATCTAACAACGTCAAATACATTAATACATCAGGAGAATTGGAGTCTGCAGATAAACCTTTCGGTAACAAAACATCCTAATGCAGAGTGCGGTATTCAATTTCAGAAAAACCAAAACAAAAGGACTTGCTGACATGAATGAAAGCAAAGCAGAAGTGCTTAACAGCGAAAGCCAAGCCGGTGGCTTACTAGAGCGCTTTTTTAAACTGAAAGAACATGGAACCAGCGTGAAAAACGAGATGATCGGGGGGATCACCACGTTCGCGACCATGGCGTACATCATTTTCGTCAACCCACAAATTATGGCTGCGTCAGGAATGGATTCTGGGGCGGTATTCGTCGCAACTTGTATCGGTGCGGCGATCGGCTGTCTACTTATGGGGCTCTTTGCGAACTGGCCAGTTGGTCTAGCACCAGGCATGGGGCTCAATGCTTTCTTCTCGTTCACCGTAGTCAGTGAAATGGGTTACAGCTGGGAAGTTGCACTCGGCGCGGTATTTTTGTCCGGTATTCTATTCGTCGGTATGAGTTTCTACAAAATCCGACAATGGATTATCGAAAGTATTCCGGAGAGTTTACGTTTCTCTATGACTGCCGGCGTTGGCCTATTTCTTGGTCTGATTGGTCTTAAAACCGCAGGTATCGTTGTCGAAAACCCAGCTACTTTGGTTTCATTGGGAGACTTTACAAAACCCGATGCTATGCTCGCTGCGATCGCTTTCCTAATCATCGCTGTACTGAGTGAGCGCAAGGTGTTTGGTGCCGTATTGATCGGTATTCTCAGTGTCACCGTTATCGGCATGATGTTAGGGCTAGTCCATTACAATGGCTTCTTTGCCACACCACCAAGTATCGCTCCTACCTTTATGGCAATGGACATTGCTGGTGCATTCAACATCTCTATGGTCAGCGTTATTCTGGCATTCTTGTTCGTGAATATGTTTGATACGGCTGGCACACTAATGGGCGTTGCTGAACGTGCCAATTTAGTCAATAAAGAAACAGGCCGAATTGAAGGGCTTAGCAAGGCGTTAAAAGCAGATTCGATCTCAAGTGTTGCTGGTGCATGCGTGGGTTGCCCGCCAGTAACCAGTTACGTAGAAAGTGCTGCGGGCGTTGCCGCTGGTGCTCGTACAGGTTTGTCTGCGATTGTGGTTGCGGTTCTTTTCCTCGCGGCGATTTTCCTCTCGCCTCTCGCCGGCATGATCCCAGCGTACGCAACCGCCGGTGCTCTGATCTATGTTGCTTTCGTTATGATGAGCAGTATGCAGCACGTCGATTGGAAGGATTTCACCAACGGAGCACCAGCCGCCATCACCGCGCTAATGATGCCTCTCACCTTCTCAATTGCTAACGGTATCGCACTTGGTTTTATCACCTATACCGTGCTCAAAGTCGCAACCGGTAAGACAAAAGATGTTTCCATCTCAATGTACTTCCTGACGGTCGTCTTTGTTGCCAAGCTTATCTACATCTAAGCCTGATTAGCCGCAATTATTTCAATCAAACACACCACTGGCCTGATACAAGATTCAGGCTAGTGGTCAACATACACATTTCGTGACCCTACGCATGTCGATATTCGTCAACTGATCGAACGCCATAAACGAGCGGCTTCCCGTTTAGCTAAAAAAGCCCTCGGTGAGTAACTGAACATTCGTACTCACTCAGTGCCAATCTGACAATAACCAGGTTGGCACGCTATTCACTCGCCTTTTCTTAGGTCATTCGTTTCCTGAATAAAGCATTCATCAGCAATTCATCTCTGTCGATGCAAAATATCCACACTTTAAGCATGGAGAAAAAACATGGACAGCAATCCAAACAGAGCAATATCAACGCCAATGATCTGGTTTCATTGGCTAAGTGGAATTGGCATGATTTTGGTCTTAGTATCAGGACTCATCATGGATGATGACCCCAGCAACCTCTTGTTCAACGCTCACGTATCATTCGGCATACTGGTGCTGGCAGTGAGTATCCCTAGACTGATCGCACGACTCATGGTTGGTATGCCACAACCTGTTGCGCCGCGAGGCAAACTGGAAGATATAGCGGCTAAAATAGTGCTCTATTCCTTGCTGACACTCACCGTCCTTCTGCCATTATCAGGCATTGCGTTAACCCTTGGAGAAGGTGACGGTTTAAGTCTATTTGGTTTACCGCTAATGCTCCCCGGTAACGAAATAGAGTGGCTAGAGAATTTAGGAGAAGGGATTCATGAATTTGCTGGAGAAACGTTACTACCCGTGCTCTTGCTACTCCATGTCTCGGCAAGCCTGCTTCACCATTTCGTGAAGAGAGATAGCATTCTGCTAAGGATGTTAGGTCGCACCTAGCGCTACTATCCCGACCCACTCGCGTGCCAACGGACTCTCTGAGGCACGCATCACTCACTTAGTTTGCTGATTATAAATAACGGGGGGATTAGGGACAGCAGTACACTGTAGTAGCCTAGCTAGAATGGAGTATAGACAAGCGTTTAAACTATTTAAATTATCAGCAAACATCTGTGAATTGCATCGCGGCTAATTTTGGAGAATTGGATATGCTTAAGGCAACGACAATTAAGGAACTCAATCAAGATGAAAAAATTGATCATTCTGTTGCTGGTGGCCATGGCGGTCTTTAGTGTTCCATCCATCGCTTCAGAACGTGCCGATATTGGCTGGCAGTGGATCAAGCAGGGTGCATTAATCGTCGATGTTCGAACCCCGCAGGAGTTCGAAGCTGGGCACCTAGACAACGCTGTCAACTACCCCCTATCTCAACTGGCAACGCACTTTGCCAACATCGACAAAGAGAAACAAATCGTCCTCTACTGCCGGAGCGGAAACCGCTCAGGTCAAGCCTATCAATACTTAGTTTCTCAAGGGTTTACTAATCTGCACAATGCTGGCGGTTTGGTTGAGATGCAAAATGCTCAGTAGCCTCTACTGAGCATCATCCTCTAAATCTGATACTGCTTAACCAAACTCAGAGCGGTTTGGTAGGAGTCTATCAGCTCAGCCTGATTCTTACCGTGATTGTGATAAAACAACGCCCCTTTCTCATTAAGCATCGGGTAAGCGTCTTTAATCATCGCCAACACAGCCTCAACTCGTTTAATGGTAGTAGGCGTGCAGCTTCTCCCCGCCAAGTCATCTTCGATATCCAGCACATGTGAGCGGAACATTTCCACCTCAAACAACTGCTTTAACTTTCGCTCATTAGCCAAGGCGATTTGATAGTCTGTGATTTGCTGGCGCTTTGCCATCAACACCGGCTTGCTAGCGTTTTGATTTTGCAACCATTCAAAGTGCAAGGTCAGAGCTTTAAGTGCCTGACGCTTCACTTTTCTAAACACTGACAATGACTGAGAAATGGAATAACCCTGCTCCAAAAACCAACCGGAGAGAAAGCGCGTCTCGAAACGTTCGCAAAGTTCAAACAGAGGGTCGCTCATTCCATTACTATTCAGCTCATTCAAAGGATCAAAACGGTACATATAGCCAAAGTCGAATAGCCATAGTTTGCCATTCGCATCCACCAGCAAATTTCCTGCACAGAGATCCCACTCAAACAGTCCAATCCTTTCACAGGCAGTTAACGTCGAAAACAGTTGCTCAAGCAGTGAGTGCGTAATCTTGCTGATAGGCTCGGCTTCAATCCACTCAGACAAAATTATCCCAAGCCGATAGTCGGCATAAACGGTCGGGACTATGCATTCAAACGCATCGCTCGTTGCCGGATTATCTTTGTGGCGCTGTAAATCAGCACGACGTTGTACTTCATTCAAAAACGAAAATTGACCATCCAGATTTTGTACCTTGGCAACTGGACGCTTTTTCTTCAGAGTGTAATCTTTGCCAGCGAAGCGAAGTCGAAATACTTCAGCGGTAAGGCCGCTTTGAAAAGTTTCAACGACATAAGGGCTATCACTGGTGGTTGAGGCCAGTTGCTCGAGATCGATTGGGCATTTTTCCATCTCGCCAACAACGAGGTTTTCACCACTGAGTTCAAATTGCTGTTGTTCCTTTTGACGCTGATTCATTGTTAAGTCCTTTTTCCGCCGTGAAGTGGTGATTTTATCAGCAGACAGGACAGGCAAATCCTCCCTAATGGATTAACTTGAGGGTGAGTAGCAAGGCGTATCATCATTGTAGGAGGACACACATCATCATTGTAGGGGGACACACACCATAATAATGGTGGGCACGTGCAAACCTATTTCAAGCCGAGCCCCAACGGGAGCTACAGTTCTGGTTTTTCTTGGACATTTGAATAAATCGTAGCAGCGAAAGTCAGCACCACTTTATGGCTATATAATGACCAATCATCAGGTTTAGATGAGTAGTTAGTCTAAATTCAAAGCGTATCTTTTGATTCCGCTAACGCGATTCTATAAGCTTTGTTCCATGTTTCACCCTCATAAGCCTCATTTTACTCGGTTCTCTATGCTTGTTTTTATCATTGTGGCACTTCTTATCGTGTTACTTTTGCTTCTCACTTTTTACTTCTTTCATGTTAATCAGCGTCAAAAAGAACAACTCATCACCAAAAAGACATTGTCGGTACAAGTCGATAAGCTCAAGTTGAGATTAAAAGATGACATCAGCATCATGGTGGATTCAACATGCATTTCTCAAAAGCAGGGAGACGCACTTTATCGAGTGGCGAATTACTACTTCGTTTATCAGTCAATGACCCGTGAAAATGTCACAAGCTACGCGGAGCTAATCGGCGATTTGCTTGGTATCATCAACGAAAACGTCTTCCCGAGACTCATCAACGAAGAAGAAATCAGCGAATCAACAAAAGACATAATGAGCCGTTTCATCCACTCATTACCACCGAGGACCGATGGTTTCACCCCTGGGTTTTATAGAAACGATTTACCCGTTTTGTTCAATAACCTAAGAGAAGCGTTAGCAGCAGAGCCCGAGGTAGAAGAAACAACAGGCGACAACAATCTAGTCATGGAAAGTTAATCATCACAAAGCAAGCCCAAAAACTCGCTTTTTTCTTATTGGGACACACGCCTTAAAACCACACCTAAACTTAAAAGCAACTAAAAGGACATACGTGCTGGGTTAAGTAGAGGTTAAGTGGACACACACCATAAAGGATGAAAATGGTATGAGTTGTTGATACCTCCGTGGAAGGCTGGATTATTCCAGATTGTCGCATGTAGGCGACTTTCTTAACCTAAGTGAATCAAACACTACTTGGGAAAAAAGATGACAATCGCCAGAAAACACCAACTGTGTGTCGATGCCACACCTTACTATCATTGCGTTTCTCGCTGTGTCAGACGAAGTTTTCTATGTGGAAAAGACCCCGTTACCCAGCAGTGCTATGAACACCGACGGGATTGGATTAAAAGAAAGATGTTGGCGCTATCGCAAGTCTATTGCATCGATATCTGCGCTTACGCCATCATGGCCAACCACTATCATCTAGTTGTGCATATCAATTGTTCAAAAGCCCTAAACTTATCTCATCAAGAAGTGGTTGAGCGTTGGAAGCAAGACCACAAGTTGCCAAGTTTAATAACGAGGTGGTTAGATGGGCAACTCACCAATAATGTTGAAGTCGAAGCATGTATGACTATTATTGAGTCGTGGCGAGAACGGTTATGGAACCTCAGTTGGTTTATGAAAGAGCTCAACTTTGACATTGCTTGCCAAGCGAACAAAGAGGACGAGTGTAAAGGCCATTTTTGGGAAAGTCGTTTTAAAAGTCAGGCCTTGCTTGATGAACAAGCACTTGCTGCCACCATGGCTTACGTTGATTTAAATCCATTAAGAGCAGGGATAGCGAAGACGCCAGAGGCCTCAGACTATACATCGATTCAAGCGAGAATAGAGGCACTAAACAATCAGCAAGAAACGGCGCCTTACCTCCATCCATTTATAGGCAATTCGGCAGACATTCAACTCGATGGTATTCCATTTCGACTTATCGAGTATATTGAACTGGTTGACTGGACTGCACGTCAATTCCGAGAGGGCAAAGCCCAGCTAAGTAGAAGCATTCCACCAATATTAGAGCGTTTGAATATCTACAAGCGAAAGTGGCTTAATGCTTGTACAGAGTTAGAACGTCGCCGGACGACCAGTATAGGCTGTATCACGAGCGCAATAATGGCCAAGCACGTGTTTAATAGAAAACGAATTAATTTGTTTCGATTGGACAGTTAGTTTTAGTGCTAAACTTATGATTTCTAACTAAACCTGACGGGTTTAGCGCTTCTCAATACCTCAAGAATCCCCATAAGACCTAACCAACACTAAAATCGCTGCAATATTGGAATGAATCTCAAAGTGCGTTGATAAAACCCACGACTAGCAAAGCAACTTTCACCAAACATAGCTGAACTCGTTATGGTGTCTGTCCTTAATGTTCAGTCCTTAAGGTTCTTCAACAACTTCTTCTGGTGCCTGTCCCTGTAACAGTAACAAAAAAGGCCCTTAGCAATTTAAGAGCCTTAATATCTGTTGTCTGTGGCTTAAAGGTGGGGAATTAAGCGTTTTCTGCGTCTGCTACCATTGCTTTTGCTAGCGCTTCTGCGACTTTAATACCGTCGATGCCAGCAGATAAGATACCACCCGCGTAGCCAGCACCCTCACCAGCAGGGTAGAAGCCTTTAAGGTTTATGCTCTGGAAGTCTTTACCACGTTTGATACACACTGGTGAAGACGTACGAGTCTCTACACCGGTTAGTAGACCATCTTCCGAGGCAAACCCTTTGATCTTCTTATCAAACGCTGGAATGGCTTCACGGATTGCTTCAATTGCGAAATCTGGCAATGCTTTCGAGATGTCAGTCAGCTTGATACCTGGTGTAAATGAAGGTTCAACATCACCAATCTGGCTTGGATCGCGACCTTTAAGGAAGTCACCGATCTTCTGAGCTGGTGCGTCATAGTTTTCACCGCCTAGCACGTAAGCTCCTGATTCCAGTTCACGCTGGAAACGAATACCTGCAAGTGGGTCTCCAGGGTAATCGCGCTCAGGGTCGATACCAACAACGATAGCACTGTTTGCGTTGCGCTCTGAACGTGAGTATTGGCTCATACCGTTAGTAACAACTCGACCTTCTTCTGAAGTCGCCGCCACTACCGTTCCGCCCGGACACATACAGAAGCTGTACACAGTACGGCCATTCTTACAATGGTGAACCAGTTTGTAATCCGCGGCGCCAAGAATTGGGTTTCCTGCGTTTGGTCCAAAACGAGCTTCATCAATCATCGACTGTTTATGTTCGACACGGAATCCCACAGAGAATGGTTTCGCTTCCATGTAAACACCGCGATCATGCAGCATCTCAAACGTGTCACGAGCACTGTGACCAACTGCAAGAACAACATAGCGTGAATGAATTTGCTCACCATTTGACAATGTAAGACCAGTAATCTGTTCACCATCCATGTGGATGTCATCGACACGAGTACTAAAACGAATTTCACCACCTAGCTCGATGATTTTCGCACGCATTTTCTCAATCATGGTAACCAGTTTAAAGGTACCAATATGTGGCTTACTGACGTATAGAATCTCTTCTGGTGCGCCAGCTTCAACAAACTCAGTGATCACTTTACGACCGTAGAAGTTTGGATCTTTCACTTGGCTGTATAGCTTACCGTCAGAAAAAGTACCTGCACCACCCTCACCAAACTGTACGTTTGATTCTGTATTTAGGGTGCGTTTGCGCCAAAAGCCAAACGTATCTTTAGTACGCTCACGTACTTCTTTACCACGCTCGACAATAATAGGGTTGAAACCCATCTGCGCGAGAACAAGGCCGGCAAATAGACCACAAGGACCAAAACCGATCACAACTGGACGCTCTGTTAGGTTCTTAGGTGCCTGAGCGACAAACTTATATTCCATATCTGGCGTCTGTTTAACGTGCGGATCGCTAACGAACTGCTCAAGCAATGCTGCTTCGTTCTCGACCACAACGTCCAGAGTATAGATAAGTAGGATGTTCGCTTTCTTACGAGCATCGTAGCCACGTCTAAAGATATTGAAAGAGATAACTTGGTCAGCTGAAATACCAAGTTTCTTTGTAATAGCAGCGATTAACGCCCCTTCCTCGTGATCAAGAGGAAGCTTGAGTTCATTTAAACGTATCATGTAGATGTCTCGTAATCATAGGTGTCTTAGCCAAGCCGAAAAGGCGAGCTCACAATGGCGCGCATTTTACGAGAAATTGATTTGTCTGTCATACTAAAATCAGTTTGGTGAACTCATTTACACGAAGATTCACTGCATAGAATGTTGAATTTTGCCTTGGGATGAGTATTATCCCCATTCTTCAATTTTGACTAACTAAAGAGCGGATCGTCATGGCGTTTGTGGTAACGGATAACTGTATCCAATGTAAATATACTGACTGTGTTGCGGTATGCCCTGCTGATGCCTTCCATGAAGGGCCAAACTTTATGGTGATCAACCCGATTGAATGTATCGATTGTGGTCTATGTGTTGACGAATGTGATGCACACGCGATCTTTCAAGAAGACGAAGTGCCAGATGATCAAACCATCTACATTCAGTTAAATGCGGAATTGGCAGAATTGTGGCCAGTTCAAACGGAAGTCAAACCAGCCATGGACGAAGCAGAAAAATGGAATGGCGTGCCTAACAAACTAGACATGCTGGAAAAATAGAAGCGAGCGATTCACTCCTCTCTCGCGACTTGATACGCTGCGTCTTAGCTGTGCTGACGACGCAGGTTATCGAGAATAATTCCCGTCGCCATTGCCACATTCAATGATTCGGCACCACCGAAAGCGGGAATAGTAATCTTATCAGTGACGTATTTTGCCGTTTGCTCGCGAATGCCGTGAGACTCACTGCCCATCAATAAAATACCTTGCGCAGCAAACTCAGTTTTATGCACGCTCTCACCCTCTAAAAACGCACCATAAACAGGCAATTTCGCTTGTTCCAGATACTCAGGCAAGTCTAACTGGCTAACTGTCACACGACCAAAGCTACCCATGGTCGCGCTGATCGTTTTTGGATTATAAGGATCAGCACAATCCGTACTGGCAATAATGTGCTTAATGCCATACCAGTCAGCAACGCGAATAATGGTGCCCAGATTACCCGGATCCGAAACACCATCCAAAGCAATCATCAACCCTTGCGCCTTTGGCACTTCTACACTTGGGATCTCAACCACAGCAATCGCCGCATTGTTACTCACCAGCGTACTCGCTTTAGTAAGGTCATCGAGCGAAGCTTCTATACACTCGAAACCACTTAACTCTTGGCTGTGCTGCGCTAAAAATTCACTGGTAGCAAACACATACTTCACCGACAGAGTGCTGTTGACCAACTCAAGGACATTCTTTTCACCCTGAACCAAAAACAGACCATGCGCCTTGCGCTGTTTCTTTTGGCCTAAAGCTCGAAGTAATTTAAGTTGGTTTTTCGAAATCATAATCTTTCCAGAGTGAAATAGGGGTGTCCCGGATAAAAGCGCAAGGATTATAGATGAAAGCGATTTAACCTGCCACCTGCTTACTGCTCATGGGTCATTTTTGTTGCCACCGCAAAACGGTTCCAGGCATTGATCATGATCACTTGCATCATCGCCTGCGCCAACAACTCCTCACCAAGATATTCACGCGCGATTTGGTAAACCTCATCAGACACTCCACCTTTCGCAATCAGTGTCATTTCATCAGTCAGTGCCAGTACCGCTCTCTCTTCAGCGTCAAACAGCGGCGACTCCTTCCATGCCGACAGAGCAAACAGCTTTTTAGCATCAATACCCAGCTTCTCCGCTTCGGTCACATGCATTTCAATACAGTAAGCGCACTGGTTAATCATCGAGGCACGCAGCTTTATAAGCTTCTTAAGCGACGCCGACAAGCGGGCTTCAGCTACATAACCCTCTACGCTTAACATCGCCGTTAACGCTTTGGGTTCCACTTGAGCAATATTGATTCGTGTAGTCATAGTCTGTTCCTTTAGGTGATTGTTCGAAAATTCACCGCCATTGTGATTCAATCTATATTTATGCAGAATACCTAACCTAATCGATTCAGTTTTGCACAAAACGCAAAGGCGAGGTAAGACAGTGTTAGACCTAATCCGAATCTTTAATCAAGTGGTCGAGTCAGGCAGTTTTTCTCAGGCTGGCAGCGTGTTGAACATGGCACCTTCATCGGTGGCGAGAAACATAGACAACCTCGAAGCCCAACTCAAAACCACACTGTTCAGGCGCAGCACGCGACAACTACTGCTCACCGAAGAAGGCCAGTACTTTCACCAACAGGCGCTGCCACTGCTCGACAACGCTAACACTCTGGTTGAAGAGATGAAGAAAACCCATCGTCAACCGGAAGGGCTATTACGCATCTCCGCCTTTGAGAGTTTCGGCAATATCTTCCTAGCCCCTTTGATCCCTAAGTTTTTGCAGCAATACCCAAAAGTCAAAGTCGAGCTTGAGCTGGATAATAAGGTCGTCGATCTCAACAGCGAAAATATCGATATAGCCATCCGCATCGGCTCACCTAAAGACAGCCGTTTACGAGCTCGCAAACTGATGACCAATCAAACCCTGCTGGTCGCTTCCCCTGACTACCTCAATAACCATCCCGAGATCACCGCCCCCGAAGACCTGGCCGATCACAATTGCTTACTCATCAGCCAAAAACGCCAACGAAGTCACTGGCACTTCCAGCATGGTAAAGTAAACAAACAGGTGATGGTCACAGGCAACCTAAGTTCAAGAGGGGGCTCCCCTGTACTATGGGGTGCACTACAAGGCACTGGCGTGTTACTGCTGTCCGACTGGATGGTCAAACCCTATCTGCAACAAGGCAGACTGGTACACCTATTACCAGAGTGGCATGCTTCATATGGGGAGAACCGAAGTGGAGAGATCTACGCTCTGTATAAGACAACCCAGTACCCGAAACCTCATATTCGTGCCTTTATCGATTTTATCCTCAATAACCTCGATCAGATTTATACTCTGCAAGCATCGACATAGCAGCACTCTCGTGGCTAAGTGTTCAACTCAGCAAAGATGACTTAACCTGAGTTTTAACAAAACCGCCAATAGCATTCACTACACCATTGCGGTAACATTGCCGACCTTTTTTCAATGGTAGGAGGTTCGAATGTTTATTGGCTTTGACTATGGAACGGCAAACTGCTCGGTAGCGAAAATTGAGCAAGGTGAACCAAAGCTACTCAAACTGGAAGGGGACAGCGTTTACATTCCTTCTACCTTATCGGCACCGACTCGTGAGGCAGTTACAGAATATCTGTTTAAGTTCCGCGATATCAAACCACTTGATGCTATTGGCGAACAAGTGCTTCGCCGTGCAATTAACTTAAACCGCGAAGACGGAGTTGAGTTTGTCGCAGAAGAAGTGGCCTTTGGTCAGGCTGCACTTGATCACTACCTACAAGACCCAAGCGAAAGCTACTATGTAAAATCACCAAAATCTTTCCTTGGCACATCGGGGCTGCGCGATGTACAAATCAGTTTTTTCGAGGATCTGGTGTGCGCCATGATGGACAACATCAAACGCAATGCAGAGCAAGACGCCGGACAAATCATTACTGACACAGTCATTGGTCGCCCAGTGAACTTCCACGGTCGTGATAGCGAAGCAGCTAACCGTCAGGCCGAAGAGATCCTACGCAAAGCAGCGACTCGTGCAGGTTTTAAGAACATCGAATTTCAGTTTGAACCCGTCGCCGCTGGCCTAGAATATGAAGCCTCACTCACTGAAAACAAAACCATATTAGTGGTTGATATTGGTGGTGGTACGACCGACTGTTCCTTGATCGAGATGGGACCAAACTGGCGCGGACAGTCTGACCGTACTCAAAGCCTGCTGGCGCATAGCGGTCAACGTGTAGGCGGAAACGACTTAGATATCGCACTGGCGTTTAAACAGCTGATGACTCCTTTTGGTTTAGGCAGTAAAACGACCTCTGACATCGTGATGCCGACCATTCAGTTCTGGAACCCGATAGCAATCAACAGCGTAGACGCACAGGCGGACTTCTACTCCCGTTCAAACCTAGCGACGTTAAAACAGCTGCATAAAGATGCTCAAGAACCCGAAAAGCTATTACGCCTGATCGAAGTGTTCAATGAAACCCTAGGTTATCATTTGGTACGTCAGGCGGAGGAAGCCAAAATTGCGCTTTCTGATCATCCTCACTATCGCGCAACAATGCAGCTGTTATCAGAACAGTTGGAAGTGGATATCAGTTTTGAGGACATGACCAATGCGATCGAGTCACCAAAACAGAAGATGGCAGAACTGGTCAAAGAAGCCGTTGAACAAGGTGGCGTCACGCCTGATGCTATCTTTATGACTGGCGGTTCCGCTCGCTCTCCTATTTTGCGTAACGCTGTTCAACAAACCCTGCCTAACATTCAGGTTGTCAGTGGCAACTACTTTGGCTCGGTGACCGCTGGGCTCGCGCGCTGGGCAGAAGTCTGCTTTAAATAACAAATCGCCTCAAGCGAAAGCTTGAGGCGATTTACATTGTAAATCGTAATTATTCAACGCTTTGAGCTGACTCGTAAATGGACAACATCACCTCTGTTTAGCAAAAGGTTTCAAATTCCTACATAAAATTCATTATTTTTGTCTCGCTTTTTGCACTTGAACGAAATTTTCCAAATTGAAATGCGAAAAACCTATCTGATTAATCTACACTTTTTGTCGATTATCATTTCTTACATCGCAGTTCCTTAGAGGAAAACATCATGAGAATTTCACCTTTAGTGCTAGCACTACTCTCTGTCAGTGGTACGGCAGTGGCGTCTAGTCCAACAAAGCCATTCGCAGATACTATTTATGTTGGCGGCGATATCATTACCGTTAACGACTCCAACCTAACCACTGAAGCTATCGCGATTAAAAATGGTCGCATCTTAGCGGTTGGTAAAAAATCAGAACTGATGGCGTTGCGAGATGATCATACCAATATTGTTGATTTAGATGGAAAAGCCATGATACCTGGCTTTATCGATGGTCATGGACATGTTTTTAACACTGGGGTTCAAGCGTTGTCTGCCAACTTACTTTCCGCTCCAGACGGCAACGTAAGTGACATCTCATCCTTACAAAAAGCACTAAGCTCTTGGGTTGCAAAGCCTGAAAACAGCAAACATGGAATCATTCTAGGCTTTGGCTATGATGACTCACAGCTAAAAGAACAAAGGCATCCTACTCGTCAGGAGTTGGATGTGGTGTCTAAAGAGCTACCGATACTGATTATTCATCAGTCCGGGCACTTAGCAACCTTGAACAGCAAAGCATTGCAACTCGCAGGCCTAACAGCAGAAAGTACCGACCCAGATGGGGGGAAAATTCGCAGAGAGAGCGACGGAAAAACACCTAATGGGGTACTAGAGGAGACCGCTTTCTTTGGCACCTTACTGCCGCTAATGGCCAAACTCAACGCAAAAGAAAATGAAGTTATTTTTAAAGCGGGTATGGAGTTATACGCGAGTTTTGGTTACACCACCGCACAAGAAGGGCGTGCTTCGACGTCTGCCGTGAAAACCATGTATGACTTAGCTCAACAAGGAAAACTCCCGATCGATGTGGCCGCGTATCCTGATATTCAAGTAGCTAAAGAAGCCATTGCTCCACCGTATTACTCAAGCGAGTATTCTAATGGATTCCGAGTGGCAGGCGCTAAGCTAAACCTCGATGGTTCTCCTCAGGGCAAAACCGCGTGGCTAACAAAACCCTATCTCATTCCACCAGTTGGTCAAGAGAAAGGCTACAAAGGTTATCCAAGCATGAGTGATGAAAAAGCTGCCGAATTCATTGAGTTGGCGCAACGCAATGGATGGCAGTTGTTAACCCACGTCAACGGTGATGCCGCGATTGACCAGTTACTTAACGGAATTGAAGCAAGTGAAAAAATCCATGGTATCGCAGACCGAGGCTTTGTCGCGATACATGCTCAGACTGCTCGTAAAGATCAGGTTGAGCGATTTAAACAATTGGGCGTATTTCCTTCGTTTTTTCCAATGCATACCTTCTATTGGGGTGATTGGCACATGAACTCTGTTTTGGGCAAAGGACGTGCAGAGAATATCTCCCCTACAGGTTGGGCGCGAGACTTGGGAATGATCTATACCTCGCACCATGATTCGCCTGTAGCTCTGCCTAATTCCATGCGAGTCTATTCCGCAACCGTTAATCGTGTCAGTCGTACTGGTCATGTGTTGGGGCCAAAACAACGTGTCTCGGCACTAGACGGATTGAAATCGCAAACCTTGTGGGCAGCGATTCAATACAAAGAAGAGAAAAATAAAGGATCACTAGAAGTAGGTAAACTCGCTGACCTAGTTATTTTGTCTGAGAATCCACTAACAGCAAAACCTGAAACACTGGCTGATATCAAAGTGTTGGAAACGATAAAAGAAGGTCAAACGGTATATTCAAGTGCTCAAAACGTCGCTTCGGGTAGCTGTGTAAACACCAAGCGATGTCAGGAAATCGCCACCGCTACGATGATTTCAGCAGGGCTATTGCATCATTCGCATTGATGCGCTCGCTTTGTCACCGACAGATAGGAAGCCACTTGGGCTTCCTATCTTTTAAACACTGTGAGTTTTACTTGTGCTCGACGTAAATAAGCTCTGACACGTTGAACCCATTCTGCTGAGCCAATCGCTCAAACTTTGCTTTGACATCAGGGCTGACGTCTGGCTTGCGCGACAATAACCACAGATACTCGGTATTTGGACCTGATACAAATGCGTAGTCGTAATTCTGTTTTTCTAATTCAAACACCACGTATGAGCCATAAAAAGGGCCAAAAAACGAGACTTTCAGATAGCCCTCATTCTCGCTGTTGACGAAGTAGGCCTTTCCTTCAGCCTGCTTCCACTCTTTGTTCTCAGCAGAATAGCCACGGTTGATGACCGATACGCCACCGTCAGGGCGCATGACATATTCGGCAGTCACATCGCTTAAACCACGCTCGAACGAATGATCTAAACGAGCCACTTCGTACCATTTGCCTAGGTAACTATCGAGCTTAAAATCGCTAACAGGTTGAACGTTTTGAGGCATACCCAAACAGCCCGCGAGTGACAGTAGAGCGATGCATAGCAATAAGTGCTTCATGGTTTACTCCGTTAAAAAACCAATAAGTGACTGTTGATACGATGATTTTTCATAATAGCTCATTTGCCAGCGACAATGATTATTTATAAACAACTTTGAAGCGTTCTAACACCAACATCATCTCTTGGGTCGGTTCAATGCCCAGTTCTGCACACTCTTTACTAAAAAAGTCCCAGTGTGCTTCTCGCCACCATTGAAGAGACTTATCTCCTTCCCCCTCTTCTGCAGCAAACTCAGCGCTGACATCACAATACTTAGCGGTACTCACTGAACTGATTTCAACGATGCAAACTGGATTTCCATGCCAGTCTGTCACAACTTGAAGATGGCCGACCTGAGGCATCGGCTCGCCTTGGTGACGATACCAATACTCCATGCTGCATGACGCACGTTTCTCACCGCGAAGGATCAGATCAGCGCATAGGTTGGCGTTATACTCATCATTACAATAGTAATCTGAACTAAATGAGGTGTGCTGTGCAGCAAGCTCTGCAGGCAATGAGTTTAAATACTGATCCAGATAGGCCTGACTTCTTTCATCCATGATTTTCGATACTCCAATAAAAACAAAACCTTGTATATAAAGAAACGACGTCTTTCACTGGCTATTGTGCCTTAAACATCAGAGCTAGTTCAAACCGATTCGTTGTTCTTATAGCGCGACAACCGCTTCTATCTCAATTAGTAAATCAGGATGAATCAATTTCGAAACCTCAACAAGAGAGCACGCTGGTAAGTAGCCATCGTAGAAATCAAATAGCAGCTCTCGAATACTGGTTAGCTTCGACATATCTCGCACAAAAATCGTCAGTTTGACCAGATCGCTTTTTGAGCGTTTTTCCTGCTCAACAACCTGCGCGATCTGATTAAGTACCTCCTTAGCTTGAGCAGCCATATCCAGAGATTGAGCATCAGTACCATAAGCCGTTAACCCTGATAGATATAGGGTGCCATTGTGCTTTGTTGCATGAACATAAGGCCCTGCGATTTGAGGTAAATTTGGGTAACTAATCCGTTCTACCAATTGCTTCTCCTTATTTGAAATTGGAGGGACACACGCTTTAATAATTCATTTCTAAACTCTATTCTTGGTGTGTGTCCTGATTATTCTTGGTGTGTGTCCTGATAATGCTGATAATGCTTGTGATAATGCTAGTGTATTTAACTCTAATGCATGCTGAACTCGATGCATAGCCATATTGTTGATACTCAAGGGAGTTTGCGGCTGATATCTAGCCTATAAAGAAGTTCTTTGGGGAATGGATGTAGGAAAATCGCGTAATGTAACGAAAAGCTTAGTTACATTACGCTCAATTAAAAAGTGAGCACTTCGACATGCCAGAGGTGCTCTAATCTAGACCGAGTGCCTTATTTACAAGTTGAGTCTAGTAAACCGTTAGCCAACGCTGGTGCAAGGCCTGGAGTCAGGGGTAGTCGAGGAATCACCAAACAGTGCATTAGATGGTAGATGTCTTGCTTGCCATCCCAAACCACGCTGGTACCTGCCTGGTTGTTTACGTCCAGCTCTTGCCACCATGAGCAGCCTTCATAGTCGATTAGGTAAGTACGGCAGTAGTCCCACCATGTGCGGTACCAGTCTTGGTACTTTTGGTCGCCCGTCACTGTGTACAGTGCGTAAGCAGTACCAATTGCCTCAACCGGAGCCCAGCGGATACGTTCACGAACTACAGGCTTGCCTTCCCAGTCAACTGAATAAACAAAGCCCGGAGCACCGTCCACGTGCCATGCATCTCTTACTGTTGCGTCGAACAGTCCAATTGCGTCTTCTAGCAACCAATCTGGGCAGTGCGCACCTAATTCTTGTAGCGTTGCACGTAGGTGACAAATCAGACGTCCCCACTCAATCCAGTGACCAGGTGTACCACCGTATGCGCGGAAGTGACTTGCTGGCGTTTCTTTGTTGTAGTCTGGTAGAGGCTTCCAATCAGAGTCAAAGTGTTCGTTGACACGATAGTTCAGACCTTTGGCTGTCTTGTTGATCATAAACTCAGTGATGTTCAGAGCACGGTCTAGCCACTTCTTATCTTTTGTTACATCGTAAACAATCAGGAATGCTTCTACCGAGTGCATTGCCATGTTGCCGCCACGGTAATCTTCGGTTTCAGTCCAGGCTTGATCCCAAGACTCGTAGCACATTTGACGCTCTTCAACCCAAAAGTGATTTTCATAAACGTTAATTGCTTCGTCTAGTAGCGCCTGGGCACGTGGGTGGCCAGTTGTGACCGCGCTTGCTGCACCTAACAGAACAAATGCGTGCTGGTAGCCTTGTTTAGACGAATCCATGATGCCTTCGCCTTTGTTGTCGATAGTCGCGAACCAGCCGCCATGCTCTTTATCTTTCAGAGGACCTTCAAGTGCCGCAATACCGTGTTCAACCAAGTCGTATGCACCCGGGCGCCCCATGTGAGCCGCCAGAGCGTAACAGTGAAGCATACGCGCGGTAATCCAAAGGCGAGTACCCATCTCTTCACGGACCTTGCCGTTGTTACCAATCCAGCCGAAGCCGTTCGGTACCACTGAGTTACGCCCGAATTCGAAAATGCGGTCAGTTTCCGTTTCTAACCAAAAGTTGTGAGAGCGAGTATTAATCCATTTCATTTCAACGTTACCTTTATAAATTTATTTTTGATTCTATAAGTGAGCGGTATTGGCTTAACCTACCGCTTGCGTTCTTAATTCTTCAGCCAGATTGTGAACATCAAAGAACACCACCTGAATTTGATTTTCCGGTAGGCGGATAAAACCAAGAGCCCCCTGACGACGAAGCAGTTTTTCGTCTACAGCGCCCATATCTTTCACCTGAATGCGCAAGCGGGTTGCACAGTTATCAATTTGGCCATCTTCAATATTTTTGATCCCGCCTAGAGCGCAAAGGATCTTCTGTGCTTTAGCTTGTAAATTGCCTTTATCATTAATCATTTACTGTCTCCTGTTAGGAAGGGCGCCTAGTTGACACCCTTCGCAGGGTATTGATTACATGGTTAGGTTGTATGACGCTTCGATTTGCGCTTCACACGTTTTAATTTCCGTTTGGAAACGTTCTAACCACTGTTTACCTTCTCCATTGGCTGCTGCAGCCCAGCTATCGATAACTGGCTTAGTGGCCGCTTTGAAGGCTTCTTTCTCAGCGACTGTTGGGTTGTAAATCGTTCCGTTTGATTGCTTGAATACTTCGTACGAAGCGTATTCATTGTGCTTAGGATACGAGTTGAGGTACTGCTGCTGAGCTTCGATGGCATCAAGCACTACACGTTTTAGCTCTGGTGAAAGTGAGTTGAACTTCATGTCAGACATCAACCACGCGCCGCCCATGTAGGCATGACCATCCAGAGTCAGATAATCCAGACTCTCGTGGAATCGGCTTTGTACGATATCGACGATGCCATTTTTTGTCCCTTCCACAACACCAGTTGACAGCGCTGTGTATACCTCTGGCCAAGCGATTGGTGTTGGTGAACCATCCAACTGCTTAACAAGATCTTGTTGTACTTTTGCCGGAACAGTACGGATCTTCATACCTTCGACGTCTGCAGGTGTCTTGATGGCCTTCTTGGTGGTCGCGAAGTTACGCCAGCCACCTGAGTTTGCCACCATCATCAAGCGCACATTTGGTGCTTTTTTGATAACGTTTTGGCGAACATCTGACATAAATTCGTCGTTACCGTAAACACACTCCGCTACGCGGTCATTTGGCAGAAGGTATGGTAGGTCAAAAGATTCTGCAGGCTTCCAGTAGTATGCGATTTCAGACACTGTGGTTGGGAAATAGTCAAACATACCTGCCTGAACCCCAGCGATACATTCTTTTCCTGAGCCACATAGCTGACCAGAACCGTAAATATTTACCTTAATTTCACCATTTGAACGTGTCTCTAAGTGATTCTTAAATACCAGCAACGACTGATGGTTGTAGCTTTCCGGTGACGTTAAGTGAACGACGTTAAATTCTGTTGCTGCAGATACTGCACCCGTTGCTAGTAATACGCTAGAAGCTACTAGAGTAAGGATTGATTTCTTCATAATTTTTGACCTTGTGTAGGGAAGTTTCTACAGCGGCACCTGAGAGGTAACCAAATGCCGCTGGTAATTTGTCTTATATTGCTGGTTACATGATGCCGAACATCTGTGGCAGACCGATAACCAATTGAGGGAAGAACGAGATTACGAAAATCAGTGCTGCCTCAACGATTAGGAATGGAACAATCTTTCTTGATATTTCAGATACAGAGACCTTAGATACCCCCGATGCCACGAACAGAACTAATCCCATCGGCGGAGTCGCCAGACCGATAGAAAGGTTTGCACACATCACCACACCGAAGTGAACAGGGTCGATGCCAGCGTTAATCATGATTGGTGCGAAGATCGGAGCGAAGATAAGAATCGCAGGACCTGCGTCGAGGAACATACCAATGATGAACAGCAGAACGTTGATGATTGCAAACAGTAAGTAAGGGTTGTCCGTAATACCGTTCATGATTTCAGCAACCATGTTCGACACACCAGACAGGCTGATCAGAGACGCAAACCCACTTGCTGCCGCCACAATGATCAGGATTGACGCTGCGTTGACGGCTACTTTCGCGAACAGAGCGTAAGTTGCTTTAGTATTGGTCACCTTGATGATGAACAGTGATACGGCAATCGCATAGGCTACTGCAACAGCGGCTGCTTCAGTCGGAGTAAAGATACCGCCGTAGATACCGCCTAGAATGATAACTGGCGTAAGCAAAGGAAGAATCGCTAAGCGAAATGCTTGCTTACGTTCCATTGCAGGTGCACGTTCCATCGGCTGAACATCTGGGTACTTACGGATCTGGAAGTGGTTCATTATCATCAAACCGAGACAGAAGATGATACCTGGTGTTACACCAGCCAAGAACATTGCCGCTACTGACGTGTTCATTACGAAAGCGTAGATAAGCATGATGCCCGATGGAGGAATGATGTTACCAAGAACCGTAGCTGCTGCAGTTAGTGCTGCTGAGTAACCCGTATCATATTTGTATTTTTTCATTTCAGGGATCAGCATGCCGCCAATTGCTGATGTTGCCGCAACAGCAGAGCCTGTCAGAGCGCCAAAAATAGTTGCTGCTAGGATAACTACATGCCCAAGACCGCCGCGCAAGTGCTGCACCATAGTCTGAGCGAAAGCGATAATACGAGGAGTAATACCACCCGCAGTCATGCATTCACCCGCAAGCATAAAGAAAGGTAGCGCTAACAGCAGGAAGCTATCAAGTCCCGAGTAAAGACGCTGGTACAGCATGTTCGCGAACAGCATCTGATCATTTTGGAACAGAGTAATCATAGGTGACAGGCCCAGTGTGAACAGTACTGGAACACCGATGATTAATAGAATTAGAAAGTAGAGTAAGAAAATTGGAGAAACCATTATAACACCCTCTTAAGCCGCAGCTTCTGGTTCAAGTGACTGCGTTTGCTTTGGCTCTTTTGCAGGTACTTCTTCAACCGCAGGAGCTTCAAACAATTCAGCTGTCTTAGCTGTTTGAGATACATCTTCAAAATCACCCAGTACGCCACGAATAGACGCTACGCATTTTTGTAGTGCATACAGGATGGTCACCCCCATCATTACAGGTGGAATGATGTAAACGTAAAACATTGGGATAGGTAGGCTATCTGCCATTACAGAACCGGTTTGGAAGAAGTTCCAGCCAAACTTAATCCATACCGCAAACACTAAAATTGCCGAAATGTGCGCCAGTAAAGCTAAGAACGAAAAAAGTCGTGGCGCTTTCTTTTCTAGGATTTCAGTAACAAACGTCATCGCAATGTTTTTATCCGTCAGGTAGACAAACGGCAGACACAGGTACGTCATGTAAATCATTAGAAATCGCGACATTTCATCGGTCCAGCTCAATGGAATATTGAGGACATAACGGAACAAAACTTGAGCAACAACGATAATCGTCATTATCAGAAGTAGAATGCCAGCTACGTGACGCAACACCTTAGATACAGGGGTTGTTACCGTGTTTATCGCATTTTCGATGGCTCTTAACATAGAATCACCATTATTGGATTAGAGAGTCAAAGGGGCCAGGTACCTGGCACCCTGTAGTTAACTTAGTTGTTGTTTTTATTATGCTTTGCCGTTTGAGCCAAACAGGCGAATTTTGTGCTGTACGACTTCTTTCATAGAAGCAATACCTGTATTCATCACATCAGCAAGAATGTAGTCCGTTTCATTCTCTTTCCAATGCGCCTGAACACCGTGGATAAAGCCCTGACGTAGTTCAGTATCTACATTTATCTTGGCTACGCCGCGTTTAACCGCTTCGACCACCTGATCATCAGGTACACCAGAGCCGCCGTGCAGTACGATAGGTTTTTTAACTGCTTCTTTAATTTCAGATAGACGCTCAAACTTCAGTTCAGGTGTAGTTTTGTACACACCGTGTGCTGTACCAATAGAAACCGCTAGGTAATCCACGCCTGTGCGTTCAGAGAAATCCAGAGCCTCTTCTACAGTGGTGATCATCGCGTCTTTTTCATCAACAGTGATATCGTCTTCTGTGCCACCGATCTTACCGATTTCACCTTCGGCACCTAAGCCAAGTGCATTTGCTACATCTACCACCGCTTTAGTAATGCGGATGTTTTCTTCAAACGGTAGTGCAGAGCCATCAAACATCAGCGATTGGAAGTCTCTAGTCGCAGCTTCCATACATTGTTCGAACTTGCGGCTGTGGTCCAGGTGAATACAGATTGGGACCGTAATCTGATGATGCTGAATTAATGAATCGACTGCGTCACGAAGTGGCTTCATACCCATTTCGTTAATTGCTTTCTGGCCAATCTGGATCATGATTGGCGACTTTTCTTCTTCTGCGGCGAGTAATACTGCTTTGATCGTTTCAAGGTTGTGAGCTGTAAAAGCGCCGATTGCGTAACCGTTTTTCCACGCTTCTTGAATCATTGTTTTACCAGATACGTAAGGCATTATCTTTGTTCCTTTATATGAATTTTGTCTTAATGACTTTTGCTTCGTTGAAAGACAAGTTACCAATCGAACTTGTCAATTTCTGTTAGCTAGATAACACTTCATGTTCATTAATTGACATTTATTACCACAAATGTACACGCGATCACAAAACACTCAATAACAAATAATAACTGGATATTATGTCGTATACCTAGGTACAAACATCATACGCAATGAGCAAAAATTGTGTTGATCTAGAACAGGTTTTCATCAATTACCATCAAAGCAAGATCCTTTAGCTAAAACGCTTTAGCGCAACAAGCATCTGTAATATTTAAGATAAATATGAACTAACTGACGAGTTGTTTAGCATCAGCTATTGACGGTATTGAACAGTGAATAAAAAGCCTTCTTTTATTCAACAACAAAAGAAGGCTATAGGGTTTTAGATGGAAGAGCAGCCACCCCAAAAGGGTTAAAAAACGAAAATTCATGATGTAAATGTCAAATATTGTTGAATTTACATCAATAAATTGCTGCCCTTGTGTGTATTTTCAAGTTAGCCGACTTTTGGGTCTAAGCCAGACGTTACACGTAGCTGCTCCAGCACGGCAGTCCAGTCCTGGCGTCCACGACCTGCCGCACGGGCGATACTGTATAGTTCACGCGATGCAGCGCCACATGGCATAGGAACATTAACCTGGTTTGCAAGATCTAGTGCAATACCTAGATCTTTGTGAGCAAGATCAATCATGAATACCGGAGACAAGTCACCAGACAATACTTTGCCCGGCCATGTGGTAGTGAAGTGCCCTTTGCCTGCAGGCGTTCCGCTCATTACTTTCATAGCAGTTTCCCACTCAAGACCAATAGCCTCAGATAGCGTAGCTGCCTCTGCAGACAAAGCGTTCAGTGCAATACTCATGTAGTTATTGATGATTTTGACCCGAATGCCTTTACCCGCACCGCCACAGTCAACCGTCTCATTGCCCATGCAGTCAAACAATGGCTGAGCACGTTCAACTTGCTCTTTTGTGCCGCCAGCCATGATCAGTAGTTCGCCTTTAACCGCATGCTCTGAGGTGCGGCCAACAGGAGCTTCCATCATTGAGAAGCCTTTGTTCGTCATCTCCTTAATTAGAGCATCAGTTTCAAGCGGGTGAATCGTCGACATGTCGATAAGTAATGCGTTTTTGTCCAGGGTAGAAATAACACCGTCGTCGCCGAAAATCACATTTTTTACTAGCGCACCATTTGGCAACATGGTTACTACAAACTCAGAATCTAAAGCGGCATCTGCCGGAGACACAGCTGCCGCTGCCCCCTGCTCTACCAACAGTTCAACAGCAGTCTGGTTGATATCAAATACTTTTAATGTGTGACCACCTTTGATTAGGTTCAGAGCCATTGGTGTACCCATTTGACCTAGACCAATAAAACCAATCGTCGACATTTTTTCTTCCTTCACGTTAGTGGTTAAGTTGCATTCAATATAAACATTAATTTCCATCCCGACCGTAACAAATGTCACATTTTGTTGTTTTGTGTCCATTTGGGTTGTTTTGTGATTATTGTCCCAGCCAAATGTACAAATTTGGATATACTGACACTATTAGCTCGCTACTCAGCAGCCCAATAATGTAGAGATAAAGAGAACAACTATGACAATTGCATGTGTAGGAATTACCGTTTTAGACCGAATCCAACGTGTAGAGAATCTGCCAACAACAGGTGGTAAATACGTAGCTAAGGATTACTATGAAGTTGGCGGGGGCCCAGCGGCAACGGCAGCTGTCGCCGTGTCTCAACTCGGTCACAGGGTCGACTTCATTGGTCGCGTTGGCCAAGATGGCGTCGCTGACACCATGCTGACTGAACTCGTAAGCTATGGTGTTAATGTAGACAAAGCGGTACATATCAAAGGAGCGTCCTCAGCCTTTTCAGCAGTGTTAGTTGACGACGAAGGTGAGCGAATGATCATTAATTACCAAGATAAGTCATTAAGTCGTGACCCTAAGCAACTTGAGAGTATCGACTTTTCACAGTATGAAACTGTTCTTACCGACGTTCGCTGGCCAGAAGGTGCCAAGTACGCTTTAGAACAGGCAAAACTACATCATATTCCGACAGTATTAGATGCAGACATCGCACCAGATCCAATTGATGAGCTGGTAAAATTGGCTGATCACGTGGCGTTTTCAGAGCCAGGACTAGAGAAGTTCACTGGCTGTAGTGATCCTGTAGAAGGGTTGAAAATCGCTAAAAAACAAACAGATGGCAAAGTTTATGTTACTGTAGGCTCTAAAGGTTGTTACTGGCTCGAAGGTAATGAACTCTGTCACGAGCCAGTAATCAAGGTAGACGTCGTTGATACAACGGGTGCTGGCGATGTTTTCCATGGTGCTTTAGCGGTTGCGGTCGCAGAATCGAAACAAAGTCGCGAGTCGATTGTTTTCTCTAACACAGTTGCAGCGCTAAAATGTACCAAGAAAGGCGGTCGAGAAGGAATCCCGACTAGAATAGAAGTGGATCAAAAACTACAAAAATAAACAAAACGAAGGACTGACGTGACTAATCCCAGACAAGATAAGTTAATTCAGCTAGTTAATGACAAAGGTTATTACAGTGTAGAGGAGCTGGCAGAAATGCTAGACGTTTCTACACAGACGATTCGCCGCGATATAAAGAAGCTCAGCAATGATCGTTTAGTGATTCGTCACCATGGTGGCGCAAGCTCACCAGCAACCAAAACGAACCTTGATTATGAAGTGCGTCAGGTTTCAGACACAGAGCAAAAGCATGCGATAGGCAAAGCGATTGCCGATTTGATTCCTGATAACTCGACAGTGTTCATCACTATCGGGACAACCGCAGAAGTCATAGCGAGTCATCTAGCCAAGAAAAACAATTTACAGGTCATTACTAATAGCCTTCGTGTAGCAAGCGTTTTGCATACCAATAAGTCTATCGATGTATTGATCCCTAGTGGAAAGGTGAAAGCCTTCAATGGCGGTATTGTTGGAACAGAAGCGATGGATTTCATCTCTAACTTCCGCTTTGATTATCTGGTTACCAGTGCCGCATCCGTGGATGTTGATGGCACCTTACTTGAGTATGATCTGAATGAAACCATGATCACTCAAACGGTAATGAAATCGGCGCGCCATGTTTTAGTCGCTATGGACTCGAGCAAGTTCATTCCCAAAGGCTCGATAACCTTAGCGAACATTAAAGATGTGACCTATTTTTTCACCGACACTAAACCGAGCCCTTCAATTGAAGCGGCAGCAAAGCAAGGTGAAACAGAATTGGTGATTTGCTCGTAAGTAATACCCGCATAATCTATTTAAACGGCTCCTTAAGGAGCCGTTTTAGTTTTACTGCAGTTATTTAGCAAACTAAATAAGCTCCGCTCTCTTTCGATCAGCAAAGCTTTGAGACACGCCAGTGATTACTTTATCGCAAAGCGGTGGATCGTTTTCTCTTGATACACTTCGCCCGGATTTAATCGCGTTGAAGGAAAGTGGGCTTTATTTGGACTGTCAGGAAAATGCTGCGTCTCTAAACACATTCCGTAACATGATTCATAACATTCACCATGTCTACCAAGCCAGTGTTTATTCGACAATTTGAATCCATTGTAAAACTGCACACCTGGCTGCGTGGTCAACACCGTCATCAGACGGCCACTATTTTGCTCATAAAGCTCTGCTGCATAGTGATATTCCCCTTCAGTTTCTGAGCGATCAAGTACCAGGTTGTGGTCGAAACCACCTTGCGGCATCATGTGCTTGTTGTCGCCAATGCGGGTCGTTTGGGTAAAGTCGAGACCTGTCCCTGCAACACTGCGAATTTCGCCTGTTGGTATTGAGTGTTCATCTACCGGGGTGTAGAACTGAGCAAATAGCTTCAGGTCATGACCGTCGACAGTACCTGAATCATGACCAGCTAGATTGTAGTAACTATGATTACATAAGTTCACGACCGTTGATTTGTCTGTCGTGGCCTCAAAGTTGTAATGGACCTGATCATTTTCGTCCAGACCTATGGTATGGGTAACATTGAGCGTACCGCCATATCCAGACTCGCCATCAGGCGATACACGGCTAAAGTGCAGGTAGATATATTCTTGCTGCTCTTCAATCGCAAAATTCCAGACATATTTATCGAACCCTTTACTACCGCCGTGCAGGTGTTGCCCTGTAGGTAACTCATTGGTTTCTAGCTGAAACTGACTACCGTCTAATGTATACCGACCAGCACCAATTCGGTTAGCAAAGCGACCCGCTACCGCACCAAAAAATGGGTGCCCTGCCAGGTATCTTTCTAGGCTTTCATAACCCAGTACCACATCGGCGCAGTCACCTTTCCGATCAGGAATTTCTAACGAGGTAACAATACACCCGTAGTTAGTGACTTGTAGCGTTATGCCTTGGCTGTTTTCTAACGTGAAAAGCTTAACAGGCAACGCCTGTCCTTCTACCTCACCCCAATCTTCTATCTTTAATTTCACCTGGTTGCCCCTTATATGTTTCTTCTTAATTACTGACGCGACTTTAAGCTGCTTGTTGTTGTTTTGTTCCTACGCAGCAGTATATTCCGCGTTGATTAAAGTAGTCGGCGATTTGACTGACTCGTTGCTGAAATGCGTGTCGCTCAAACTTAAGATCGTTCATTTTGTAATCAAGCCCGAGAGACTGGTACTTCTCTTCACCTAAACGCATAAAGCTCAATAGTTGCAGTACTTTAATCCGCCCTTGTAGTTGCGATTCGATAAAGTCAGCACTGGCTTTGATGTTCTCATCACTATCGTTAACCGTTGGAATAACCGGGATTCTTAAGATTAGATCATGGCCAGCCTCCGCAAGCGCTGTCAGGTTACGTAGAATCTTGCGGTTGTCGACACCGGTATAAGTTTTGTGCGCATTGCTGTCCATCAGTTTGATATCGGAAATGAACAGATCCGTATATGGCATCAACTTTTCGATGCGATTCCAGTTGGCATAAAAACTCGATTCCAGACAGGTGTGAATGCCTTCTTTTTTGCATGCTTTAAACAGCTCAAGAACAAAACTACTTTGTAGCAGCGGCTCTCCGCCAGAAACGGTAACCCCACCTCCCGAACGTTGATAGAAGCCCTTATCCTTCAGGATTAGCTCCATACATTCATCGACTGTCATCGACTGCCCCCACTGCTTGATCGCTTCCGATGGGCACTCCTCCACACAGTTGAGGCAGCCCGTGCACTGGTGGCTATTAATCTCTGCCAACTTTGCGTCAGAATAGAGCAGCATAGTATTATCGGGACACACATCTGAGCACGAGCCACAATGATCAGTAGAGATACATTGGTTGTTGTACACCCCGACCTCTACCCGGCGCTTAAAGCTCTCTGGATTACCACACCAGTCACAGCGAAGTGGACACCCTTTAAGAAAAATCTCCGTACGAATACCCGGTCCGTCATGGAGAGTGAATCGCTGCACATTTAGAACAGTTGCTAGGTCTGACACGTAAACCTCATCCCTTGTTAGAAAGACCAATACCCAAGCTCCGAAGCGATAGGATCAGCGATGAAGTCTTGGGTATCATCTTGGTTTAGTTAGAACCTTAGTTCGGTGCGTTGAATCAAGTCATCCTGCAATGGCTTACCCAGTTCAACAAAGTAAGCACTATAGCCGGCTACTCGAACCAACATATCTTTATAGAGTTCAGGGTTGTTTTGCGCCGCACGCATCTTCTCTGAGCTCATGATATTAAACTGGACGTGCATACCTTGCTTATTGATGTATTCATCGACAAAACTGACTAATATGTCACGACCCTCTACACCTGACACTGCGTCTTCAGGGAAACGCAGGTTGAGCAGAGTACCGTTGGTCGCCAGACTATGATCGACTTTTGTGACTGAGTTGATGACGGCTGTTGGACCATTGATGTCATGTGAACCACCCGCGGTATGGACAGGTCCCATGTTGTCTGAAATTGGCTCTCCATTCTTTCGTCCGTCGAGAGATGCATTGGTATACAAGCCCATACCTACATTTGCATTAACAGTGTAAACACCGGGGCTAAACTTACCCCCACGTGGATTTTGACGTCCTTTAATATGGCGGCAATAGCACTCAAACATGAACGAAAACAGCTCGTCAGCTTCATCGATATCATTGCCGTAATGGGGAATCTTAGCGCTGTTAACTAAGGCATACAGTTTCTCATGTCCGTCCCAGTTATCTTTGACGGCATCAAGTAACTGTTTGCCCGTATACTTCTGATCGTCGAATACCAGCTTCTTAATCGTTGCAAGCGAGTCTGCACAAGTCGCGATGCCCGCTGCCTGTGGAGCTGTGCCATTGTATTTGACACCACCGAAGGTCATGTCTTTCCCTGACTCAATACATCCTTCAAAGAAAGCTGAAATATAGGGGGTTGGTTTAATAAGACGGTGCATTTTATCGGTAACATTGAGGCAGCTACACAGCTGATCACACCAATAGCCAAACTGCTTATCGACACTTTCCAATACTTCATCAAAGGTCTGGTAAGTTTCGAGACTGCCTGTATCCGGACCAAGCTGCATCCCAGCATTCGGCCCAGAAAGGATACGACCACCATTAATTACCATTTCCATCATCTTGGCGGTATTCACATAACCAGCGTCTAGCCAACCATGCTCTTTGCCAGGAATAGTAGGCTCTACACAGCCCACCACTGCATAATCACGAGCTTCTTCCAGCGTCATTCCTTTGCCTAGCATGGCTTTAATTGCCGGGCCATCGTTGAACAATTTCGGGTGACCATAGCCAGCACGAACACACTCGATGGTTTTAATCTTCAGTTCATAGGGTGTGTTTTCATGCATTCGCAGACATACCCAAGGGTTCATCATCCGAGTGTGTGCCGAGGCTTCAAGCATCAGCATAGTCAGGTCATTAGTCGCGTCATTACCTTGTTGATCGACACCACCAATCGTCAGGCTTTCTCCACCAAATCCACGCCCATTGCGTACCTTTACGGTACCTTTATCTTTGAGTTTGGTCGGGTTGTTCATTTTAACGTACAGCACTTCCAGTACTTCGAGAATGAACTCTTTAGGCACAGCGTTTTCCGTCACATCCTTGGTGTAAAACGGCAGCAACCATTGGTCCATACGACCATAGGAAATCGAATGACCGTTACCTTCAATTTGAGTCATAGTGACAGCAAAGTTAAACAGCTGAGCTGCCTGCCAGAATGTTTGCGGCACACCACCCGCAATCTGGAAACAGTTAACAGACATCGCTTGCAGCTCTTGCTTACGCTTTTGATCTGATTCGTTAAATGCCATATCTTCCGCGAGTATGGCGTAGCGGGTGATATATTTGACTGCCGCTTCCAGCGAAATGATGGTCGCTTTGTAGTAATCCCGTTTTTCACTGAAGTCAGGATCTTGTTTAGACAATTGAGAAAACGCATTGCGAGCTTGTTCCAACACTCCATTATAGCCAAGTGTCATCAGCTTTTTGAAGTCCATAGAAAAATGACCAATACCCGCGAAATGGTAATTGTTGGTCTGGAACACTTTTTCCCCCATGTGTGACCCTTTCTTTTGGTCATCATCAAGATGGGCAGTAATAAACTCGTTGGCAGTTTTTCCTTTCCAGTACTGACAAAGTTCCAGAATTTCAGCTCTGTCTTGCTCGTTGCGAATGTAAAACTGATCGTTAGGGCGCTCTTCAAAAGGCGAGTTCAGAATCTCGTCGATAATCCAATCGACAGAAAATTCTGGATAGATTGGTGACGCTTTCGCTGGTGCAGCAATTTCCCCAAGGATTAAATCCTCGTCATAGATATAGAGCGTGCTGTTAAGCAAGATATTTTCAAACGCATAAGCGCACTGCAATATCCGCGGCATCGCTTGATTGTTTTGATACGCCTCCGTGACTAAACGTAGGCGCTCAACGTCAATATCATACGGTCTGTCCAGAAAGGTTTGGCGCAATCTGTTTACGCGAGGAAAAGGAGACCAATCGGCGTGCCCCACCTCATAGCCTAATCCATAAACCTTATCGAATGCTTCGGTACCTTGCGCATCGGTGTGATGACTCGCCCTTAAATCGAACAAGCTCTGTTTCTCTGCCTGGAAGTTCTCCATAGCTAACCTCATTAAAAAAGAAATAATCAAAATGCCAATGCTCGCTCAAGGGATCCAGGCATTGGCATTTTGACCAACAAAGAAGGTCGATGATTAGAGAGATCATTATACGAAAGGGGTAAAAAGCATCTGAGACGGCAGTCACAAAGTGAAACCAAATGGACACAAAACAACAAAATGTGACACAAATAGTGGTAATTAATTTCAATAATTCTATAGTGACCTTACTCTCACTCAGCTCAAAAAACAGGATATATGGACACCACGATAATATTTATTTCGATGATCATCGCTTTAGCGGGATTCACCCAAGGCCTGACCGGATTTGGTTCCGCGCTTGTGTCAGTCCCCTTACTTTCTCTTATTGTAGGAGCTCAAACAGCGGTCCCTATTGCAGGTATCTTTGGCTGGTTAGTTACCCTACCTGTTGTATGGAAAATGCGACACTCTATTCAACGTCAGACAGGATTGATCTTATTTGCTGGCTCAATTCCAGCATCATTTGTTGGAGCAAAACTGTTAGCAACTATGCCCTCTCAGTACATCCTTTTAACCATGGGTATTGTGCTGGTCATGTCGAGCCTACACTCGATGATCTCCACTAAACCATTGTTTAAGAAGACTTCTGTTCCAATTACGGTCGGGGCGGGTTTCACGTCAGGAGTGCTTGGTGCGAGTGTAGGTGAGTCTGGTCCCCCGGTGATTGCTTACACATCAATGCAGCCTTGGACTGCCGATCAAACCAAATCAACGTTAGCGTTCTTTTTCATGCTGCAAATGATCGGTGCCAACATCAGTTTCTGGAATGAAGGGCTAATTACCGAGCAAGTTGTCTCTCATGTCATTTCTGCACTGCCTGCTTTCGCGGTCGGTTTAACTGGTGGTATGATTGGCTACCACTACTTACAAAAATACAAAATCGACTACCATAAAATCGTACATAGCTTCCTGCTAGTTATTGGCTGTATGCTAGTATTTAAAAATGTAAGTTTTTAGACATTTTACTAACCTCATTAACTTTAAAGCGGTAGCAAATAGCTACCGTTTTTTATTCCAGCCCCACCTTTTTGTCTGGCGGCCAGATTTACTCTCTCATCACTAAGGTTAAATGGCTTTCCAACAGACTCCTCCCTGCTACCCTAGACCCTAGCTGCAAAACCCAAGCTGTCTCCACTATTTACGCAGTTTGAGTGCCACTCATACTGCGTGTTGCCCCAGAGGAAAACCAACTATGCTGGTCCGGAGCAAGAACTTGGGGGTCTTATGGCTGTAATGAGAAATACAGACGTCGCGATAGCCGGTTGGCACGCCATAGCATCAGAACGGTTCGACCAGTAAGTGTACTGACCAGAGATGGTCACCACCTAACGGCTTAACTACCAATTAAAGAGATATTCAAACAAAAAAACGGCTCTCATTAGAGAGCCGTTTTACTATCGATATGTTCTACGCTTATAACCCTAGCTTATGTGCAGTAAGAATCGCAGCGTACACTGACTGTGCATTAACAGGGAAAGGCATGTTATGAATAGTTTCTCCTTCTGCGCATGATGCTTGAGCAACCTCCATCAGTTTCTCATGATTGAGCTCTTTGACACCCATTTGATGCAGGTTTGTTGGCAAACCAACAGAGCGACAGAAAGTAAGCACCTGTTCAATTTCTGCATGTGGTGCGTTCTCCAGAATAAGCTGAGTCAGCGTACCAAACGCCACTTTTTCACCATGCAGTAAGTGATGGCACTCTTCGAGTTTAGTCAGACCATTATGAATCGCGTGTGCCGCAGCCAGACCAGAGCTTTCAAAGCCAATGCCAGACAGATAAGTGTTCGCCTCAATGATGTTTTCTACCGCTTTAGTCGATACACCGTTTTCCACTGCTGCTTTAGCTTTTACGCCATCTTCAATTAGTGTTTCGTAGCAGAGTTTCGCCAGTGCCTGAGCTGAACGAGTTGGTGCTCCGCCCGCCATTGTGGCTTTACCTGATAAGCCATTCGCACGTGCTTCAAAGTAAGTCGATAGTGCATCACCCATACCTGCCACCAGCGTACGTACGGGTGCAGCTGCGATGATACCTGTATCCATAATCACCATATTCGGGTTTGATGGAAATAGTAGATACTCACTAAACTCACCTTCTGGGGTGTAAATGACTGCCAGGGCTGAAGTCGGTGCGTCTGTCGACGCAATTGTAGGCACGATAACCACTGGCACTTTGGTGTAGTAAGCGACCGCTTTTGCTGTATCGAGTGTTTTACCACCGCCGATACCGATGATGACGTCATTACCTTGTTGACCGCTCACTTCGATCAAGCGCTCAATTTCCACACGAGAACACTCACCGCCAAAGGTATTGAAGTTGGCTTCTAAACCTTCACCTACAATACTAGTCTCCACGCGATCTCGGACCAAGCCCATCACAAAATCATCGGCTATGGCTAGCGGCTTTTTGCCAAACACAGAGACATATTTACCAATGTTGTCTAGAGCGCCTTCACCTTGAACGTATTTACTTGGAGAGATAATGATATTGTCCATAATGGATTCCTTATTCTAATTCTGTTTCACGTTATTGAATTGGATCGCCACATGAACGATCCATTGAATGGGTTAAAACTGGTTGAATACGGTTTCTACTGCGAATGCACCCGGGTCTTTAGTGCCTGATAAGCTTGAGCTGTTGAGATAGGAAGAACGACCTGCTTTCGCACTGGTCATGCTTACGGTTGACTCTGCACCTTTCCTTGCTGCGGCAATGGCAGCAACAAATCCTTCTTCAATCCATGCTTCTAAAGCAGGGTGAAGTGCATCAATCATTGTGCGGTCACCTGGTTTAGCGCCACCGTAAGCCATCATCTGGGCTAAACCTGCTTGCAATGATTTCGGCAATGAACCATTGAGTTCAAATTCACGACCTGCTGCAGTAAACATGATTGAAAGCAGCACACCCGATGAGCCGCCCATCACCGACGTCAGGCAGTCCGCAATCGCCGTCATAAGCTTTGCTTTGTCTTGAAGAGGAAGCTGCTGAGCGTCAAGCTGAGCCAGTACTTTACGCGCACCAGCAGCAAATGTTGAGCCAGTATCACCATCACCAACAATCGAATCGAGGTGATTGAGGTCAGCTTCAATATTAATGATCGACTGACATACCTTAGATAGTACCAGAGCAGTCTCTTGGTCATGAGATGGAATAAAATCATTCTTAGCAATTTGGTTTTCGCACTTCGTGACCGGTACTTCACGGCGAGCCACGCACCCCGGCCAAGCGGCTGTTTCCACTTCAGCCGTTAACGCTTTGCTGATCTCTTCGTTGAGCTGGATTGTTGAAATCGAAAAGCCTTTCATATCAATGGCCGTCATCAAAGCACCACTAACAATATATTTGGCTTGCTGACCAAGCTCAGACTCCATCACTTCTTTGGCCACAATATTCATTTCAATTGGGGAAAGTCCGCCTAAGTTGTTTAGCAAGATTGCGTTCTCGGACGTAGGTTTCGCACATACCAGCTTTGAAACCATCGTTGAAACAAGCTGTTTCGCTTTAGGAAGGTCAATGGTTTCAATGCCCGCTTCGCCGTGAATACCCAAACCCAATTCTGCTTTGCCTTGAGCAATACGATCATTGCTTTCTCCAGGCAATGAACAACTGGTCAGCGCCACACCGATTGAAGCTGTTTTTTCATGCGCATCAATCGCAGCTTGCTTAACCTGTTCTAACGATGCACCTTGCTGTGCAACATAGCCTGCCACTTTCTGTACAAACAAGGTACCAGCAATACCGCGCGGCTGTGGGTTACCCGGAATTGAGATATCATCACCAACCACAATAAGATCGACTTTGCGCCCCATCTCTTTGGCTTTTTCTACAGCCAAACCAAAGTTCAGACGGTCACCGGTATAGTTTTTGATGATCACCAGACAACCTTTGTCGCCTGTTACATGCAGAATGGCGTTTAGCACCGCATCAACACTTGGTGCAGCAAACAGGTCACCGCATACCGCAGCTGTAAGCATACCTTTGCCAACAAACCCCGCGTGAGCTGGCTCGTGACCTGAACCCCCTCCACAAATCAGTGCAACTTTATCTCTGTTCCAGTCACTACGGGCAACCACTTTGATGTCGTTGTCGAAGTCTAAGAAAGTCAGGTTTTCATGAGTGCTGGTGTAGAGTGTTCCCTCAATAGAGTCCATTACAAACGACTCTTTATTATTTAGGATTAGATCAGACATAATTGTTCCAGATTTTGTTCAAACGAATTTGGCTAGTACCTCCATGTCTGGAGGCACTAAGTTACTGTTTTAATATTGGCTTCTTGTTGTACTAACGACTTAGCTAGATGTTTTTAATTTCAGCTAACAACAATGCATCTTGTGATTGTTTGCGGTAGAACACAGGAGGTTGGCCGATTGGTGCATTAACCTTGATCCAGCCTCCAGTAAAGGTTTCACCACTCCATACGTGTACCCACTCATCTTCAGGCAGATAAAGTTCTTTCACTGTTTCACCCTGGTTGTATACCGGAGCTACCATCAGGTCACGGCCAAACAGGTACTGGTATTGAATTTGGTATGCTTGTGAGTCCTGCTCGTAATGCATAAACAGCGGACGCTGAACTGGCATACCTTTATTAGCGTTCTCTTCAACCGCAGCTTTAATGTAAGGCTTAAGGTGCTTGTAGATTTTAGTCATACGAGCAAGGTGAGCCATTGTCTCTGAATCGGTATCAAACTGATGGTTATCGGCAGGACGGTTACCTTCATGGCTACGCATGATTGGCGTAAATGCAGCCATTTCCGCCCAGCGCTGGAACAACTCTTTTGAACGTTTATTGCCGTGCAGAGTCGTGTAACCACCGATGTCACTATGACTGATGCCGTTACCCATTAAGCCTGCAGAGAGTGCTGCCGGGATCACCGACGCCAGACCATCATCTTTTTCCCAAATTACCGACTGGTCACCAGCCCAAAGTGCGTGACAGTAGCCTTGCATACCCGTCGCGCCAGCACGCATAAAGAACAGAATATCGTCAGTCTTACCTGCCTCTGCTATCGCTTCGTGCTGCACTTTGGCCCAGCGGTAAGGCCATTTATTGTGTTCAATTTCCGCGCTAACACCGTTGTGAAGTGAACAGTCTGTTGGCAAGTACTCACCAAAGTCGCCCATCCAGCCATCAAGACCGAAATCAATCATGTTGGCTCGAATTACACCTTTGTACCATTCACACGCCTCAGGATTAGTGAAGTCGACCACACCACAATAGAACTCACCAAAATCGACCACGTACTTCGAACCATCTTCTTTTGTCGCCAAATAGCCCTTTTCGACAGCTTCTTCATACAGTGGGAAGTCTTCCAGAACGTATGGGTTGATATAGCCCAAGAAGCGAACACCGTCTTCCTTCATTTGGTGGATCTTGCTATCCAGATCAGGGTAAAGATCCGCATTCCACTGCCAGTCCCACTGAAGACGTTTACCAAATGAAGTCATCTTGATGCCTTGCCAGTCCTGGCACCATGCACCTGCCACTTCAATCCCAGCTTCGCGGGCAGCTGCAACCTTATCTAGCGTAATGTCTGTCCCACCCTGGATACCAAGGATGACACCATTGTAGACCCAATCAGGTAGAGCTGGTTGACGACCAAACACATCAGTGATGTTGGTCATTAGTGCAGGGAACGACTCTTCGGCGTCAAACAGTAGGTAGTCAGGGATATTCCAACATTGAAGTTCATGATACTCAGCGTGGGAGAAATCGAAATCAGCGTAAGCCGTTGTTTGTAGATGGCAGAAGTACTTCTTGTCAGAGACGAAAGTTGGCTGCGGGTAGTTAGTGGTGTAGTAGTCACCACCGGCCTTATCTTTCACGTCCGCTTGCCAGGTAGTGTAAGTACTTTTGTTTCGACCTACCCCTGGCTCTGAGCTCCATAGCGGGAAGTTTTTTCCGCGCAGATTGAGGTAGCTTAATTGCTCACCACAACCAAAGACGGCTTCATTCTCTGTTGCAGCAACCCGAACCCAGAAGCGATTGTATTTGTCTTCAAGGGCGTTAAATTCCGCTTTTAATCGTGTTTGTTCTGTTTCAAACAGGCGCACTTCTAACGCCGCATCACCATCGACAAAAAAAGTCACCACGATGTGATCTGATTTTTCTTTAATCGAGAACTTCTTAAGCGCTAAACGCTCAGAGACATAATCAGAGATATCAAAGTTACCACGATACATATCGAAGGTACCTTGACCGATCCCCAGATATAGCGCCGGGCTCATTTCAGAGTGTTCAAATACAGTTCTGTTTTTATGACGAATAGTAAAACCGGTAGAGGTTTGGGCAAGTTTCATTAATGCGGCTTCCAAAATTTAGACAAAGGGACACCAACCACATCGGCGATGTGAGTCATATTACTGGTAAAATCACGATTAACTGTGTTGAGGAGTGTATTGCTAAGCGATGTTTAACGAGCTTTTGTTACTCAACATTAAGTCATAACACCAAGGCGATTGGTTTGGGCGCACATCAGGCGACTGCGCCCTGTTATTTATGTATCTCGGTTAGTTAAACTGGATATCGTATTCAGCTTGAATTTGTGCTTCACAGGTTTTAATTTCGCTTTCAAAACGCTCTAGCCATTTCTTACCATCAGCACCGGTTGTCTCCAGGAATGAAGCCTTAACTGGTTCAGACGCAAGTTTAAAGGCCTCTTTCTCAGCAACCGTCGGGTTGTAGACTACACCGTCAGCTTTTTTAAACTCTTCGTACGCTGAATACTCTTTGTGTTTAGGGTAAGAGCGTAGGTACTGGTTCTGAGCAGCAATACCGTCAACAATTACCTGTTTCAGATCATCTGGGAACGACTTGAATTTATTGTCGTTGAACACCCAAGCTCCGCCCATATAGCCATGACCATCCAAGATCATGTAGTGTAAGCTCTCGTGGAATTTATTCATCACGATGTCAACGATACCGTTCTTAGTACCATCTACCATACCTGTTGATAGCGCCGTGTATACTTCAGGCCATGCGATCGGTGTTGGCGCGCCGCCAAGCTCTTTCACAAGCTCTTGCTGAACTTTTGCCGGAACGGTACGCAACTTAAGACCTTTCACGTCTTCTGGGCTCTTAACCTGTTTGCTGGTTGTTGCAATGTTACGCCAACCACCTGAGTTCGAAACCGCCATCAAACGAACGTTCGGCGCTTTTTTAAGCAGCTCACCTCGAACATCGCCGATAAACTTCTCGTTATCATAGACACATTCCGCGACTCGGTCGTTTGGTAGCAGGTATGGCAGGTCAAATGCGCCTACTGGTTGCCAGAAGTTACCTAGCTCAGGAATGGTGGTCTGGAAGTAGTCAAACATGCCTGCCTGTACACCAGCCATACACTCTTTAGCATTTGAACAGAGCTGGCCCGATGGATAGATATCTACTTGGATCTGACCGTTAGAACGAGACTCAACGAAGTTCTTGAATACCAATAAAGATTGGTGGTTGTATCCGTCAGTCGTTGTCACGTGAGGTACAGTTAGCTTGTAATCAGCCGCGTTCGCAACTCCGGTAGCAAGTAGTGATGCAGTGGCAAGGCCCAGTAGTGTTTTGTTCATATTGTTTCCTTTCACGTTAATGGATGCGACCCTTGTAGTTAGTGTTATTAGTAATAAGAGTCTTAGTTTTAATATTGACCCCAGTAGGGATTTAATTGGTTTGAATACTTAATTTCTGTTGTTTGTTTAACCTGAATATCGTGATGCACAACATGGTGGAGTTAAATAGGTCATTGATGAGACCACCATATGAACCAACCACAATCGCATTCACCATCCAGATTAAGGTGCAGACAAGGAATGCAATTCGCATTCGCATACCTTGCGCGCAGAATAGGGCGTAACAACTGATCATCGAGGCAACTGCCGGGAGCAAATCACGCGGCTCAGAGTAGAAGTAGATACTCATTGCAATCTGGGCAATCAGAAACACGAAAAAGACTTTGATACCCTTGTATCTCACAGAAACGAGAGCGCGGAATGAATTCACAAACAGGTTAAGTCCTGCGACAACGGCGCCAAGTAAGGTGAAGTGTACTGAGAAGGTAAGACATGAAAGACAAATGAGCGCACGCATATGATTATCATTAACCGTTGATGCCGCCATCAGGTTGAAACCTAATGCCACAAATCCCAGCGATTGAATCAAAGTTTCATTCATCAATGTCATTCCTAGTCGCTAAAAAAAGAAGTCCGACAATTATTTGAGTTGTCTCGCTTATTCTGGTCGTTCACACCTTTATAATTCGATAGTAATCAGATAATTATAAATGTCGGACTAACTTTGTTCCCTTACACGCTATTGACTATAAAAGAGCGATTCGATTAGTTATAATGAAAGAAATTCAACTTTTAATTCCAAATCGGAATGGATATAGATTTACTTCGCACTTTTTGCCAGCTCGCTGAGGACAAGAATTTCCGTGTCGCCTCGGAACACCTTTATATCACTCAGTCTGCGCTGACTAAGAAGGTCAAGCGTCTCGAAGAACAGCTCAATGTTGTATTATTTGATCGCGGTCGACATGGGGCTGAATTAAGCCCGATGGGTAAGATTTTGCTGCCCGAAGCAAAACGGGTTTTGAAAGGATTTGAGTCGTTTAAGACATTATCGGCATTTGTTGCAGAAGGTACTTCTGGGCATCTAAATATCGGCTTTGGTATCTCCTCGTTTCACGAAGCCCCCAATTACATCGCTCGCTTCAAGCAGGTGCATCCTAATGTGCATGTCAGCCTAAACGACTACCCTTCTCACATTTTGGTCGAAGAGATGACGCTTGGGAACTTGCAGCTAGGTTTTGACCGACTTCCTGTTGAGCCTCCGTTAACAGCAATCCCACTCTTCTCTGACCGGCTGGCGATTGCAATCCATGAGAAAGAGCTGATAGACGAAGATAATTTATGGGCCTCTCTTAGCCATCACAGCTATCTGGCGCTGAGTCGAGGGAAAAACCCAACGATGAATAAACACATCACCTCCTACTTGTGGGAAGCCCAGCAAAGACCGGCAGTAGTTGAAGAAGCAGACGATATCATCACCTTACTGGCTCTGGTATCTGCTCGGTTGGGTTACACTATTATCCCAGCCAGTGTTGCCAGAATTAGCCAGCCGCAAATTCGCTTTATACCGCTCTCTGGCGAACATGCTGAATGGTCAGTTGGGTTGCTATGGAATCCTGAAGTTAGCGATCCGGCAACACAGTCATTCGTTAATAAAGTAAAACAAAGTACTGATAGCATCGACCAGCCCAACGAGTAGGTACGCCAACAAGTTGAAAAAGTCTCTTAATCAAAACCTAAGCGACTTTTTCTTGTCAGCCCCGTCTACCTCACTGATTTCGCGGTTGAGAATCGATACACTGGTGCGATTGCTCAACTAAAATAAGAACTTTAATGGATAACGCTCTTTCAACGGAATGGAAGTCAGTCGAATGGGTACTGACAGACGTCGACGACACGCTTACCTGGCAAGGCAAACTGCCACCTGAAACGCTCATTGCACTCCAGTCTCTTCAACAAAAGGGAATCAAGGTCGTGGCAGTGACTGGCGCCTGTGCTGGATGGTGTGACCATATCGCACAACTTTGGCCTGTCGATGCTGTCTTGGGGGAAAACGGTGCATTTACGTTGGCAAAAGGCAGAAAAGGGGTTTCTCTGTCCAATTCAGTACCGCTTGGCACCATGCGACAACGACAAGCAGAACTTAAAGCTCAGGTGGAACAGATCCTTGTTGACTACCCCGACGTAAACCTTACGCTGGATCAAGCCTACCGTTTATGCGAAGTGGCCATCGATATCGGTCAGAATAGGCAACCGCTAGACAGTCGGATTGTAGAAGAGATCGTCGCCAAAATTCATCGTTTAGGCGCTCACGCGACAGCCAGTTCAATCCACATCAACGCTTGGTATGGTGAGCATTCAAAGCGCAATACTGCGTTTCACTTCTTAAAGAAACACGGGCTATCTGAACTGGATATTTTAAGTACATGCTGCTACGTCGGTGATTCACTTAACGATCAGCAGATGTTTGAAACGCTCCCACTCACGGTCGGGGTAAAGAATATAGAACATTATTGGGATAAGCTAAGCCATAAACCTTCAAGGGTAATGACGAAACCTGGTGGCTTTGGATTTGCCGAATTTGCTCAACAGTTGCTTGAACTAAAAGTACGGTAGCACCGCTGGCCTCCAGATCTAGTTAGTGTTTCTCGTCCAAAATAGTCAGTCGTTGGTCTTTGAGATTGGTATACAGGTGCGCCTGATTTCGTTCGATAAGAACCATAGCAAGTAACGGGTTAAGCGCGCGAATTTCCCCTTTCACATACGGTACCGGAATATCCCAAGCGTTGTTCTGGTACATCCCTTCTTCATCGAATTGAACAAGAAACTTCATGTTTACCTCCACTACTCACGCGAGCACTTCATTAATATTAGCTCTTAATTGATTGCTTTGTTAATAATAAAGTGTGAACCACTCACGTCGCTGATGCTGGTGCTGGTGCTTGGCTATACTTTTAGTATCAAATCAGAGCAAGGAGTATCACACCATGGACTTCACAGAGAAACTCCGCTTACGAGGCAAAGCAGAAGAGGATATCTACTTCGCTAAACTTGACTTAGAGCTCATCAAAGCGATGCACGAGAGAGAAGCGGTAGAAAAAAATAGAGAACAGAGTGAGGCTGAGTGCGAACTCATCTCTAATGCAACCACCAATAAGTAGCGATTGGGTGTCTAGGCACTACAAGCTCCAACGGCTTAGGGCTTAACTCATCATTAACCGTGTATTGTAGTAGCAGCCAAGTACACTATCGTTAATAATCAGAGATATCTCAACCCTATCAAGGAATCATTAATGCTACCCCTTAAGCGGATAACCACCAGCTTAGTTCTCACCACGTTGCTCGCCGGTTGTGGCACTCTTCCAGAGCAGATAGAGCATCAACCACAAGTGACATCAACACCTAGTAGCAGTCAGTTATCCCTGTTAAGCGAAGCATATGCCACTAACCAAGCAACGAAAACCAGCGCAGTGACGTTGCAAGAGAGTGGTTGGCAAGCCTTGAGTCAACGACTTGCTCTTATCGAGAGTGCACAGCACAGCATCGATATTCAATACTACATCTGGAACTCGGATCGCTCTGGGAAGTATCTCGCCAGTCGAGTTGTCGCGGCAGCAAACCGTGGTGTTAGAGTCAGGGTGATGCTCGATGATATCAACCTCAACGAACGTGAAGCACTTCTCAGTGCGCTTAACGCTCATCCCAATATCGAGATTCGTGTCTTTAACCCCATCCCTACGCGACGAGGGGTCACAAAGTGGCTCAACGTACTGGGCGATTTTTCCCGTTTGAATAGACGCATGCACAACAAGTCGTTTACCGTCGATGGGGCTGTATCTATTGTTGGTGGTCGCAACATTGGGGATGAATATTTCGACCTTGCCAACGATATCAACTTCCGTGATCGTGACGCGATGGTAATGGGTACTGTAGTTGGTGACATTGAAACCAGCTTCAATCAATATTGGAACAGTCGCTGGTCTTACCCAGTGGATCTACTCAATAATGAAGCAATCGCCGATCTTAGTCTGATCGATGATATTGCCGTACCACACTACACAAACTACCCTGCTTTGCCACAAGGGCAATCTAACGCGCTCACTTTCTTAGGCAACATCATGGCCAGTATGGATTGGGTTGAAGCCAGTTATATTGCTGATCAGCCAGTTCCCGATGACGTCAGTAACACTAACCAACCCAAAACAACGGCGCAATATCTCTCGGCACTCGCCCAGCAATCTAAGCAGAAGATCGTTCTCGAATCCGCATACCTGATCTTTGACGACCAACAGCTAGCAGCGATGCAAGTACTGACTCGTGGTGGTGTCGAGATTAAAGCCTTAACCAATTCTATGGCGTCTAATGATCTGATCACTAACCATTCTGGTTACGCTGGTCGACGCGAAGATATGCTCGAACACGGCATTAAACTGTATGAATTGAAGCCCAACGCCGAGGTGTGTGAGATTTCAACCAAAGATGCCAACAAGTGTGCGCCTGCCATCGGTTATGGCCTTCACTCAAAATCTGCGGTGTTTGACGATCGTGTTGCCACGGTTGGCTCGTTTAACTTTAACCTTAGATCGACTTACCTAAATACTGAGTCACTGCTGGTGATAGAAGACCTTGATGTCGCACAGCGCCTTGCTGACAACATTTTGCAGGCGATGGATCAGGAGAATAGCTGGAGATTAGAATTACAAAACGGTGACGTGATGTGGTCTTCCGGTTCTCAAATCTATGATCATGAGCCAGAGACAGGGCGATGGCAGCGATTTGAGTCTTACTTTCTCCAACTGCTGCCCATAGAGAAGTATTTGTAGCTTAAAAGAAAAGGCAGGTATTCCCTGCCTTTTGAATACAACACCTAGCCATTTGATGTTGTTGTTTAAATCAGTTTCTTACGTACGTGGACAACTAGCGCTTCAGCCAGTACAACGACCGCAAAAATGCTCACCAGAATCATCGATACTTTCTGCCATTCAAACAGATTCTGCGCATCATTTAGCACCACGCCAATACCACCTGCACCTACCAATCCCAGAACCGCCGATTCACGGACGTTGATATCCCAACGAAACAGTACGATTGAGAAGAATGCTGGCATAACCTGAGGCCAATAACCTTTGAACAAGATGCTTCCCCATGACGCACCGGTTGCTTTCAGCGCTTCAATGGTGCCCATGTTGACTTCTGCAATCGCTTCCGCCAACAGTTTACCAACAAAGCCTACGCTACGAACCGCAATCGCCATGATTCCAGCCAGCACACCTGGACCAAACAGGGCAATAAACAGCAATGCCCAAACCAATGAGTTCACCGAGCGAGATGAAACCAAGAAGAACTGAGCAATCCAGTTAAGCGTCTTATTTGGGGTGATATTTGGCGCATTAAGCAAGGCTAATGGAATCGCCAGAACTAACGTAAATAGCGTCCCTAACGTGGCGATATGCAGCGTTTCAACCATCGCATCATGAATCGTTTCAGGATAGAAGCCGTAGTCCATCGGAACCATACGACTAAACATATCGGCAAACTGAGCAGGCGCGTCGTACAAGAATTCTGGTATCACTTCAACCGTCTGCCATGACCATACGATTGCAGAAACAAAGCAGAGGTAAGCAGCAAATCTTGCGATACGCTCACTAAAGGTGAAACGTTGCCATTCTCTATCAATAGAAGCGGTCGTCATTAGAAGATTCTCCTTACAACATTAGATAAGAACTCACCAACAAGGATTAGCGCGATAATAGTGATAAGAATCGCAGCAACAAAGTCATAATCAAAACGCTGGAATGCAGAGAAAAGCGTGCCACCTAAGCCACCAGCGCCAACAATACCGACCATGGTCGAGTTACGTAGGTTTGAGTCCAACTGATAGCTGGCAAAACCGATAAAGCGAGTGAATACCTGTGGCATAACCGCGAACAGAATGACACTAATAAAACTTGCGCCTGTCGCTCGAATCGCTTCAACTTGCTTAAACGAGATCTCCTCAATCGCCTCAGCAAACAGCTTGGCAATAAAACCAATCGAAGCAAAAACCAGAGTTAAAATACCCGCCAGTGCACCAAAACCGACGGCCTTAACAAACAAGATGGCGATGATGACCGGGTGGAAAGAGCGGCACAGAGCAATAAAGCCACGAACTGGTGTTGAGACAATATTTGGCATCATGTTTCGCGCCGCAAGCAGACCAAGAAACAATGAGATAACGATGCCGAAAAAGCTCGAAATAATCGCGATTTGTAAACTCTCAGCCAAACCACTCAAGAGCAGATTTGAGCGTGAGAAATCAGGCGGAAACATGCGACTAAGTAAACGCTCACTTTCCCCTAAGCCGACCATAAATCGATCCCAGGTTAAATTGAGCGTCGAGATACTATAAAAAAGATAGCCAATCACAGCTACGACACCCAAGCGGCTCGCCCACGATGCCTTAAACGGATTTTCAATCGCCTCTACCGCTGTTTTGGTCGATGAGCTTAATCCAGCCATGACTCACCTCCATAGATAATTTTTAGGTCATCTTCGCTGATGCCTTCAGGGCGGCCGTCATAATGCACTTTACCATTGCACATACCGATAATACGTTTCGCAAAACGTTTAGCGAGGTTAACGTCATGAATATTGACCAACACAGGGATCTGCTTCTCCTGGGCGAAGGTTTCCATTAGTTCCATGATTTCTACCGCGGTTTTAGGGTCAAGCGAGGAGGTCGGCTCATCCGCCAGCAATATGTACGGGTCTTGCATCACGGCACGGGCGATACCAACACGCTGACGCTGACCACCAGACAAGCTATCTGCACGCTGATTGGCGAAATCTTGCAAGCCAACAAACTCTAATAATTCGAAGGCTTTTTTGAGATCTTCTTTCGAGTAGTTACGACGCCATGCGTTCCAAGAAGACATGTAACCAAGACGACCACACAAGACGTTCTCAATCACAGTCAAACGCTCAACTAGGTTGTACTCCTGAAAAACCATACCGATATGACGACGCTGCTTACGTAGTGCCTGCCCACTCAGTTTTGTCAGATCCTCGCCTTCAAACAGAATCTCGCCACTGGTTGGATCGTTAAGGCGGTTAATACAACGAAGCAAGGTACTCTTACCTGTACCTGACGGGCCGATGATGGCAATGATACCCGGTTGGTCGATATTGATGTCGATACCTTTAAGGATTGGCTTGCCTGCCACGTATTGATGAAAAAGGTTATTGATCTTTATTCCGTCATAGCTCGCTACGGCCATACTACTATTCCTTGTTTTCTTATGGGTGTACGGTGCCCTGTGCCCTACACACGAGGACACCGTACATTTATTTAGAATGATGGGTTTGTTAAAGGATTATTGCGTCTTAGCTTGCTTTGCTAACTCTTCCGCTTTCTTCTTAGCTCGCTTAGCTGCATCTTTTTCAGCCAGTTTTTTCAGACCGGCTTTGGTGTAAGCGGTACCTGTCGCGTGGGCAATATCACGGATAACTGACCAATCTTCTTGGTAAGTAATTGGTGAGAAACGGTCAGCGCCTTTAAACGCATCGCTCATCTCTTTGGTAAAGCGGTAGCTGAAGAAGGCTTCGTTGATCTTCTCTACAAGCTCTGGTTTCAGGTTGTATGCGTAGCCAAATGCAGAAGTTGGGAAACGTGGGCTACGGTAGATAATTTTTAGCTCAGAGGCATCAACACGGCCAGCTGCAACCATACGGTCATACACATCTGAAGCAACTGGGGCAGCATCGTAGTCACCGTTGTAAACACCTAGGATAGATTGGTCATGCTTACCAGAGTAAAGCACTTTGTAATCTTGATCCGGTACGAGGCCTTGAGCTGGGAATAGAGCGCGCGGAGCAAGGTTACCAGAGTTGGAAGACGCTGACGTATGCGCGACTTTCTTACCTTTCAGATCCGCCATTTCATTGATGCCACTGTCTTTACGGACGATGGTAATTAGGTTGTAACCTTGGAAACCTGACTCATCACCTTTAACAGCGATCGGTACGTAACCCGCAAGGTTAACAGCGTAGCCCGTTGGACCCGTTGAGAAACCAGCAACATGAAGACGACCTGAACGCATCGCCTCAACCTGAGCTGAGTTAGAGTGAACGGTGTAATAGATGACTTTTTTACCGGTAATTTTGCTTAGGTGCGCCTGAAAATCTGCAAATGCATCCTTGTACAGAGCAGGGTCCTCAACGGGAGTGTAGGTAAATACGAGTGTACTTGGATCAATCCACTCACTCGCATCTTTGGGCGCGTCAGCCACTAAGTCTTTATTTTCATCACAGTATCTATCATCCAGTACCCCACGATAAGTACACTCACTTGCCATCGCCATTGATGGCAGCAGCAAAGAACCAGCGATTAACAATCCTTTTACACTGTTTTTCATATTAGAACCTTACATTCACGTTATTGTTGATGTTCACCTCTCCTATAGCAGGGGTTATGCCAACTATTTTAATTTTAAATATCAATAACTTAACATGACACCAATTTAACCATTTTTAGTTTGGGTCATTTGTGTCCAATTAATTTTAAGATGTTTGGGTCATTTCTGTCCCAGCCAAATCGAAGCGAAAAAAAAGGGTCATTTGACCCTTTTTTTTAACGGTAGATAGCAACGAAAACTTAGATATCCATACAGTTCGCGTAATAGGTCACCGTCGATGGCCAGTCACTAAATACACCAAGCACACCGACGTCCTTCGCTAAGACATCGAGTACTTTCATCATATCGCCATCACGCTTGATCTGGTCTGTGACGGATTGATAGTACCAGCCACCGCCTTGCGCCAACGGACCTGAACGCTCTAGTGTCCAAGCAATGATGTCGAGATCCGCTTGCTTCGCTAGCTTGGCATAGTCAGACTGGACAATATTGTTATTCTCATCAAGTTGAATCAAGGCATACAAAGGCGGAGCAATAATTTGAACACCTTGATCAGAGAGCTCTTTCATGTTTTCCAACGAAGCAGCAAAACCCTCTTTTTCGTACATACGGTCATCAAGGTAGACAGCTTGCTTACCAAACTTAGCCTCATTTTTGATCCAGTATTTAACATCATCAAGATTGAATGACTGAACATAAGCTTCGTCAGGAGAGAAGCCCGCTTGTTTAAGCTCATCGATCAACTTCTGAGCATACATTTCCTGACTAAAGCCTTGGAAAGGCATCTTCACGGCAGCTGACTTCAATTCAGGAGTCACCTTAACACCATATTTTTTAAACAGTGCAGCACTCTCGGCATGGGTCATCAAAGTCCCTGTTTGCGAATAGAGGTCTGTACGCCAGCCTGGAGTCCCGTTCATGTACTCTTCAACCGTTGTCGCTTTTGGATTCGCCCCATCCATTTTGCCTTTAAGAGTCTTAAACTCCGCTAACGTGAAATCTGACGTACGACATTCTACCTGTGCATCTTCACCTGTGGCTGGATTAGCAGGTTTAAATGGTACCGTACACTTCTTAGCAAGTTCAGGATGAGCAAGTACATCGGTTGTAGTATGCAAATCACTTTGCGAGTGACGACAGACCAACTGTTTATCTTTGGTAAAGGTCACATCACACTCTAACACCCCAGCACCCATTGCGATCGCAGCCAAGTAAGACTCTTTGGTGTGCTCTGGAAACTGCATTGCTGCTCCACGGTGGCCGATAGAGAAGTCGCTACGATAAAATGGGCCGGTCTGACAGCTTTCCAACTTAGTTTTCAGAGGTCCCTCTTCCATATCACTGACGAGGTATAGCGGGCGTGGCCCAACCTGCGCTGGCTCGTTTGCAGCCATCGCCATTGAGCTAACACCTAGCAATAGGGCGATACTACTGGTTAAGATTTGCTTCATCTGTTGATTCTCCTTGCAGCAAATAGTTGTTTGTTATTTATGGTGTTCCGGACTGGGAAAAGTCTCCGTCGTAACATACGACTAACTCCCTGACTTCTAACCAGAACGACCATCCATTTTGCACGCAGCGTGCCAAAAACTTTTCGCTTGCAATTCAATCAGATAAGTATAACGTTTTTATTAAGCTTCTATGATGGGTCAATTATGTCTTGTCCCTAAATCTGGCGACTTGCTTTAAAACTCTCTTTGTCCAGTTGGTGTTTTTTCATCTTACGATAAAGGGTTTTTCTTGGCAGATTTAAGCGCAATGACACCTCGTTGATGTTGCCCGCCATTTCAATCAACGCTTCGGTAAGAACGTTACGCTCGTACTGTTCCATCTGCTGCTCAAACGCAAAGCCATCACTACTCAAGGTTGAAGGCGCTTGAAGATCAAAACCTTCGCCAACGATCCCAAGCACAAAACGGTCAGCCACATTTCTTAACTCTCGCACATTGCCTGGCCAATCATGTCGACACAGTTGTTGGATTTGTTCGGCGTAAAGTGTCGATGCGCGAGTCTTATATTTTTGACTGGCCTGAACGACAAAATGACGAAACAAGGACTGAATATCTTCCTTACGCTGACGAAGAGGTGGGAGATTCAGACTGGCAATATTGAGTCGATAAAACAGATCCGCTCTAAACTCACCACGCTGACTCAGCTCCGCCAAATCCGCCTTGCTTGCCGCCACAATCGTGATATCGACCGGAATCAATGTATTGCCGCCAACCCGCTCAATCACCCGCTCCTGAATGACACGCAATAACTTAATTTGCACTGAGATTGGCATGCTTTCAATTTCATCTAAAAACAGTGTGCCACCATGCGCCTGCTCGATTTTACCAATCCGCTTTTTGTTGGCGCTAGTAAACGAGCCCGCCTCATGACCAAATAGTTCGCTCTCTATGATGCTTTCGGTCATGCCGCCACAGTTAATTGCAACAAAGGGCTTTTCTCGTCGTGCTGAATAGCGGTGAAGCGCTCGTGCAATAACCTCTTTCCCCGTGCCAGTTTCACCATTGATAATGGTATCGACACCCGTACGCGCCAATGCGAGAACTTGCGTCCTAATCATCTCCATCTGGCTAGAAACACCAATAATCACGTTTTCAATCGGTTGCTCCGCCGTGGTGTTTTGAGCTATGGGAGCATTGTGAATATGTGTGGCGGCAAGGTTGAGCTTTTCAATCAGTTCATCACTTTGGAGTGGTTTTTCAATAAAATCGAACGCGCCGAGTTTGATCGCTTCGATGGCCATCGGAATATCCCCATGACCACTCATTAGGATGACTTCGCAATGTGGCGAGCGACTCTGAATCGCTTCTAACATCGATAATCCATCTAACTGAGGCATTCGAACATCGCACAGAACCACCTGTCGACTATCAGGCGAGAGTGATTTCAGACCACTTTTAGGGTCGGTAAATCCAGTGACGGTGAAACCTTCAAGTTCGAGCATTTCGCCCACGGCTTCTACAACATCCAGCTCGTCATCAATCAGGGTGATACGCTTATCCATCGTCATGCTTTTTCGCCTTGTTTAAGATGTACTACAAACTCACTGCCAAACTCAGGCTGAGAGTGCACCCGTATCGAACCACCAAAATCCTTGATGATATTAAAGGCGATAGACAGACCTAAACCTAGGCCCTTGCCAACCTCTTTACGGGTATAAAATGGGTCAAAAATATGCGGAATATCGTCTTCGATAATGCCTTTACCATTGTCTTTGACCGCTATGGTCACGTTATTATCAACGCGTGCCACCGATACTAAGATCAGTGGCTCTGATTTGTTTTCTACCGCATCAATGGCGTTACTGATCAGGTTGACCAACACCTGCTCTAAGCGAATCGGATTCGCCCGTACGATCTCATCAGAAGCAAGGTCACAATCGAGCACTATCGGTACCTGATGGTTGGTAAACAGTTCAATCGCATCATTGACAACCGGCATGACTTCAACCGATGAGATTTTTCCATCACTTTTGCGAGAGAAAGCTTTGAGGTGATGCGTCAACGCCGCCACTTTACCGAGGAGCTGTTCGATTTTTTGCAGGTTGTGGGTCGCTTTATCACTTCTCTGCTGCTCTAACCATTTCTGAGCGCTGCGAGTATGGCTGCTTATGGCCGTCAGTGGTTGATTGATCTCATGAGTAATCCCCACGCTTAACTGGCCTAATGCGGCGAGTTTTCCTGCCTGAATCAGTTCATCTTGAGTCACTCGCAGTTTCTCTTCCGCCACGCGGCGCTCTTCCACTTCTGCTTCGAGCTTTTGATTGGTTTTCTTCACTACTTTAGCTGTCGCCTGAAACACCTGAAGGGACTTCGCCATTTGGGTAATTTCATCATGACCTTTTAGCTCAATTTTTGTATCCAAATGGCCGGTTGAAATAGCGAACATGTCATCACGCAAATTGAGCAAACGTTCCAAAATATTCTTACGAACGTAGAACCAAGAAATACCCGCAGCAGCGATTAGGCTAAACAGTGACAAAGCCAGAGAAAAGGTACGGTTAGAGGCCAGCGAGCGTTGGACATGAGCGATAGAGGAATCAATCTCTAAATTCACATTCGCGGTATTTCGTTCTATCTGAACCGATAGCTGATGAAGATACTTACGACTGTTTTCCAGTAAAAATTCTTGCTGATAATGATGTTCTAGCGCCTGATTCTTTAGCTGAACCAGACGACTTGAACGAGACGCGAGAGTATAGATAACCGATAGTTTTTCATCCAGCGCAGGTAAAGAACTCGCTAAGCCACTTGCCAACCACAGACTAAACCAATCTTGACCCAACTGCTCGAGCCGATAAGTGGTGTAATCCAACTCATTAAAGCTGCCATCGTTATAAAGTTTTTCTACCAAACCCAACTGATAAAACAACAATGCTTTCAGCTGACTGTATTGAAGACGGGATTTTTGCTGTTGAGGAAGGCTATCGAGTTCTTCACTCACCTGTTGAAGCAAGGGATAAAAACCTTCGAGCAAATGGCGTAACTCTTTATTGAGTTCACGAGACTCTTCACCACTTTGATACAGTAGGCTAAGGCTGTTGCTCACTTGCATGATGAGATCTTTAAAGTAAGCGTAGTACTCAGGAAAATGTGCCAGTACCCGCCCCATTTCATTGATGCTCTCTTCGACACGTTGCATCGCTTTGCGTCGTTCAAGATTTGAGTCCGCGGCCACCAGTTGCGAAGAGTCGGTGATCACAAGTCTCACCATATCATTCAACCGAGCCGCTTGCTCCAAAGCTGGTATCTCTTTCTCTTTTAGGTCAACCAACGCTAACTCAAGCCTGTCATAGGTGGTCGAACTGAACAGCGCCAGCAATAGAGTTGTCATCGATAGCATGGCTAACGCGAGGCCAAGCCGCACTTCGATACCGCGCCACTTGAAACTGCCACGACGTGATCGCGGTGTGTCCAATTCGACAACAGAGACGTCAAGATCTCGATCAACCATCTGATTCACTGAGCTATTCCCACTTCATAAGTTTAGAGTCAGCGTTAGAGCCCGCCGCTCAAATTAACAATCCATATAAAACATCACTACATTTTATTAATAAAGTAATGATTACCAGATTTGTGGAATAGGCAGTGAGAAATTCTATCAATCAGGTTTTTCCTAATTGGAAAACGCTTTTTTCTGCGCGTTTCGACACAGTCCCCCCTCTACAGGGGTGCAATCCAGAGCGATAACCACTCGGTCACTCTTTCGATTTAAGCCACCTTTACCTTCTAACTACGCTTGCTTAGTGACACTAAAATAATTTGCATATTTAGTATGGGGAATCCCAATCTTTCGCCTAAATTTAATGGAGTGATCAACGGTAATCTATAAGAGGCGAAGGTATGTTTAAATCGCTAGCATCCAAATTGAGCCAATTAACCCCAGTACAGTGGTCTATCACAATGACCCTTTTGATTCTTCCGCTGGCTGGATATCTGTTCTTTCTCCAGCAGTGGGGTTGGTTACTGCTAGTGGTGCTTTACCATGTCATTGTTTTAAACATTATCCGTTCAATGGGTGGCATGTTGCAGCAAATCAGTCAGGCAGCACGCCATCTTTCAGAAGGGGATCTTACCGTTAGAGTTGCTAGCGATGATGATCTCACCGCGCCACTCCTACGCACCTTTAACCGGATAGGTGAAGACATCTCTCGCACCGTTCACGCATTGCGTAAGTCAACCGCTCGTTTGGTCAGCGTCGCGGATACCGTGCAAAAAGACTCTGGGATCTCTAAAGCAGGGGCTGTTGGTCAAAAGAGTGATGTCGATACCGCCCGACAGATCATCGAACAGCTCTCTGAAATCACACACAATGTATCAAGCTATTGCGAGTCAACAGCGTCACTCGCTAATGAAGCAAAAACAAAAGCGGATCAAGGCACCAAAGATATGATTGCCTTGGAGACGGCTCTCGATAACGCCAACCAGCACATAGACAACTCAAACGAACACTTTCAGTCCCTGATGCACGAAACGGCACAAATCAGTCAGGTAATGGAAACCATCAGTAGCATCGCTGAACAAACGAATCTACTCGCCTTAAATGCCGCAATAGAAAGTGCCCGTGCAGGTGAACAGGGCCGTGGCTTTGCCGTGGTTGCCGATGAAGTGCGTTCTTTAGCAATGAGAACCCAACAAGCGACCGAAGAAATAAGACAAAAAATCAACAACTTGCAAGCCAAAACTGACGATGTTTTGCAGACCATGAAGGAAAACAAATCCAGCATGGAACGCTCACTGGCTATCGCATCTGCGGCAGAACACACGTTTAAAGAACTCAACCTACAAATCGATGATGTACGTGAATATGGACAACATATCGCGCACTCTTCCGATGAACAGACGAAAAAAACTCAAGATCTTGAGCAGTGCTTGCAACTTATCGCCAACGAGTCAGACAACAATGTCCGAGCGACACAGGAAACCTTACTCGCCAGCATTACCGTAAGAAACCTATCTGGTGAGATTGACTCCCTGCTACACCGTTTTGCAACTGACCAACGACAGATAGACGCAGAGGAAGCTAAGCGAGATAAGTTGATGGAATGGAGCAGTCAGCTGGACATTGGTCTCGAAGAGATCAACCGCCAGCATCAAGCCTTACTGCATTTGATTAATGAGCTATACCACTTACTAAAACATAACTACGGGTTAAGTTCTATCAAACGAGTCGTACAAGGTCTGATTGATTACACGGCCAATCATTTTAAATACGAAGAGGTACTGTTCGATCAAATCGACTACTCACAAACCAAAGAACACATCGAAAAGCACAACCAACTGGTTGCTCAAGTGCTCGATTTCCAAAAGCGAGTCGAACGTGGGGATGACATTGGTGATGAACTGATGAGCTTCTTAAAGAACTGGCTCAGCCAGCACATTATGCGTGAAGATAAAGCCTACGTGGACAGCTTTAAAAAGAACAATTTCAACTGACTCGCCCACGGCTCATATGCGCAATAGCCTGTTTCAACAAATAAAAAGGTAGCCTTTCAGCTACCTTTTTACTTTCAATCCCTATTAATCGATGGTTCGACTGAGCCTCAAACTCGCCAGCAATCCTAACACGCCTAGGCTAAAGAATACCGCTAAGTTCAGTGTGCCAGCGTTAGCAAATGCGATCATAGGGTTAGATTCAACCAACACATCTAGCGGCAAGTTTGTGATGGCATCAATAAATTGGCTGACAAGATCCGTGGCAAACAAGTTGCTCGCCAACAGCTTAATCACATACAGAGCGATCAGCATAATCAACAGCGGTGAATTGACCTTTTGCGAAATTGCCATCGCTATGGTGGCAAAAGGCAACAGCGCTAAGCCAACCAGCCACATACGGCCAATAAACTCTAGCCAATGACTTCCAACGTAAAACAACGATTCACCAGTAAAGAACAGAGGGAATTGCTCAGACATCACTAGGTTGATAATCCACATCAAAAAGTCCGCTGCAATAACCAACATAGAGCAAATGACAGGAACCACCAGCAGGCCGAACGCCAACTTCACTGCGTGCATGTTTAAATCGGTGACCGGCATACTGCGCCAGAACATCACACTGCCCTCCTGACGCTCCTTACGCAACGTTTTAGGAAAATAGAGACAGGTAAGCAGTATTGAGAGCAATCCACTAACAACCAAAACTAAGTGACTGAGCTGTTTCCCAAGTTCGAAACCCGACTCAAAACCATCATTCTGATAGGTCAATTCATAGGTAACATTGCTCTGGATAGTCGAGTTCATCAATAAACTCAACAACAGCACCACGCCACAGATCAGCAAAGCAACAGGGATACGGGTAATGACCTTATGCTCCAACCACTCTTTTTCTAGCATATAAACATTCGCGTTCATTACACCGCCTCCTTTTGCAACGCTAAAAATAGATCGGCCAGTTTTACATTGTAAATCCGGTCAACATCTTGCAAGCGCTCAGCTTGTTCTGAACGCAGTAGCCAACGTGTAGAGCCTAAACCTCGTTCGCTTGAAAGCGGATTCAACGACTCGATTTGTTCATTCTGATCGTGATTCGTTTCAACAACTACGAATCCTTGGGCAACTTCTTCCATCGACGCCTGCAACACCACTTCACCACGCTTTAGAATCAACACATCTGTAAGAAGGTGTTCAATTTCAGACACTTCATGACTGGCAATAATCAGCGCGCGCTCGCCATCATGGAACCACTCTAGCAAGTGGCGGTAAAAAGTATCGCGATAAACAAGATCCAAACCGAGAGTTGGTTCATCCAAAATCAACACTTTGGTGTCCGTCGAAATGACGATCGCCAGATGCAACTGGACTTTCATCCCTTTCGACAACGCTTTGATTTTGCTATTTGGTCTAATATCCGTCTTAGCGATCACTTGCTGAGCTTTGGCTAAATCAAAACTCGGATGAACACCGGCGGTATAACGAAGCAGTTGTTCCACCGTCATCCACTCAGGCAACACATTAACATCTGATATGTAGGATAAATGCTGCATCACATTGGCACGCTGCGCCACCGGTTCAAATCCAAGAACCTCGATATCACCACGATATTGATGTGCACCAAGTAAACTTTTGATCAAAGTGGACTTGCCGGCACCATTATGACCAAGCAGGCCTAAGACCTGACCAGGTTTCAACTCAAAGCTAATATTTTTTATGGCTTCGTTTTGTCCTTTCACACGACCTGAGTATTCTTTGCTTACCTGTCGAGCACTAATTAATACACTCATTGTTTACCCTCAACGTGCACCGTTAACCGTTCAATAAATTCATTCAGTGGAATATCTAGCTGTGTTAGTTTTGCTGCGATTGAAGGAATTTGTTGTTCAATAAAATCATGTTTCTGAACTGCTTTTAGACGTGCTATTGCACCCACCGCAACAAACATCCCTTGACCACGCTTTTTCTCAACTAGGCCTTCATCCACGAGTAATTGATAGCCTTTCATCACGGTTATGTGGTTGATCTTAAGATCACTCGCCACAGCCCGCACTGATGGCAAAGCCTGCCCTTCCAACCAAACTCCCTGCAAAATCTGCTCGGTAATTCGATCGGATAGCTGACGAAAGATAGGCTGTGTTTCGTTCCACTCAGTCATGAATTCTGCCTTATCATTTACGCTTTAGTGATATACATAGGTATAACACTAAAGCAATTCTAATAAATTGCAACAGAAAAGAGGTCTCACTCACGCAACTCGGTCTCTATAGATTCATTCATCCTCAAAACTCGCGAAAGCCACCATTTGTTTTTGACCCAGATTAATAAAAGGTTAACTAGTACCGCAGCAGGAGTCTGAAACCCGTAGAATGCGTGCTCATTTTCGATTTTATCTAAGAGGCGAGTAGTGATACGCGATCAATTTGAGTTGTTGGCCCCAGGGGGAGATATTGACTCTATTAAAGCTGCGATTGCCGCTGGAGCGGATGCGATATACTGTGGGCTTGATCGATTCAACGCTCGCAACCGAGCGACCAATCTAACATTGGCCAACTTAAACGGAGTGCTTCGCCTCGCACATCAGCACAACTGCAAAATCTTCCTGACGCTCAACGTGTTAATTCTTGAGAGCGAAATTCCAGCAATCGTGCGCTTACTCAGCCAACTCAACACCACCAGCATTGATGGCGTCATTGTTCAGGATCTTGGCCTTGGCTACATCTTAAAACATCATTTTCCTGATCTGGATGTTCATGCCTCGACCCAATTGAATACCCATAACGAAGGACAGATCCTATTTCTCAACCAACTAACGGCAAGTCGCGTCAATCTTTCACGCGAACTCAATATCAATGAGATCAGTCATTTGGCTCAGTTTGGTCGTCAGCATAATGTGATGATGGAAGTGTTTGTCCACGGTTCCTATTGCATCGGGTTTTCTGGTATTTGCTACATCAGTTCTGCACGTAACGGAGCATCGGGTAACCGTGGCCGCTGTAGCCAACCATGCCGAGAACAATATCAGCCAACTAACACAGGGCATCACTACCCGCTCAACATGAAAGACAACTCGGCCTTTGGCGATCTTGAAGCCTTAGCAGCAGCCGGTGTGTATTCGCTTAAAGTCGAAGGACGGATCAAAAAATCCCATTATGTTTATACGGTCGTCGACAACTGGCGTCAGCAAATCGATCGCCTGTGTGATGGTGTGGAGCTTTCAAGTGACACGAGAGAACTTTACACCGTGTTCAACCGAGACTTTTCCAATGCTTTCTTGCAAGGAGATTTCGGTAAATCGATGTATATCGATAATCCACGCGATCACGCTGTAAAACATTTCTCTAAAATTTATCAATGTAAGACCGTAGAAGAAGTCCAGCAGGTTAAAAAAACACTGTACGATGATAAAACAGCCATCATAGAAAAAGTCGCAGCCGCCACTGAGAGCTTCAACATCGAACAAACTGACAATACTGGCAGTAGCCTAAAAGGAGCGGTAGATGTTCCCGTCTTACCACCCTTGGTTCAGGCTGAAGCACTGGCAGCATCGCCAAGGCTATCTGTTCTCATCTCTTCGAACGAAGAAGTCGCACTGTGTGACAACCCAGATATTGACGTGTACTACCAAATGCCGATGGGACTAGCCGCAGAACTCGATACAATGATCGAGCTGTTTCAGGCATATCCAAATCTTAAGCCTTGGTTCCCAGCGATTTTAATTGGTGATGATTACCAGGCAGCAGGAGCATTTTTGCAAGCCATCAAGCCGCAACTGTTGATCACCAATAACTCCGGCGTCGGTATGCTTGCCAAAACCCTAGAATTGCCTTGGGTAGCAGGGCCACAGATGAACACCGTCAACTCCTACTCCTTCAAGTGTTTACAGCAAGAGTTTGCCGCTAGCGGAGCCTTTATCTCTAACGAGCTGAATATGAAGCAGATGCGTCATATCAAACGACCTCACAACATGCGCAGCTATTACAGCATTTACCACCCAAACACTCTGCTGACCAGCCGCCAATGTCTGTTCCAGCAAACGGAAGGATGCCGCAAGATTAAGGTCAACAAAGGTTGCCTCAAGCGCTGTGAAAAACGCACATCCATCATCAACCTCAAAGACAACCCTTATGTGGTACAGAAGCACAGAGGTAGCCACAATTCGATTTACAGCGAGCACAATGTACTCAATCTTCAGGTGCTGACAGACTTACCACATCTTTTCACAGATGTACTGATCGATCTTCGAGATATTGAGACTGAAACTAGGGTGGCGACAAGTAAGCTCAATTTGGTCGGAAAATTTCTCAAACTATTAGACGATATAAGCGAACCACAGATCTCTGCGCTGACCGCAGCGATTCATCCAACCTCGAACGCTCAATATTTAAAAGGAATGCAATAGGAAATCGCACGATTCTCTATATTGGTAGGTGTCGAATAAGACTAAATGATAAAAGGGTGCTAGAAAGCCTAGCACCCAGGTAAACACACTATAGGGGGGAGTTTACCAAAATAGATGAAAGCTAAAGCTTACCTTCACTACCACACATATGAATCTTATCCATCACCACTTGTTTCATCGCAGCTTTACCTGGAGTGATATATTTGCGCGGATCATTCGCATCCGGATGTTCAGCAAAATGCTGCTTAACGGCATTTGAGAAGGCGATTTTCAGTTCAGTCGCCACGTTGACTTTGCACACACCTAAATCAATACAGCGACGAACCATCTCATCAGGTACACCTGAAGCACCGTGTAAAACAAGCGGAATGTCAACCACGGTTCGGATCTTATCCAGACGGTCAAAATCAAGCTTTGGTTCTGCTTTGTACAAGCCGTGGGCGGTCCCAATTGCCACTGCTAACGAATCAATTCCTGTACGACGAACAAACTCTGCTGCTGATGCAGGATCGGTCATTAGCGCATCAGCGCAATCGACAATCAGGTCATCTTCTTGACCACCCAAGCGGCCAAGTTCAGCCTCAACACTAGCGTCAAATCGATTGCAGTATTCGACAACCGAACGGACGATTTCTATGTTTTGGTCAAACGCATGATGAGAACCATCAATCATCACAGAACGAATTCCATGGCCGACCTTAGTACGGATATCCTGTAGATCTTCATGGTGATCGAGATGTAGAACGAGTGGGATCGAGTGCTTGTGTGCGGCTTCTTTGCAGATACTAATTAAATAGTCAGTCCCCGCGTAATCATAGGTGCCAGGCGTGCCGGCTAGAATCACAGGAGAACCCATCTCTGATGCAGTCTCAACGATGACCTGTACCGTTTCTAAGTTATGAATATTGAATGCAGGAACGGCATAGCCACCGAGTTGGGCACGTTTTAACATTTCACGAGAAGAGATTAGATACATAAAGCCTCCTGACTTGGTACGGAGTCAGTTTCGAATACAATGCGTCCGTTAACCCAAGTTTTTATAATTGAGAAATCTGATTGAATTGCCACCATAGAAGCGCGTTTACCCACTTCTAAGCTGCCAAATAAATGCTCTAAGCCTAACGACTTAGCGGGTGTTAACGAGGCCATCAGCCACGCTTGTTCTAATGGCAGACTTAACCACTGCTGGATATTTTTTACTGCTTGCACAAGAGTCAGCGTACTGCCGGCTAAACTACCTGTATCAACCGTCACCACACCATCGTTCATCTCAACGGTATACTCGCCCAAGGTATAGCGACCATTTGGCATACCAGTGGCACTCATTGCATCGGTAATCAGCATCATACGACTACTACAACAGTGGTGAGCAATATCAATTGCCGCAGGGTGAACATGATGTCCGTCCGCTATCATCTCTACGTAGCTGTTGGGGTGAAGAAGACCTGCGCCAACAACACCAGGATCTCGGTGATGTAATCCGCGCATACCGTTATAGCAATGGACGATGCCACTTGCACCAGCGTCTAGAGCTTGCTGAACTTGATCGTAGCTGGCATCAGTGTGCCCAAGCATCACTTGTACACCTTGTTCATTTAGATAACGGATAGCCTTCAAAGCGCCGCTTTTTTCCGGAGCCAGCGCTACCTTGAGTAACTGGTTATCACTGTAAGAAATCCAGTCATCAAGCTCTTCTACTGATAAGTCTCTAAACCATGCTGTAGGGTGTGCACCACGATTTTTCTCGGTGAAGTATGGACCTTCTAAATACGCCCCAAGGATTTCAGCACCATCAACGCCCTGCTGCTTACTTTTAGCCACTTGTTTAAGCGCACATCGAATTTTTGCCACTGGCGCCGTCACGGTCGTTGCAACGAAGGCTGTCACGCCAAGACTTGCAAAGTAACGCGACATAGTATTGAGACTTTCATGGCTAGCATCCATAACGTCGCAGCCCTGTGCACCGTGAACATGACTATCAATCATGCCTGGGAGTAAACTCACTTCCCCCAAATCTATAAGATCTACATGCTGCTGAGGTTCAAATGGTTCGATAGCGTCAATAACTCCGTCAACATTAACGGTAATTAAGGCATCGTTGAGCCAGCGGTCACCATGTAATATGCGTTGAACACGATAGCTCTTCGGTATATTCGCGTCTCTTTCAGATGCCATCTTCTTCTACCGTATCCGCTATTGACGCTTTTAGTTCCATTTCCGCCGCCAATGAAGTTATTCCACGATATCCACACTCAACTGCTTGCTGGCGAAACTCAACCAGACTTAGCTCATCACGTTCAAGCAGCATTTCCGCCGCCATCTGCATATTAGTGCCGGTGACAACTTCAATATCATCTCGCTCTTGACTTAGAAGTGATGCTGTACGAAATGGCGTACCTCCCAATAAATCCGTCAGAAAAACAATCCCTTCACCAGAATCAATCTCTTCAATCGCCTCACGCATTGCTTGTTCAAGTTGTGGTGTAGTAGCTTCTTCTGGGAAGTCGATGAACTTGAACTGAGATTGATCTCCAATAACTTGAAATACCGCTTTTGCTAACCCCGAAGCGAAACCACCGTGACCAGATAAAATTACTGCAATCATTTTTACGTCCCTTAATGGGGCTGAACACTCAGCCCCGTTTTATCTTGTGTTAGAAATGCCTTACAAGAAGCCCATAAAGCGCCCTGCAACTCCGAGTAACACAGTCAAGCCAATCAGTTTCAGTGGACTCCAGCCGCGTTTAACCAATGCGTACATAGTCAAGGTGTAAACCAGAGGTAAGAATGCAGGCATCAGTTTGTCGATGACATCACCCTGCAACTTAACCACGGCATCACCCGCTGTGATTTCTGCGGTTGTAGACAAACGAACATAAGTAGCAACTAAAGCACCGATAACTGTCATCCCGACCATTGATGCGGCATGCCCTACCTTTTTGGTATTTGCTTTAATGACAGGGATGGCCGCAACTCCCATTCGGTACGCATAATGTGCTAGACCAAAACGAAGACCAAAGTGCACCACGTTAAACAGAACAATAAAGAACACGGCGCCCATAATAGAGCCCTGTAATGCAAGGTCAGCACCGATACCGCCACAAATTGGCAATAGAGTTAGCCAGAACATCGCATCACCAATGCCTCCCATTGGCGCACCAACTGCAATCTTGGTGCTTTGGATACTGTTGATGTTTTGTTTTGAGCGTTCCATTGCCAGAACGATCCCCATAACAAACGTCACCAAAAATGGGTGAGTATTGAAAAAACCCATATGACCTTGCATCGCTTTAGAAAGGTCAGCTTTGTTGGTGTGGATCTTCTTCAGTGCTGGCAGAAGGCCATATAGCCAACCAGATGCCTGCATACGTTCGTAGTTAAAGGACGCTTGGAGCAGTAGTGAACGCCAGGCCATACGGTTGATGTCTGCCTTCGTTAGCTCTGCACCTATTTCTTTATTTTCATACTCATCCTGTGCCACTCCTGGTGCAGGTTGCACTTCAGCGTTTTGACCACGGAAGTCGAGTTCGTTACTTACATTAGATTCCATCTTCAAAGTCCTCAGCTGGTACGGTTGCGGGGGTTGGTTCGGTTTTGCGCATAAAGTCGATAATAGCCATTGCAGTTGCCGCAGCAGCAATAGCGAGAATTGGGAGTTCAATCCACGCAGCGGCAACAAACCCTAGGATGAAATAAGGGATATAGGCATTTTTCATCATGATTTTCATCAGAACTGCAAAGCCAATTGCTGGCATAATGCCCCCCGCGATGCCTAGACCATCAATGAGATCTTTTGGTAGGACTTCGACAATTTTTCCTGCGTGTTCAGCGCCAAGGTACACGGGTAAGAAAGCACATAAGAAGTAGAAGGTACCCAGAACTGCCAGTGCCATGTAATTAATACGTTCAATACCATTAGTGTCAGCATTCTGAGCGTACTCATCACACTTAGACATGACTGCTGACATAGCAGAGAAAAGTAGCGTGATGCCCATCTGTACGGCAACAGCAAAAGGTACTGCGACACCAACCGCGACATTAGGCTCAACTTTAGTGGTGATAGCGAAAGCTGTACCAACGATAGTACCGATAATCACATTTGGTGGCTGAGCACCGGCCAGAGGAGCGAGCCCCATCCAGATCAGTTCTAGCGTACCACCGACTAAAATACCGGTTTGCAAGTCGCCCAAAATAAGGCCGACAAGCGGACCGAGTACTACCGGACGGTGGAAGTGAGTGAGGCCGTTAAATAAATCTAGGCCAGCAAAGAAGGCTAAGATGCCCAGCATCAACGCCTGTAAGAGTCCTATTTCCATGGTTGTTGTCCTTATTGTTAGATAAGAGTAAAGAGGTCAGTTGCGCTTTCAGTGGGCACACCTTGAATGGTACAAACCACACCCAACGCTTTTAATTGTTCAAATTCCGCAACGTCTTCAGAATCCACTGAAACCGTTTTTGCAATTTGCTTTTTGCCATCAACATAGTGCATGTTACCTACGTTGATATTGCTGATTGGTACGCCGCCTTCGACCAATTGACGAAAGTCTTTTGGTGTACGACAAACCAGTAGAATTCGTTGACGATCTGCTGCTTTATGGATGGTGTCGATGGCCTTTTGTACTGACCAGAAGCGGATGGCAATCCCATCAGCCAGCACCATTTCCATCAGGTTTTGTTGAATACTGTCTTGCGCAACCTCATCATTCACAACAACAATGATGTTGGCATCAGCAAAGCCTACCCACTGCACTCCGACTTGGCCGTGAACAAGGCGCTCATCAATACGACTTAATACGATATTTGGCATGGTCTAATGTCCTTATAGAAATCTTTACTGATTAAATGGGTAGATCGTGACGCCTTGCACCACACGGTTTACTTCACCAGTTGGACAAGGATTATCTGGTCCTAAGCCAAGCTGGAGTGACTTTTCACATGCCAACATTTGGCAGAAGAGAATAAATGGGAAACAAAGCCACTGATCACCCAAACCTAGTCTTCCAAGCTCAAAGACATCTTCTTCGTTAAGAGCAATTTCCGAGATTGCAACGTGACCAAGCGCCTGTTTATCGCGACGGATCTCATTGAACAGATCCATATCGTACTGACGTGTATATGGTTGACTGGAAAGCAATTGGATAACGATTGCTTTGTCGTTAATCGTAAATTTAGGACCATGGCGAAAACCGAGCGAGGAATCGAATGTCGTCATCACTTTACCCGCACTAAGCTCGAGAGATTTGAGTGACGCTTCTCGGGCCAATCCAGCAAAACCACCACTGCCCAATACAATCAAACGATCATAAGGAAGAGCAGCAAGCGCTTTTATGGCTGGTTGCCACTGTTGAAGTTTGTGCTCACACAAAGTGGCTGCCGCTTCAATTTGTTCATTCCACTCACTTGGAGACTGACCACCTAGTAGCGTTAGCGTAGCCATAAGCATGCACGTAAAACTAGAAGTCATGGCGAAGCTTTTATCGTTTGATCCTTCAGGCATCAGCATGCAATAAGCATTGTCAGCTGTTTGGGCATAACGAGAGAGTTCACCTTCACCATTACACGTTATAAATAGGTGGTGGCAGTCAGTAACCAACTGATCAACCAGAGCCACAGCAGCAACACTTTCAGGGCTATTGCCAGAGCGAGCATAAGAAACCAGCAAAGTCGGACGTGTTGAATCAAGATACTGCTGGGGATTTGAAACCAAATCGGTGGTCGGAATCGATTCCACTTGGAAGCCAAGTCCTTGCTGAATAAATGGTGCTGCGGCATCCCCAACAAAGGCAGAAGTTCCTGCTCCAGTCAAAATGATGCGCAAATCCGAACGTTGCAGCAGGGGATTAAGAAATATACTCACTGCTTGATACTGCTTGTCTAATATCGCAGACAGCGCACGCCATAAACGAGGTTGATGGCTAATTTCCTGAGCTGTATGAACACCATTGTGCTGCTCTAACCACGGAACTTCATAGCCTAGAAATGAACTCATTTGATAGTCTCCTTGCTAGCCACGATGTTTGCATAACAGGCTTCGGAATAGACTTGCGTCACTTCCATAATCTTGTGCATAACAATCTCTGCTGGCTGATTTTGAATTTGATTTTGAGAAATAGCCTTGGCCTGATTTGGCAGATATTGGCTAAGGATTGTTACTGGCAGCGGACGGTCCATCAGATTGTCAAACAAAGCCTTTTGCGCTGCTTGAACCTCTGGATGAGTCCAGTAGTAACGAATGCGATCACTCAAGCTATAACTGCAATCAAGGTACTGTTGGTGCCCTCTACTTGAATAATGTGAACGCCAGTAATCTGGTTGTTCGTGCATTACCTGTTCGATGGTGTCACGTAAGTGCGAAGAGTGATGGATTCCAAGCCACTCTTTTTCTGCTCGTTCAAGGCCATAGAGCGCCTCGCGTAGGGCAAAGGTCAAAGCAGGGCCGACCTTCAAAATAGCAAAATGGTCACGCACCAATTGATGGTATGCCGGCGGGTTTTGATAATCGGTAGAGTGAGCTTCAAACACGATGTGGGGCTGACTGTCTATTATCTTACTCAGCAACTGCGCTTCGTCACTCTGATAGTGGTGCACCATATGGTGGTCAAACTCAACACCTGGCTGAACAACCAAACCAATCACTCGTGGCCAAACATAACCCAGTCCAGCATCGCTGAATGCCTGATGATGGGCATCCAATGTTGCCAACGCCTGCTCGGGTTGAGTTACTTCAATACACTCATCCTGCAACGATTCAAGAGCACCACCCGGAGTCGGTACTTCTGTACCGATGACATATACGGGAGCTTCACCACCAACACTTCTCCAAGCCTGCTCCGCAACCACACATAGCTGTGCAGCCCGCTGTGCCATGATCTCTTCACTTAGCGGAGTTTGGTCATCCGCGCATGGCATTGAACAATCGAGGTGAATTTTCTTAAAGCCAGCACAAACGAAGTCATGAATCATTTGCGCTGAATATTCCATCGCCTGACATGCTGATAGGTTTTGCCAGCAGTTTGGGCCTAGGTGATCGCCACCCAACACCACTTTTTCCGCAGGGAAATTGAGACGTTCTGCTAAAGAGAGCACGTGACTGGAAAAGTCTTGTGGTGTCATCCCTGTGTAGCCACCAAACTGATTGACCTGATTTGATGTCGCTTCTATTAACACCAGTTGCTGATCTTGTGCCGCTTGTTTAATCGCAGCTTCAAGAACGAGCGGATGCGCGGAACAAACAGAGTAAATACCCGTTGCTCGGCCTTGCTTATGCTGTTCAATTAGAGAAAGTAACGCTTTCATTTTGATTCCTAGTTAACGGTTTGGTCGGCAATAATCACGTCAACACCCATTTCGAGAAGAGCGCGATGCGTTGCATGGGGAATATTGCTGTCAGTGACCAACACATCGATTTGGTGAGCAGCACGGATCATGCAAAAACTTTTACGGCCAAATTTACTGGAGTCAGTCACCGCGATGACTTGTCGGGCGACTTCACACATAGCTCGATTGACTTGTGCTTCCTGAGTGTCTGGAGTGGTTACACCGGCTTGCAGATCGAATCCATCTACACCGAGAAAAAGTTTGTCAAATAGGTAAGAGCGAATTTGCTGCTCCCCGTGATTACCCGTTAATGAACATGACGCACGACGAAGACTGCCACCCACAACATGAAGATCGACGTTTTCAAGCTTGCTAAGTTGATAAGCAGTGTTAAGTGCATTGGTCATAACAACCAATTGCTGTTTGTTTGCGAGGTACTGTGGCATTAAGCCTATAGTAGTCCCTGAATCTAAGATAACCGCTTCGCCATCATGGATAAGGTCAGCAGCTACTTGAGCGATCAACTGCTTAGCAGTTCGGTTAAGTTGATCTTTACGATAAAGAGGTTGATCAAATGCAAAGTTTGGATTGAGTGTTGCTCCACCATAACAACGGAATACACAGCCCTCTTTCTCGAGCAAATTCAGGTCATGACGAATAGTGACCGCAGAAACATTGTACTGCTCGACAAACTCGTCCACTTTTCCAGAACCATGGCTGCATATATATGCCAAAATTTGCTGTCTTCGTTCCGCACTGGTCATTTACCAAATCCTCTTTCGTTACATTTCACTTGGTGCATGAAATGTTTCGATTTCCTTTTGATTGGTATTAAAGCAGGACAGACTAAGGAAAAGTGAAAGCTAGATCACAGTCAGTTTCCTTTCGATTTGAACCCAAAAAACGTTTCACTTCAGAGAGAGTGAAAGACTAGACTTTCACTCTTGACCAAAATTTGCACTTTGTAAGTACCATGAAAGCTGGTTTTCACTATTTGATAACTGAAAGAAACAATTAATTGGGTACAATTCATTAGGTTTCGAAATGCAATCTGTCTTAGATCACAAACTGGAGCATCAATGAATTTTTATAGCGCTATAAAAATAAAACCAGCCGGTGTTTGGCTGGTTAAAAAAGTCACTTTTATAAGCACTAAGATAGATTTATGAAGGAATAATAAGGAACGAGATTAGGCAACAATATGAACATCTACACCTAATGCTGTGAGGTGGTCCACATAGTTTTGAGGGATACCGCTATCAGTAATTAATATGTTAAGTTGTTCTGGACGAGCAATCAGGCAAAAGCTTTGACGGTCAAATTTCGACGAATCCGTTACCGCAATAACGGTTTGAGTAGCCTCTAACATTTTCCGGTTAATATCAGCCTCACCTTGATGTGGAGTGGTAATTCCAGCCGATTTATCAAACCCATCAACTCCCAAGAACAACTTATTAAACCTATAGCCAGTAACTAAGTCTTCTCCACCGACACCATGAACTGAGTAGGAATTTTTACGCATCGTGCCACCAGCCACCATCACAGTAACATTCGTTTTGTTGGCAAGGTGGTAAGCGATATTGATGCCGTTGGTCATGACAACAAGATCATGCTTAGAGTCGAGATGGTAAGCAATCTGCTCAGTCGTTGAACCTGAGTCAAGAATGACCTTGTCGCCATCCGCAATAAGAGATGCAGCGTATTCACCGAGCTTAGCTTTGATACTACTGTTGAGCTGCTTCTTATCATTCAATGGACGCTCAAAAGCAAACTGGTTATTAAGCAGTGCGCCCCCATAACATCTTTTTACACAGCCTTGTTTCTCAAGATAATTGAGATCATTGCGAATCGTTACTTCAGAAACCCCATAGTGCTGCGCAAAATAATTGACATCCCCTTTTTGAGTATTCTGAATAAACTTCAGAATTTCTTTGCGTCTCAAGGTCGCATTCAATTTCATATAATATGATAACCCATAATAGAAGTAGCGTTCTTATCCACGATATTTAACAACCGATGACCATTGATATAATGCAACCTTTTACACATACCATCAATGGAAAATCTCGCCAGAACGTTGCAATAACTAGGGGCAACGGGCGAACTAACAATACGCTAAAACATAGCCGGCGTTATATGCCCGCTAGAAAAAGGACAGGCTTGAATCCAAATCAAGCACTGACTACAATAACGCACTTTTTTTACGGACTTCAAGGTCGCAAACATGACAGATACAGCTAAACCAGCTCTACCAGATCGCCTATCAGGTAACCCACGCAGCCCTTTCTTTGTCAAAGAGTGCTTCGATCACCAAATCGGTATTCGTTTCAAAGGTAAAGAGCGCACTGACGTTGAAGAGTACTGCGTTAGCGAAGGTTGGATTAAAGTCGCTTCGCCAAAAGCAAAGGACCGTTACGGTAACCCTATGCTTATCCAACTTAAAGGCGAAGTAGAAGCGTACTACGTATAAGCGTATCGACCGCAAATACTCTCAAGCTCGAGTCTTCACTCGAGCTTTTTTATATCTGCGACTAACATCGCCCGACAAAGTAGCATTGGAATCCTGCTGGCTGGGAGTTCAATCGTACCCGAACCAGTGCTAAACTCTGGCGAAATGAGTACCAACTAAAAAGGAAACATGATGAATCCGATTATTGCACTGCTAAAAGAAAGCAACATCAGCGACGCACAAATCAACGAGATTTTTCAGACTCTGACACAAAACCCTTTTGCTGCAATGGCAACTATCAGTCAATTGGGCTTACCACAAGACAAACTTCAAATGCTGATGGCTCAGGTAATGCAAAACCCTGCGCTAATCAAAGAAGCGGTTGAAGAATTGGGATTGGACTTCTCAAAAGTTGAAGAAGCGAAAGAGAAGCTTCAGAGCCAGAATCAGGCTAACTAAGCACTTGATACAAAAAGGCCGTTAAATCCGACTAAGGTATTTAACGGCCTTTTGCTTTATCAGCGGTTTAATGCACTGAACTGCTCGGCAGTAATGCCGTAATAGAGCTTGTCATCAAAACCGTGCTCAAGCTTATAGTAGTCTTTCTGGCGTCCTTCCTGAACGAAGCCACACTTCTCAAGAGTTTTGTAAGAGCCGACATTTTCCGCGTAACAATCTGCACTTACCTTATGTGCGTCCAGTTCGGTAAATCCTAGCTCAGTCATCATCTGACATGCTCGGGTTGCAATGCCCAGCCCCCAGGCACAAACAGGCAGCTGGTAACCCACTTCGTAATTGCCGGTTAAAAACATCACTTGCGTTATCGCTGTCATACCCATGTAGTTATCCTGGTGGTCACGAATAACAAATGTTGGATTATCGGGCCAGAGTCCGTCTTTAATCGCCTGTGCTGTGTTGTCGATGATAGGACCAAAGAAACCTTGGTACAGGCTGTTTTCGGCTGGAGCAAAGAACAGGTACGGATTGACCTTATCATCGTTAAGCATCTCGATAATATCGGGCAGATCAGATGCTTGAATCAGCTTAATATTCAGTGACTTGCTAAACGCAATAGCTTGACCTTGTTTTAGTTTTTGATATGACATGTTTTACCTCGTTATCTGCCAGAGATAGTAGCGCAGCAGTCGAGAGAATAATTGGACTTTTGCGACAATCTGGATTGGTGCGATTACTCAAAGTCTCCGTAGATATCTATGGTCAAGTCACGTCTTTTCATATAGTTACCCGGCGTTTTTCTAAGCTGCTGTTTAAGCGTTCTTATCAGATGGGATTGGTCGCTAAAACCAAACTTCTGGGAGAAGTGGGTCCAGTCAACCGCGCTTTGCTGCTGATAAAGCGCCAGAATCATCTGCTCTAAACGTGCCATTTTCTGGTATTGCTTGACGCTTAATCCCACGACCTGCTTAAAACTGCGCTCAAGAGTACGCCTAGAGCAGGCACATTGGCTGGCAAGCGCTTCAACATCCAACATCACGTCAGGTGTCATTACAGTTTGCTTATCCATCTCCTGAACCGCTTTCTGCACTGCGATAAACGACTTGCTTTGAGGTAGGGATAGAGACAGGGACGCAAAATGGCTCTGCAGATAGTCGACCAGTGATTCTCTGGTATTCTGTTGCCAAAGCCCTTGCTGAAATTCCGCGTTAAACAGTGGAGTCAGCCAGTCAAACCACTGACATTGATTGATTGCGCTCACCGGTTGGACGACGTTAATCGCATGCTGAAGGATAAACAGCCCCTCGGGACGAAAGGTGATACCAATACGTTTGATCGGTGGATTGTCATCGAGTAAGAGTAAGTGTTCACTAGCCGCTAGGAGATGACTGCCTTTGCCTGAAAGTAGAGTTTCCCCACTGTCATACACGTAAGGTTGCTGCTGTGGAGTAAGCAGTAGATGAGCGCGAGGATTGGGAATAAGGTGCGGTTTAGGCTCGATCACTTCCCCTGGTTCCACCTCTAAGTACCAGATTTGGTGAATCAGCCATTCATACCCTGCTAACTGCTGCTTCCAAGCGATCATAATTGTCCTTATCAATGACGAAATAAAGCTGAAGTCTGAAGCAAAATGTCGAGACTCGCTATACATTTATACAATCATAGCTTTGAAACAAGCTGTCTGTGGGGTAGGCTTTTTAGCAAGTAAAGCAAGGATGTACCAACCAATGCGCGTTGATTATAAAAAACGGCTAATCCCAGTAATTCGCTATCTGGAAAGACACTTTAACCAGCCTCTGAACCTGCCAGAGGTCGCCGCCTTGGCGAACCTCTCTCCTTACCATTTTCACCGCACATTTAAAGCGGTTCAGGGTGAAACTCTGGCTGATTACATTCGTCGTTTACGACTGGCCGCTGCTGCTGACGATCTGTTTAAGTCTAAGCAACCTGTACTCAATATTGCCCTTGAGTATGGTTTTTCCTCTTCGCAAAGTCTGGCAAAGGCCTTTAAACAGCACTATGGCGTCACGCCAACTGCGTTCAGAGATTGTGAGAACTATCAGGAGTTTTCTGAGCTGGCACGAAACAGCAAGATTGGACACACGTTGCGCAAGAATGGAAACGAAGAGCTAAACAGCGATCCATATACTGGCTCTGAACCAACAATATGGAGCAAGACAATGGAACTACAACAATTTGATGCTACTAAACTCGCTTACGTTCGTGTGACAGGCCCTTACGGTGAAGGTTACGAACAAGCAACTCAACGTCTCTATCAGTGGGCTGGAATGAAAGGTTTAGCTGGCAACACCTGTATTTTTATCTATCACGACAACCCGGAAGTCACACCAAATGACAAGTGCCGCACCGATATCTGCTTAATGGTGCCTGAAGATACTGAAGTACCAAACAATATCGAGCTGCAAGATTTTCCTGGTGGACAATACGCAGTGATGCGTCAGAAAATTACCGAACATAGCCAGTACTCCAGAGCATGGGATGATTTAATGGATAACGTGGTTGGCTCAGGAATGGAAAACGATGATCGCCCTTGTTTCGAGCTTTACCACAGCTACGACCCAGAGACTCAACACTCAGATGTCAGCTTCTGTACAGCAATTAAGCAGTAATCCACTCCGTGGAGCGAACGACAGACCAAGCCTTCATATGCGAAAGCTTGGTCTGTTCTAACCCACTATCACACCTTAGTTAACTCTACAAGCCGGGTTGGCTAACCACGGATAGCGCGACAACAGCCAAACTAGCGCCAAAGCATCGATTGATTGCCACCATCTTACGAGGTGATTCAATAAATCGGGTCAGCATCGAGCCAAAGTAAGCCCAGACCAACATACCAAGCACTCCGGTCACGACCATGACGCTAATGATAAAGATCACTTGAGCCGTATAGCTTCCGGTTGGTGAGACGAATTGAGAAAATACTGTGATAGATGCGACCCAACTTTTCGGGTTAAGGATCTGCACCAATATACCGGAGAAAAAGCCAGATTTTTTCACACTGGCGTCACTGTCGAGTTCCATATTGGCAATTCCCCACGCCATGTACAACAGATACGCAGCACCTAGCCATTTGAGAATCAGATACAACGTCGGATAGAGATTCAATAGTCCGGCAACCCCGACGCTAGCCCCGACAAGTATCACGATCACCCCAACCGCATTACCGATAATGAAAGGTAATGTCGCCCCAACTCCATAACGGCCAGACAGGCCAATTAAAGCAATATTCCCCGCACCTGGAGTCATTGAAATTGAAATTGCGAACAGCATAAAAGCTGTCATTAACTGAGCACTCATTGCTCACTCCCATAAAGTCATTGTTGCGATATGAGATCCAGTCTACCTATCTCTACAGGAATAAAATTGCTATCTGGGTTATGGTAATCATTAAATTGAGCAAATTATTTCCATATGAGCTATGAAAAAGAAAGAATCCATCAACTTTGAGTTAGACAGTACAGATTTTTCCATTCTTGAACGTATCCAGAAAGATGGCCGCATCAGCAACAGCAAGCTAGCGGAAGAAGTTAATCTGAGCGAAACGCCATGCTGGCGACGCTGGAAGAAAATGGAACAAGAGGGCTACATCGAAGGTTATGCCGCAAGACTGAACCGCAAGAAGCTTGGCTTTCAGGTCTCGGGCTTTACTCTGGTGACTCTGGGCAGTCATGAAGTGGAAAATACTGACCCATTTGAGGACTATGTAGCGGAATCAAACTGGATCACCATGTGTCACTGTATAGCTGGCGGCGCAGATTACATCGTTCAGGTAGTCGCAAAAGACTTAGATGAATACTTTGATCGCATCAGCTCAATAAGACGGGTAAAAGGCGTGAGCGCGATTCAGTCCAATGTATCGGTTAAAGAGATTAAGAGTACTTTCCAGTTGCCGTTGAGTTAAAGATAAAACCCGGCTACATTGAGTTCACCGATATCCACTTACCGAAAACTTGTCAGTCCATTCGGGTAATAAAGGTTTGCTCATCATCGACAAAAGCGACAAAGCCACCGTGATAGATAAACACCCGACCACGTCCCTCAACTAGGCAGGCAAGCTGTGGGTTCAAATCTTCTTCGTTATCCTGGCTTTGAAAAGTGCCGGTATCGGTGATGACTCCACTCAATGTTGGCAGGTAGCCATAAGCGCGTTTTGCTTGATCAATCAGGCTCAATTCGCTGGCGGTAGAGAAGCAAGAAGGGATCGCTCCTGCGTCTTCGATAAACATGGTTTTCAGTTCTTCAAAAGCGGTAATCACCAGCCAGTCGATACCATTAACATGATGGATAAACATAGAGTTTCTCGATAATTCTGATGCGCAGATTGTATCACCTTCAGAGCATCAAAGGGGAAGGGCTGCCGGTTTTATATTATGGTGTGTGTCCCTTTAATATTTAGTGTGTGTCCCTCTAATATTGTTCTCTAATATTGCTTTAATATTGAATCCGATTCCGTTTTGGCAACATCGCCATCAATATTTGAGTTCTATACTTTGAAAAACTAGACTTAGGTCATTATTTAATTCACGCTTAGAAATTATATTTGCGCCACTTTCGCTTGTTACATTACTTACTGAACTTAATACTAAAATAAGGTTTCCAATGTTTAAGAAACTGTCACTTAAAAACAAACTCGCGATTTCTGCGAGTACTGCCATCATAGTCGGGGGACTATTGGTCGAAGCACTTTCTTTCAATGCTTCGCTAAGCCGTATGGACACAGAGGTTGAACAGCGCCTTGAGAGTACAACGGCATCTTACAATCAATACGTAACTGACTGGCTGCTATCTAAAGAGCGTGCGTTAACTTCGCTGTCTCAAGAAGTAGATAAAGCCGCAATTGTTACCCACCTCAAACAGGTGAGTCACTCGGCTGCGTTCGACAACGTTTTCCTCGCCTATCCAGATGGTAGCCAGGAAAATGCCAACGGGGTGGTACTACCGCCAGGGAATGACGACCCACGCAAGTGGGGTTGGTACATCAATGCTGTCGCAGACCCTAGTAAAGTCTTTATGGATAACCCAACCGTAGCGGCTGCGACTGGCGCGAATGTAGTTTCACTGGGTAAGGCACTCAATCTACATGGTCAGCAAGTGGTACTGGGTGCGGATGTAGAAATCACCGATATTCTTAACAGCATGGATAAAGTGATCCTGCCAGGTGATGGCTACATGTTCATTGCCAACGAGAAGGGCAACATCTTTACCCATAAAGATACTAAGCTTCTCAACCAACCGGTTAGTCAACTGGGGTTAGACTTCAATACCATTGAAAACGCTTCCCGCAGTGGTCACGATGAGTTCATTTCGATCGCTGGTGAAGAGTATGTTCTGTATGCTCAGAAAATAGATGGGACAACACTAACAACTGTCACGCTGATCAACTACGGCTCTCTGGTGGCACCTTTATTTGATGCAGTTTGGGGGCAAGTGTTAGTAACAGCCATCGTAGTTGTGATTTGTACACTGCTATTCAACCTGCTGTGTAGCATCCTGTTCAGACCGTTAAATAACGTTTCTCATGCGCTAGAGCAGATCGCCAACGGTAGTGGTGACCTTACTCAGCGTATTGAAGTCGAGAGTGACGATGAAGTAGGTCGTCTGGCGAACAACTTCAATACTTTTGTCGGCAGTCTGCAAAAACTGATTGGCCATATTCGTGAACAAGCACATCTCATCAATGGGCAGTCAGACAACAACACGCAGCGTTCGAATAGCGCCGTTTCTGAGATCCATCAACAGCAGCAAGAGATCACTATGGTCGCAACCGCGGTAACAGAGTTAGCAAGCGCTACCCGTGAAATCGCCTCTCATGCAGAGCAAACAGCCGAAGCTGCCCATGGTTCAACGACAAGTACCAATAACGGCCAGTCTTTAGTTCTACGCACTAAAGGGTCAATTAACAGCCTTGCAGAAGAGCTTTCTGAGGCAAGCTCAGTTATCAGTGAATTAGATCGTCACGCGCAAGAGATTTCAACGGTCCTTTCGACGATTCAAGGCATTGCGGAGCAAACCAATCTACTCGCTCTCAACGCAGCTATCGAAGCGGCACGCGCAGGTGAGCAAGGTCGCGGTTTTGCCGTAGTAGCGGATGAAGTTCGAGTGCTGTCGCAGCGTACTCATGCATCCACCGAAGAGATCAAAGCCACGATTGATACACTTCAAAAAACCACAACACGAGCGGTAAGCTTAATGGATAGCAGCTCTAACTTGGCGAGTACCTCAGTATCCGACGCTGACCAAGCAACCAATGCGTTGAGTGAAATTCATCAAGCGGTTTCGTTGATCAGCGATATGGCAACACAAATTGCCACCGCTGCGGAAGAGCAGACACATGTTACAAGTGAGATCACGCAAAACATCACCTCTATTAAAGATGTAGCTGATGAGCTTGTTATCAATGCTCAGGACAGCTCCCAAGAATCAGGCAAGCTGAAGCTGCAAGCCCAAGAACTGACTGACAAAGTGGCAACGTTTAAACTTTCGTAATAATAGTTAGTGTTAGACAAACGGCGAGATTCTAAGTCTCGCCGTTTTTTGTGGTGTGTGTCCTTCAAATCTTGTGGTGTGTGTCCTTCAAATCTCTGCTCAGCAAGTACGGGGCGTACAGGTCAACCCCACTGGCTACAGTGACTCTTATAAGCTTTGGATCGCTCGCTAGATATACTGCCACACTATTTTGCACGTGGCGCAGAGCGCTTAACCTTACCCTGAAACTGTTTAATGCTCTTCTTGCTGTTGGTGCGGCGGTTAGCTTTTTTATCGCGAGGAGCGCGTTTGCTTTCGCCAGTTGACGGCTTATCGGTTACCGGAAAGCCCTCCAATTCAGCCAAAGGCAGTTCACGCTGAGTCAGTGCTCGAATTGCATTCAGCACCTCCATTTCACCATGACAGACTAATGAAAGCGCCATCCCCTGCTCTCCTGCCCTAGCGGTACGGCCAACACGATGAACGTATGTTTCAGCATGCATCGGCAGTTCAAAGTTAACAACGGCTGGCAGTTGATCGATATGAACGCCACGAGCTAACAGATCGGTAGCAATCAAAACCTGACTCTGACCTGTCTTGAACTGAGCAAGAATCTGCTCTCGTTCATTCTGATCTTTGTTTCCATGTAGAGCTTGGCTGAAAATACCCGCCTTATTCAGTTTTTTACTTAGCGCATCTGCGTTCTCTTTGGCACCAATAAACACCAAAACCTGTGACCACTTATTCTGTTGAATCAACTCGATCAAAGCCTTCGTTTTGCTGCCCTTGTTAACCAGATACAAACTTTCAGAAACATCTTTATTAGTACTATTTTGCTGATGAGCGCTAAGTTCAATTGCACTGCGCATCAAGGTGCTTGCCTGTTTTTTAAGCTGATCTGAAAAAGTCGCCGAAAACATCGCCGTCTGACGTTGTTGATTAGTACGACTGGCAATGGTTTGTACATCAGGCCAGAAGCCCATATCCAATAAACGATCCGCTTCATCGAGAACCAAATAAGAGACGCTGTTCAAATTCAGTCCATCATTGATAAGGTCAAGCAGGCGACCCGTTGTCGCAACAATGATCTCCGGTTGCTGCAAAAGAGCTTGCTGTTGTTCAGCTTTATCCACACCACCACATAGACAGATGGCCGATAAGTTAAACGCAGCCGCTGTCTGGTTAAAAACCTGAGTTACCTGTATTGCTAATTCGCGTGTTGGAACGAGTACCACCGCTCGCTGTTTAGGGTCGGCCTTAATCTTCTCTACGAGTGGTAAGGCATAAGCTAACGTTTTACCACTCCCAGTGTTTGCTAATGCGATGAGATCCTTTCCAGCCAATATCTCAGGAATCACCAGAGTTTGGATATCGGTAGGTTTACTGATATCAGCAGATAATGAGCTCACGAGCTCAGGACTAAGTAAAAGAGTACTGAATGGCATGAATTAACGACCTTAGCAACTAGCGAAGAAACAGTGATTGCGTCCATATGGTGTGATAGCTCACAGGAACAGCCAGCAGGGGAGTATATCATCAAAACCCGCGTCACGGCGCGATTCAATAATAGGTAAAGCGGAGAATATTATGGCCGTGATTAACGATACAAAGAGCGGGCAATGGCTCTATTTCTGACATCACTGTGAATAGGAATTAGCTCAATCACCTAGCCGTTGCTCTTAACTCCGCAGCCTTTGATGACTAATTGGGTTAAAAACTCAGCAGCCTGACGATAGTCTTCGTTATCAAGCTGAGGTTTCTGCATCACATTACAGATCTGCCAACCAAAGTCAGCGTATGTCTGAGTAGCCGCCCAGATGGTAAACATGAGGTGTTGAGGGGGAACATCATCCATAAATCCAAGCTGAGACCAGGTCGAGAACTTATCCATCATCATTCGAGCCTGCTTAAAAAGCTCATCACCAATATCTTTTGGCAGTGCTTTCGCACCCGACATCACTTCATTGGCAAACACTTTTGACGCATGAGGGTGATCTCTTGAAATACGTAGTTTGGCTTCTATGTATTGGCTCAAAGCCTCTACCGGATCGCTCAACTCTTCAATAGGACGCGATGCTTCAAGCAATGGCTGAGTCACGGTTTGCAGCACTGCGTAATAGAGCTTGTCTTTGGAACTGAAATAGTAGAACACGTTCGCTTTAGGGATATCAGCGGCCTTGGCAATATCGATCATTTTCGTCGCGGCGTACCCTTGAGTCGCAAACTGCTCACTCGCCACTTCAATGATCAAGTCCTGATTTTTCTGCCTAATGCGAGTCATTACGTATTCCTATATCAATCTGTTAAGTCATAGTAAACAAACTGCTAACAATGGTAAATGACATTACCAAAAAGGTTAGAGCCCGTTTCATTGAGCAAATCCCTGTACCTTATAAGACAAACCAAGTATAGATTTGAATGATAATATCGTAACAAACTTCCAAAGTTTCCATTAAATAAAAACGGCCACTAAAATCGTGGCCGTTGGAAACATGAGAATAAGGTAACTTAATCAAACTTCATTGCTAGCGCAGCCGCAATATTACGTGAGGTCATTTCGACGTTAAATGCTGCTTCTTTTAGCGCCGTCGGTAAGTCCGTCGCACCTAAAACGACACTGTACACCGCATCTAGACCATGATCGTGAACCACACGGCAGTCCTGCGCGGTACTGCCTGCGATACCAATCACAGGCAAGTTATACAGCTTAGCGGTACGAGCAACACCAATCGGTGTTTTGCCATGTATGGTTTGGCTGTCAATTCGCCCTTCACCCGTAATCACTAAGTCTGCATCTTTGATCACTTCAGCAAGATTGACGGCATCCATGACAATGTTGATCCCAGGACGGAGCGTCGCATTAAACAAACCAAGTAACGCAGCCCCTAGCCCTCCAGCAGCACCCGCTCCGGCTTGATCAATCACATCCTTACCGTTGGTCTGAAGAATCACCTTAGCGTAGTGAGCAAGGTTTGCATCTAGCTGAACCACCATTTCTGGCGTCGCTCCCTTTTGGGGACCAAAGATATGTGAAGCACCTTTTGGACCACACAACGGGTTATCAACATCACAGGCCACTTCCAATTGTACGGTCGCTAAACGCGAGTCCAGCCCCGACAAGTCAATACTGACCAAATCAGCCAGAGCGCCGCCACCAAAAGGTAAGTCAACGCCCTTTGCATCAACCAGTTTCGCACCCAGTGCCTGTGCCATACCCACACCGCCATCATTGGTCGAACTGCCACCAATACCGATAATAATATGGTCAACACCTCTATCAAGTGCCGCTTTAATCAGTTCGCCGGTGCCATATGTGGTAGTCAATAATGGGTTTCGCTCATCGGGTTCAACTAAATGAAGGCCTGATGCTGCCGCCATTTCAATAACGGCAGTCGAACCATCACCAAGTAGTCCGTAAAAGCCTGTGACTGGCTGACCCAGAGGCCCCGTCACTTCAACCGTTACGATATCGCCTCCAGTCGCATCAACGAGGGATTGCACTGTGCCTTCCCCACCATCCGCCATCGGCAGTTTGATGTACTCTGCGTCTGGCATGATTTCTTTGAAGCCACTTTCAATCGCAGTCGCCACTTCCATAGCAGTGAGACTTTCTTTGTAAGAGTCTGGAGCGATCACTACTTTCATATATGTTTCCTATTTTGGCTTGTTACAGAAGAACAAGACTTAGAATGTAAACCAGTGTCATTGCTGTCACGCCCTGAACCAGAGTTGCCATGGTTTGTGCGCGGTAAGCGAGTCCAACCGACATGCGGCTAAACTGCGAAACAACCCAGAAGAAGCTGTCGTTCGCATGCGATACCGTCATAGCACCAGCACCAATCGCCATCACTGTAAGTACTCGTCCCATTTCAGAGTCTAGTCCGAGTTGAGCTAACATCGGGGCAACAAGCGCAGACGTAGTCACTAGAGCCACCGTTGACGAACCTTGCGCAGACTTTAGAGCCGCCGCAACGATGAATGGCATAAAGATACCGACGCCCAAAGCAGACAAGGTTGTTCCTAAATATTCACCCAGTGGTGTTGCTTTTAGAACCGCACCAAATGCACCACCAGCACCAGTAATGAGTAGAATTGGAGCCGCCGCGGTAATGCCTTGACTAATACGCTGACCAAACTCTTCAACCTTGTTGTCGCTCTTTAGCAAACGTACTGACAAGAACAAACCAATCAGCAGTGCAGTCAGTGGTTGACCTAAGAACACCAACACATCAAACAGTGCACCCTCACCCAAAGGTAGGCTTGGGAACTTGGCAATTGAGCCAAAACAGATCAATAAAATAGGCACAAAGATTGGTGCAAATGCCTGCCCCGCAGTCGGCAGCTCGCCGTAAGAGGCTTTAAGTTCTTTCCAGTCCTGCTTGATCTCTTCTGCCTGTTCAGCCGCATCTGGTTCAACATCTTTAAAACGATTAGCCCACAACATACCCGCTAGCGCTGCGGTTGCGGCAACAAAGATACCCACACCAATAACCAGACCTAGATTAGATTCAAGACCTAGATTACCTGCGGCAGCAATTGGACCAGGAGTTGGCGGCACGAATGTATGCGTTGCGTATAAACCCGTTGCTAGCGCCACACTCATTGCGACACTGGATGTTTTCATACGGTTTGCCAATGACTCTTTCAGCGAGTTAAGGATGACAAAACCAGAATCACAAAAAACAGGCACCGACACGATGTAACCAATAATGCTCATCGTCAGAGTCGGGAAACGATCGCCCAGTACTTTAATCACAGTATCGGCCATCGTAATCGCTGCGCCGCTTTTCTCTAGGATGACACCAATTATGGTACCGAGAACAATCACTAGGCCGATATAGCCAAGAATGCCGCCAAAACCTGAAGCGATGGTCTTAGCAATACTGTCAGCTGGTAAGCCGTAAGCAAATGCAGCTAAAAATGCTGCTACGATGAGTGCTAAAAAGGGGTGTAACTTAAACTTGGTGGTTGCGAGGACGATAAAGGCTATCACCCCCAGCAGGATTAGGATCAGACTCATGATAACTCCGTTTATAGTAATGTTTGTTCTCTACGCCAGAACTCATTTCCGACATTGAGGGTGTCAGTAGGGACGGGGTTATTATTCAGTGATTCCACCATCATTCCTTTATGCAAACTGACAAATTTTAAGCAACCAAGACGCCTTAAATATGTCACATTGCACAAATTACTCTATTAAATTACAAACATTCAAGTGCTAAATATAACTGCACCTTATGATCTAACTTATTGATTTTTAAGTTAGTAATTTCTTCTATCTTATCTAGCCTATATCGCAGAGTATTACGGTGAATATGTAGCGCTGCACAAGCTTGAGCTAGATCGCAGTCTTGATCAAAAAACACTCTGAGCGTCTTAATAAGTACGCCTTTGCTATCGTGTCGCACCAGTTTTTCTAGCGGTTCCGTCAGTTGAGAGCGCCTCCATTGGTCTTGTTTTAGTCCGCCAACCAATACTGACAACTTATGATCTTGATAGAACAAGATCGCTTCTTTGCTCTTCTCTGCACTCGCAAGCGTCGCTTTAGCGGTTTCGTAAGAGCGAGCTAAACCCGCTACCCCAGAAAAGTATTGCCCTAGTGCGATCTGAATTGAGAAGTCCGCTTCCTGCGCGATGCGTTTCAACAGACGTTTAACCCGCGCTCTCTCTTCATTCTGGTTCCAGTTCCCTTCCACAAGAGTCACTGGTTTTAGCACCACCACTTCGTTCATTGACACAGAGACTATGCCAACAATATTGTCTCGTTCAGGATAGTCCAAGAGATGCACCAGCTTCTGCAAATGCTCTAATGTCAATGACTGTCCCTGTTTCGGTATAACCTTTACTACGGCCGCAACTCTTGGCTGCGCAAGATTCAGATCCAGTCTCTCTGCGATCGATAGCAGTTGGTTCTCGTTTAGGGTCGACCCTTGTATTAGTTGCATCAGCAACTCTTCTCGATGACGCTTGTTCCACTGAATCTGTGCCATCAAGGCTTCTTGCTCAATGATCAGTTCTGCCGTCATCTTGACCAATTCGCCATAACTTCTGACGTCATCCGGTTGGCCCGATATGCCTACCACTCCGATCACTTTGTCTTGATAAAGAATGGGGAGATTGATTCCCTCTTTTACACCAATCAGTGTACTGGCAACCGTCTGATTAATTTCAATAGTACGGTTATCATGAATCGCCAGTAAGGCTCCCTCGTGAGTACGATGTAAACGGGTTGGATCACTGGATCCGATAATCTGTCCGTTCTCGTCCATCACGTTAACGGGAAACTGGATAATTTTCGTCGCACGTTCAACAATTTGACGAGCGATTAGGGTATTTAACTGCATCTCTTTTGCCCTGTGATATCAGCCTGTCGGCATACCCGATTAACATATCACAAGCCTCACTCTATAAACTGAACTCACTATATTGCGCAGTTCACAATGAGAAGAAAAAATCCCGAAGTAAGTACGCCAGGTGCCTGCTAAGACGGAGCCCGATAAGCACTCCTACCTTTTGCCTTACAACGGGAACGCGTATAGAAGGAGACAAAAAACTACGCGATTTAGTAGCAATAAATTTAGGGTTCATACCAAACCCAAGGAGCAATAAAGGGAGAGGAATCCTTTACGCCCCGGATGGAATTACTTTCTGATTGAATGATCAGAGCGTTTCTCAATCGCTTTAATCAAAGCAGAATGATCCCAATTTTGGCCACCTAACGCCGCGCAATCTTCAAACAGCTCTTGAGCTGTGGCGGTATTAGGTAGTGCAACTCCCAGCTCTTTCGCGCCTGTCAGTGCAAGATCTAGGTCTTTTTGGTGTAGAGAGATTCTAAAGCCCGGATCGAAGGTACCTTCAATCATGCGCTCACCGTGAACTTCGAGAATCTTCGAGCTAGCAAAACCACCTAATAGAGCCTGACGGACTCGTGCGGGATCCGCACCGGCTTTTGAAGCAAACACTAACGCTTCAGAAACCGCTTCAATGTTTAAAGCAACGATAATTTGGTTGGCTACTTTACACGTTTGACCCGCACCATTGTCGCCCACCAAAGTGATATTTTTACCCATAGCTTCGAACAGTGGACGGGCTTTATCAAACGCTTGTTGTGAACCACCCACCATGATGCTTAAAGTGGCGTTAACCGCACCCACTTCACCACCCGACACTGGCGCATCGAGATACTGAGCACCACTTTCATTAATACGTGCCGCAATCGCCTTGGTTGCCATTGGTGAAATCGAACTCATGTCGATAACCAATTTGCCCTCAGCGCTAGTCGCTGTCAGGCCAGCTTCAACACCTTTTTCACCAAATAGCACATCTTCAACCTGAGGTGTGTTTGGCACCATGAGGATAACCACATCGGCTAAACGTGTTGCCTCTTCTGGTGAGTGACAAACTATCGCTCCCGCTTGCACAAGATCTTTTGGCGGTGGGTTGAAATGGTCTGAAACCACAATGTCATAGCCTGCTTTTTGTAGGTTGGCAGCCATTGGTCTGCCCATGATTCCAGTACCGATAAATGCAATTTTCATATTCTGTTCTCCGTAACTTGTGCCTACCTGTATAAGGTGGGCAATACCGTAATTAACGGTATAAGTTGATCCAATCTAAGCCTTCTGCTGTGGTTGTTTTCGGCTTGTATTCACAGCCAACCCAACCTTGATAGCCGAGATCATCCAAATGCTTGAGGATAAATGGGTAGTTGATTTCCCCCGTCCCCGGTTCATGTCGTCCTGGATTGTCAGCCAACTGCACATGAGCGATTTGCTCGATGTTCGCTGACATGGTTGGTGCCAAATCACCTTCCATGATCTGCATGTGGTAGATGTCATACTGAATAAACAGGTTGTCACTACCGACTTCCTTGATGATCGCTTTCGCTTGCTCTGTGGTATTAAGGAAGAAACCCGGGATATCACGCGTGTTAATCGCTTCAATAACCAGACGAATACCCGCTTCTTTAAGTGCTTGAGCGGCGTAACGAAGGTTAATCACAAATGCGGCGTGTGCATCGTGTTGGCTTACGCCCTGTGGAACGATCCCCGCAAGACAGTTGATTTGGGTATTACCCAGTACTTTGGCGTATTTGATCGCAGTTGCGACGCCTGCCTGAAACTCCTCAATTCGCTTTGGGTCCACCGCGATACCGCGATCGCCTGCTTCCCAATCACCGGCCGGCAAGTTGAAGAGCACTTGGGTAAGTTGGTTTTCATCAAGCTTCTCCTTAATTTGCTGCGCTTCTAAGGCGTAAGGGAAAAGGTATTCCACGCCTGAGAAACCGGCCTTAGCGGCGGCTTCAAAACGATCTTCGAAGTCCAGTTCGGTAAACAACATCGAAAGGTTTGCTGCAAACTTAGCCATTTTGATTTCCTTATTCTGTCTTGATTAGCTGTTGTGAATCAGTGCTGTCGGCGCATCATCAACACTCTCTGCTAGCGCTTCAAACTCATTGATCGCATCTATTTCAACGCCCATGGCAATATTGGTGACACGTTCAAGAATAACTTCAACAACCACTGGAACCTTGTGCTTATTCATGAGCTCTTTCGCTTGTGCGAATGCCACCTGCATTTGCTCTGGGTCAGTAACACGAATCGCTTTACAACCTAGACCTTCGACGACCGCCACATGGTCAACACCGTAGCCATTAAGTTCGGGGGCATTTTGGTTCTCGAACGCAAGTTGAACACAGTAATCAATGTCGAACTGACGCTGAGCCTGTCGAATCAAACCTAGGTAGGAGTTGTTCACCAATACATGGATGTAAGGCAAATTAAACTGAGCACCAACCGCTAATTCCTCGATCATAAACTGGAAATCATAGTCACCAGAGATAGCGACGATATCTCGATTTGGATCCGCTGCACGAACACCTAGTGCCGCTGGAGTTGTCCAACCTAACGGACCCGCCTGACCACAGTTAATCCAGTGACGCGGTTTGTATACATGTAAGAACTGGGCAGCAGCGATTTGCGACAGACCAATGGTGCTGACGTAACAGGTATCGCGACCAAACGCCTTATTCATCTCTTCATAAACACGCATTGGTTTGATTGGCGCATCGGTGTAATGGGTTTTACGTAGCATCGTCGCTTTGCGCTGCTGACATTGGCCCACCCAAGCACTACGATTTGGCAATTTACCAGCGTCTCGCCACTCACGAGCCACTTCAACCAAGAGTTCTAATGCCGCTTTAGCGTCAGAGACAATGCCTAAGTCTGGACAGAACACTCGACCAATTTGCGTCGGTTCGATATCAACGTGAACAAACTTACGTCCTTTAGTGTAAACATCCAGTGAGCCGGTATGTCGGTTCGCCCAACGGTTACCGATACCAAAGACAAAATCAGACTCAAGTAGAGTGGCGTTACCGTAACGATGTGCGGTCTGCAAGCCAACCATACCCGCCATGAGCTCATGGTCATCGGCAATAGAACCCCAGCCCATTAAAGTAGGGATGACGGGGACGCCAGTGATCTCGGCGAATTGCTGCAACAATTGTTCAGCGCCCGCATTAATCACGCCCCCACCAGAAACAATCACTGGATTTTCTGATTCGCATAGCATTGCCATCGCTTTCTCAACCTGAGCTCGAGTGGCTTTGGGTTGGTAAGCTTCCAACGGCTCATAGGTATCAATATCAAATTCAATTTCCGTTAACTGTACGTCTATCGGAAGATCGATAAGAACCGGACCAGGGCGGCCAGAACGCATCAGATGGAATGCATGCTGGAATGCTCGTGGCACCTGAGCGGGCTCTAGAACTGTCGTCGCCCACTTGGTGACAGGTTTGGCAATCGACTCAATATCAACCGCCTGAAAATCTTCTTTGTGCAAACGCGCACGTGGTGCCTGTCCGGTAATACACAAGATTGGAATTGAATCAGCCGATGCCGAGTAAAGACCAGTAATCATATCCGTACCCGCTGGGCCTGATGTACCGATACACACACCAATATTGTTTTGATTGGTGCGGGTGTAACCTTCAGCCATATGCGACGCACCTTCCACGTGACGCGCTAAAACATGATCGATTCCACCAAGCTTTTTCATTGCTGCGTACATTGGGTTGATGGCTGCACCAGGAACGCCAAAGGCAATGTTTACACCTTCCTTCTTCAACACCTCTACCGCTGCTTCAATAGCCTTCATCTTTGCCATGCGAACCTCCATTTCGATTGTATACAATTCAAAGATACTTTGTGTACTATGAATCATATTTAGAATTTGGCAACCCCAAATGCAACATTTTTTCAACATAGAGCATTTACTTTAAGCGTTCACTAACCCTTTAAAGCCTAGAAATCATTACTTCACATAAAATATCTTTACATAAAAATAATTCCCCATACGCTCAAATGAAAAACAATTGTTAAATACCCTTTGATTGTTTACATAAATTGAAATATAAGTATTCGTGAACAATCAATTTTGTACACAAAATCATTCGATATTGTTTAAAGGAGACGAACAATGAGTATGAACGATGTAGCAGAAAGAGAAGAGACTGCCTGTCTACGCGTGGTTGGTAATACAGAGAACCCAGAATTCCAAGCCATACTGTCTAAAGAGGCTCTCTCTTTCCTAACCAAACTTGTAGAGAAGTTTGCACCGCGTAGAGATGCACTATTGCAAGCTCGCGAAGAACAACAAAAGCGTTATGACGCTGGCGAATTGCCGGGCTTTCGCGCTGATACTAAGCAAATTCGGAATGACAAGAGCTGGAAGATCGCCACACCACCCCCAGAACTGCTTGACCGACGAGTAGAAATTACAGGTCCAATAGATCGTAAGATGGTGATCAATGCACTTAATTCTGGCGCTAAAGTGTTTATGTGCTGCTTTGAAGATGCGTCATCCCCAACATGGGAGAACATGGTTCAAGGTCAGATTAACCTACGCGATGCAAATGCTCGCACTATTAGTTATCACGACGAAGCAAAAAACAAACATTATCAGCTCAGTGATGACCCTGCACTACTGATTGCCCGTCCGCGAGGCCTGCACCTGCCGGAACAATCAATTCAATACGCAGACAAACCCATTCCAGGTTGTTTGATGGATTTTGCACTTTACTTCTATCACAACTATTTGGCACGTGCTGAGCAAGGACTCGGTGTGTACTACTACATTCCTAAGCTGGAAAGCATGGAAGAATCCCAATGGTGGGATGATGTTTTCTCATTCACCGAAGATTACTTTGGCGTGCAACGCGGCACCATTCGCGCCACAGTGCTCATCGAAACCCTACCAGCCGTATTCCAGATGGATGAAATGCTGTATGCCATGCGCGACCACATCGTCGCAATGAACTGTGGTCGCTGGGACTATATTTTCAGCTACATCAAAACGTTGAAAAATCACGCTGATCGCATTCTTCCAGACCGTCATGTGGTCGGGATGGACAAAGAGTTCCTCAATGCCTATAGCCAGCTGTTAGTCCGTACTTGCCACCAGCGAGGAGCACTCGCGATGGGGGGAATGTCGGCCTTTATTCCAGCGAAAGATCCCGCAGAGATGGAGCGGGTGACCGCCAAGGTCATCGAAGATAAAGAGCGTGAATCACGTAATGGTCACGATGGTACTTGGGTGGCTCACCCAGCGCTAGTTGACCTCGCAATGTCGGTATTCGAAAAGAACCTTAATGGCAAAGCCAACCAACTTGATTTCGTTAGTCCAATCAACGAAATAGGAGCAGATTTACTGCTTAAACCCTGTGAAGGTAGCCGAGACGAAGCAGGCGTGCGCAAAAACATCCGCATTGCTCTCTACTACATCGAAGCATGGATCCAAGGTCAGGGTTGTGTGCCGATTTATGGCCTGATGGAAGATGCTGCAACGGCGGAAATCTCACGAGCCAACATTTGGCAATGGATACATCATGGCGTCGTACTCGACGACGGACAAACATTTACCAAAGAGCTCTTCCACCAATGGTTGTACCAAGAGCTCGACACCATTAAACAGGAAGTGGGCGACACTCGATTTGCTGCTGGCCGCTTTGAACAAACCGCTGACCTTTTCTTCGAGCTGTCGACAGCAAAAGAGTTCGCCACCTTCCTGACCTTACCAAGCTATCAGCTTCTACAAGGAGCTGAGTAATACCTCGCTGACTTACACTGTGTAAGTCAGGCTGGTAAACGTTAACAGGAGATAACATGGGAAGTTTAACTCTAGAACAAGCACTGTCCGTCATAGACGGCACCTTTCAGGCAGGCTTAAAGAACAAATGCGCACCGCTTACGGTCGCTGTTCTCGACAGCGGGGGTAAGCTGATTTCCCTGCAACGTCAAGATGGCTCTAGTATGATGCGACCAGACATCGCCATCGCTAAAGCTTGGGGGGCACTCGCGCTCGGTTGTTCGTCGAGGAAACTCGCTCAGGATGCCGACAGCCGTCCTGCATTTATCTCCGCCGTTAACGTATTGGCTCACGGTAATATGGTTCCAGTGCCCGGTGGGTTGCTGATCCGCGATGCTGAAAAGAACATTCTCGGTGCAGTCGGTGTCAGTGGTGATCTGTCCGATATTGATGAGTCTTGCGCACTTGGAGGCATTGATCACGCACGACTCTACTGTGACGAAGCCATCTCTTAACTCGCTCTCCATAATAAAAAACGCCCTCAGCTAAGGGCGTTATTTATTCATCTGAACAGTTACTCATACTGAGTCAACCAACTCTTTAGAATCGTATTGAGCTGCTTCTTCTGGTTAGCATTCATACCTTTAACCAGCTTGGCCTGAACTGCCGCATGCTCTTCGATGATTTTATCAATCAGAACAAAACCATCTTGGGTCAGTTCTACAGTGACGCTGCGGCGATCTTCTTTGCTGTGCTCTCGGCTAATCAGCCCTTTTGATTCCAGTTTATCTAAGCGGTTAGTCATCGCTCCAGACGTTAACATCATCGAATCAATCAGCTCTGAGGGAGTAAGGCGAAAGGGTTTCCCACTGCGACGCAGTGTCGCCAGTACATCAAACTCTCCCAATTTTAGGTCATAGCGCTTATGTAGCTGAGCAACTTCAGTCTCCATATATTTGGCGATTCGCATCAATCGCCCCATTATGGCCATCGGCTCTGTCTCTAGATCCGGCTTTTCCTTAGCCCAATGCTCTACTACTCTATCAATAGCGTCCATGAATGTTTGTCTCCAGTAACAAAATGCTGTTTCGAATATCTTAACATAGAGATACTTTACAAACAGCGATTTTAAGCGTACATTCCTCACAAAAGTATCTTAACGTAAAGATAGTTATTATGAATATACTACTTGCCATGATTCCGGCATTCTTTTGGGGAACCACCTATGCGGTCACGCAATATACACTTGCGGACTGGCCTCCCCTATTACTGGGCGCGATTCGCGCACTACCAGCCGGACTTCTGTTGTTGGCATTCAGACCTAGTCTGCCGAAAAAAGGCGACTGGCAAATCCTATTTAGTCTTGGATTAATCAACATCGCGACCTTCTTTGGTTTGATCTTCGTGATGGCTCTGACTCTGCCATCGGCGATCTCCGGCGTCGGGATGATTTCTGTTCCAGTGTTTGCCATGGTTTATAACTGGCTGATCAACAAACGTCGCCCTGGTATCGTTCAAGCGGTAAGTGGGGCGACCTTAATCGTTTTGGCGTGGATGTTGTTTGATCCTAGTTCAATCACGCTTAACCCTATTGGCCTAGGCGCTATGCTGGCAGCCATCATGTGTATTGTTGTTGGTAGTTCGCTAACTAAATCACTGGGTAGCCGGATGCACTGGTGGACAGTGCTAACATGGCAACTGATTCTTGGTGGTGTGATTTTATCGGTTGCCGCAGGCGTTCAGGCCGTAATAGAGCCGACTAAGTACGCGGCGCTGGCGCACAATTTCTCAATGACTAACTTGTCAGGTCTACTTTGGGTGGTTGGTTTGAATACCGCTCTTGGCTATGGCATGTATGTTTGGTTGTTGCAACGCATGTCTGTCGTCGATTTTACGTTTGGGGGAATTGCTAACCCAATTGCAGGTATTGTGTCAGGGCTAGTACTGCTTGGAGAGTCTTTCACACCATTCCAGTACAGCTTAATGGTTGGCATGATTGTGATGTCATTACTGCCTCAAGCCATACTTGCTATCCGGCAAAATCGCCCAGCCCCTGCTGAGTGCCAAACCCAATAGCCTAAAAAGCCGGATTGATGCCATGAGTTCTCTCGTAGCATCAATCCAATTGGCTCTATGACTGCTCAATAGTTTTAAGTACCCGACGCTGCTCATCCCATGCCTGATAAGGCTCTCCCGCTAACATTTTCTCTTTTTCAGTTCTCATTACTGTCACCGCTATCGTATTCTGACATCTCTGCGTCTGCGTGAAATATCGCGCATCAACAACAATTTTACGCCTGAGAATGCCTCATTTGGTGACGAAAAACTTGCTATAAGTGCTCACTTGACCGTTGATGTACTCGATACCACTATGGATGTTATCAGTGCTGCTACCAACGATTTGGTACTCTACGACAAATTCACCACTAATCACCTTAATAAATAAAAATCCATCAACCACCTTCCAAAGCCCTTGAAGAGATTTATCGCTGAAGAGATCTTTTTCTAATAGTGTGCCATTAGGGTTAAGGCGGATTTGTGACGCAAAACCATCAATATTCACTTTGACCCAAGTCTGTTGATGGACTTCGTAGCTCAATATTTTACGATGTTTTTTCACCCACTCAATGAGCTCTTGCTCTTGGCTAGCAGTCAAGGTCGGTAAATCTTCCATCTCCAACAACGTGTGATGTTTTTCGTACCAGAACAGTTGTAAGTGAAGCAGTTTCATGTGCGTAGGCAGCTTATCGGTGGAAAAGTCAGCGCAACTTTGCGTCAAGCTAAGCTGTAAGTCAAATCTTATACGTTCGACTGAAAGTGTGCAGCATAATACGGGGGGATTTATGCTGCACTATCCCAGTTGGGATCAACGGTGCTTAAACAAGCTCCGGAGCAGGAGGCTCTAGGAAACTAAAATATTTAACGCAGAACTAAGCCGCAAATAGTTTCGGCAGATTGGCATGGTCACAAGCTTGATTTAATCTGTGTTGAGCAGTCATTATGTTCTGTTTCCAATTATCATCTTGCGCCCACATTTCAATGACCAATGGTACAACACAATCCGTCTGCTTAAGCGTAGTAAAGATGGCGTTGAAATCGACCTCACCCTCCCCTATAACAAGATCCCGAAACTGACCTTGAGAATCAGGCGTCACTCGGTAGGTATCTTTGAGATGAATCTGCGTGATATGTGGCTTGCTCAACTTTAACTCTGTCACGACGTCATAGTTCCACCCAGAGATGTTACCTACATCGGGGTAAGCGGTGAAGTACGGAGAGTCAACTTCTCGACGTAGCAGCTCAAATTTACTCAAGGAGTTAAGATAGTCGGTATCCATTATCTCAACCGCAAGCATCACACCCGCTCGTTCGGCTAACTTAGCAGACTGTTGCATCCCTTCGATAAATCGTTGGTGAGATACATGATTTGAAGGCTCATAGTAAACATCGTACCCAGCAAGTTGAATGGTACGAATCCCCAGTTTGTATGCCAATGCAATCGCTTTTTCCATATGCAGTAACGCTTGTTTGCGAATTTCAGGATCGGCAGAACCAAAAGGAAATTTGCGGTGCGCACTTAAACACATCGACTGCAAGGGCATAGCGTACTGCTCACACTGGTGACGCAATGCATATATGGTCTCGTCATCCCAATCCAAACGGCAACGACGTTCATCAGACTCATCAACAGATATCTCAAGAAAATCAAAGCCAAGTTGCTTGGTGGTTTTGAGTTTCTCTTCCCAACTAAATCGATTAGGCAGCGCCTTTTCATACAAACCAACACGATGACGTTGCAAGTTTTGAAACATAGCTTCCCCCTAATTCCAGAAACGGTCAATTTGAGTGCGTAGAGATTCCGCCGTTTGCTTGCCCGTTTCTCCCGCTAAGGCACGGCCAGCGATAAAAGTTTTCGCTTGAATACCTTCAAACAGGTAAATATCTTCAGGCACTATACCGCCTGTAATCGACAATTGAAGCCCCAGTTCAGACAGCGCGCGCATCTTATCCAGATCCTCTTCACTCCAGCCAACCCCCGCCAATTCAGCATCTCGTGAGCGGTGATAAATGGCTTGTGAGATACCAAGATCGACCCAAGCCTGCGCATCGGTCATCGTCCAGTTGCCATAAATTTCAATCTGAATTTCACCACCATGTTCATCCGCAACTTTTTTGCATGCTGCAATCGTGGCAATGTGCGCGGCAGCCGAAACCGTGATCCAATCTGCACCCGCTTCAAAAGCCATTTTAGACAGAATGGCACCACCGTCTGTGGTTTTCATGTCACATACAAGAATATGTTTAGGGTGATTTTTGCGTAAGGTAGAAACCGCATTCATCCCTTCGGCAAACGCTAAAATGGTACCGATCTCGATGACATCTACAAAACTTTCAACATTGCTCGCCACTTCAATCGCAGCGGGCAGGTTAGTTTGGTCTAGAGCAATTTGAATCATTGGTTTTGCCATTGTTTTATCCCTTAATTTTTTCACGTATTAGACGGGCTAGCCCATCATGGTTATTATCTGTAGAGCACACGAGCTTTGAGTGTGATTTAACCTGGTCGTCAGCATTGAGCATGGCAACCCCTAAATTGGCGTATTGCAGCATTGAGATGTCATTGTGATTATCTCCCACTGCAATCACATGATTGGCGTGATAGCCTAGCTCGGAAACATACTCAGCTAGGCGATGACCCTTACTGTTACCTTTGGCGGAAAAGTCGATTCGATTTGACCAAGAACGTTCCCCATTAAACTGTCTTTTGACCCATGGATGTTCTAGTAAACGCTCTACAGAACTCGGACACCCTTCGACGACAAATTTCCAAATGTACGGACTCTGTTTCGCCGTTTCGCTGAATGAATCCACTCGGTAGATCTTCGGTCTAAGGGAATTTGGTACCGTACTTGCCCACCCTTCTAAGGCTTGCATATAAGTAATCGGGTTGTAGTTTGAGTAAGTCATCGCATCGGAGATATACATCACCATCTTGACCTGAAACTCTCGTGCTAATTCGATAAAGACCAGCGCATCATCTTTCGCTATCGCATTGTGCTTTAGCACCTGATCGTTGGCATAGTCGTAGACATAAGTGCCATTACAACAGATGATCGGTGTGTCTAGTCCAAGTTCGTAATAATAGGGTCTAGCTGCGGTATGATGGCGTCCAGTGACCACCACCACTTTGCACTTGTGCTTAGCTTCTTGAATTGCTTGCCTTACTTGTGGATGGATAGTGTGTTCATCAGTCAACACTGTGCCATCCAAATCTAATGCTAATACTTTGTACATCGAGTCTCCTCGCAACAAAAAGGGTTAACGCTGGCCGTAATAAGCGTTATCGCCATGTTTACGTAAGTAATGCTTATCAGATAACTCAGGCTGTATCTTGATTCCGCTGTTTAATGAGCGAGTCGCCAAAGCCATCGCTGAAATTTCTTCCAGAACAACGGCATTGTGCACGGCATCATCCGAGTTCTTACCCCATGAAAATGGTGCATGTCCTGCCACTATCACGCTTGGAACCGCCATAGGTTTGATACCGCGCTTTTCAAACTCTTCGATGATAACTAGCCCAGTATTTTGCTCATAAGCTCCGGCAATTTCGTCATGAGATAACTTACGAGTGCAAGGGATATCACCGTAGAAGTAATCCGCATGAGTGGTGCCTAAAGCGGGGATATCAATCCCTGCTTGCGCCCAGATAGTCGCACTACGTGAGTGAGTGTGTACTACGCCACCAACTTCTTGAAATGCTTTATAGATCTCGATATGTGTTGCGGTATCACTCGATGGTTTTAACCTTCCCTCGACCACCTTGCCTTGCAGATCAACCACAACCATGTCATCAGCTGTCATTGCGTCATATTCAACCCCCGAGGGCTTGATAGCGATAACGCCGAGTTGGCGATCGATTTCAGATACATTGCCCCAAGTGAAAGTGACTAGACCATATTTAGGCAGCTTAAGGTTAGCTTGCAAAACACGTTGCTTGAGTGCGCTATACATACTTTCTCCTTAGACCAATTCCGCAAGAGCTTGATCAATAACGTTAAACACATCGGTCTTAGTACGGCAACGACGTAACTTGTTTAGGTCTACCCCGGTTTCGGACTCTTCATCATCAAGTACACTAGTCACTTCCATTAACCCTTCCATATGCTGATTAGAACAACTACCTGCTAAGGTAATCAGTACATCAACGGGTTCTTCCTCACCATCAAACAACACTGGCTGTTCAAGAGTAACGAGGGCAAATGCGGTTCTAATCACCCCGTCTTCAGGGCGGGCATGAGGCAGTGCTAAGTTTGGCGCTATACAAATGTATGGACCAAGTTTCTCAACACTGTCGATGATGGCTTGATGATAACTTGGCAAAATTGCGCCTGAGGCAATCAACATGTCCGTACCGATAGCGATAGCCTCACGCCAATTGGCTGCACTGGCATGCAGTTTGATTGAGTTATTGTCGATTAGTGATTGCTTAAAACCCATGGTTCTATCTCCAATGGAGTGCCAGCGATAACTGGCACTTAATTATTGTTATTAGATACTTGCCTATTGATTGACAGGCTACTTAGCTTGGACAAAGTTCTTATTGATGATGTCGAGTAGCTCGTCACCAAAAGAGTTTGGATTGAGCATATTTTGTACTCCGAGTACAAACTTGCCCTCTCCAGGTTCCATTTCTGCCGATAGATGCTTTGAAGAAACAATGATGTCTGTCGATGCCAACTTTGACTTGTAGTCAGATACCGCACACGAGTCCATCACATGAGGGATACCTTTTTTCTCCAAGTACTTGCCTATTTTCATTTTCATCATCATCGACGAACCCTGACCATTTCCACATACCGCAAGAATGCTCACCGGACGCACACCATCACTCACTTTGAGTGCTTGCTCGACGGCTTCGATAACTTCAGGCTCTTCACATACCGTCACCACGCCTTGAGCATCTTCTTCCGCACGCAATTGCTTAGCAGCAAAGAACATGTACACGCCAGACAGAGCCAATAGAACAAAGAAGAACATTCCAGATGCTGAGAGGCCTTGCATAATTGGCGGGAATACCAAAGCCCAGTCAGCCATACCCATCCAGCCACTAAATTCAGTACCTTGTTGGCTAAATAGGTGAATAGCCCATGCACTACCTAACACCTCAATGATGCCCATCACAAAACAGATCTTCATCACCGCTCGCCAGCCACCAAAGTGATTGGCAAACACACCAATTGTGGCATTAGAGAAAAACATCGGAATAAATCCAGGAATGATCATAATGGGTGCATCAAATGCCAACATTGCCAGAACTGCAGCAAATTGGCCTAAAGCCCCCCACATAAAACCAAATACCATTGCGTTAGGAGAAAAAGCGTAAATCGCCGCACAATCGATTGCTAATACGGCATTAGGAATAACGCGCTCAGAGATCCCTTTAAATGCCTCCGAAAGTTCGGCAACAAACATACGAACACCAGCAACAATCACTTGAATCGCGACCGCAAACTTAAGACCAGTTTCGAGAATATAAATAGACCAGTGGGTTGAACCCGCCATCTGTTGAAGATTATCCAAACCAAATGAAAGTAAGATAATGCCAAAGAATACCGTCATGACGATGGCCGTTGCCGCAATACTGTCATGGAAAATGTGGAGCCATTTAGGCAACTCAAGATGGTCAACACTGTCTTTTTTGTCGCCCAGTTTTGGCGCAATTTTTGTCGCAATCCAAGAAGCAAACTGCTGTTGGTGACCAATTGAGAAACCCGCACCACCAGTAACTTCTTCTGTCGGTTTAAACATGATGTTGGAAGATATCGCCCAGTAGAGTGCCATCAATACCGCTGAGTAAATGATGGTTTCCCACATGCTCGCGCCAAGAATAAAGTAGAACACGGCAATCAAACCCGCTTGCTGAAACATAATGTGGCCAGTCAGCATGATTGTGCGTATACCCGTATAGCGACGGAGAAGGACAAGAAGAATGTTGATACCCAGCGCAAGAATAACCGCATACCCCACCCAAGAGTAGTTGTCGCCCATGGTTTCCATGGTCGCCATCATTGAGGTGTATGGGTCAATAACCGAGCCAGTTAAACCATGATATTCAGATAGTTTTGAAATCACGGGTTTAAAGCCAGCAACCAGAGTGCCCGCACCGACTTGAACAAGCATAAAGCCGACAACGGTTTTGATTGATCCTTTGATGATAGTAGTGGCATCACGTCTAAGCAGCCAATAGCCAATCAATGTCACTAAGCCCAGCAATAGCGGAGCCTTGGTCATCACTTGGCTGTAAAAAATATAGAAGATGTCGTATAAGAACTCCATATCTTTACCCCTAATAGTCTTTGTATTTTTATTTGGTTTGTAGGACAGGGCGCTTCCATTTGTAGGTAGTGAAATACGCCCTCTTTTGCTCACGGATTAAACTTTAACAATCAAAAGTAATCATTCAATGCTCATTTGTGATTATTTTGATTTTTATCAATTTTGCCTCTCACTTGTGGCTATTTTTGGGTAGCTTGTCACACAGAATTCAGCAAAAAACTTATAAATCAATAGGTTATGTAATATTGTGATTTATAGCATGTTTTTGTTTCACGCCCATTTGACATTCAAAGCGGTGATTATTAGAATCAAAAAAAATCACAAGCAATCACCAAGTAATCACAAACTTGAACAGGTGATAACAATGAATGAAGTACAAAGACACAACGGCATATTGTCGTTATTAGAAGAAAACCACACCATCAATGTTTCACATATCATTGATAGTTTTAATGTTTCTCCTGCGACTGCCCGTCGCGACATTTCAAAACTGGATGAGCTAGGTAAGCTGCGTAAAATTCGCAACGGTGCAGAACGAATAGAAAATCAAAAGAAAAAATGGTCACCACTTAACATCAACAGCACTGACCACTACGAAGAGAAGTCCCTGATTGCACTGCGTGCAGCTGAGTTGTGTGACTCTGGAGATAGTGTCGTGATCAACTGTGGTTCGACCGCATTTTTACTCGGCCAAAAGTTATGTGGCAAAGATGTCCAAATCGTCACAAATTACTTTCCATTGGCGAGCTACCTGATCAATGAAGATCATGAGGACGTGATCATTATTGGGGGACAATACAACAAGGCACAAAACATCTTCCTTAACCCAGCTCCAGATTCATTGGGTAGCTACGCGGGTAATTGGATGTTCACCTCAGGCAAAGGACTGACCGATGCTGGGCTCTATAAAGCAGACATGCTAACCGCCGTGGCCGAGCAACAAATGCTCGAACAAATCGACAAACTGGTCGTGGTCGTTGATAGCTCTAAAGTGGGGCAAAGAACCGGAATGCTTTTCTGCCCAGCAAGTAAAATTGACATTGTCATCACTGGCAAAGATGCCAATCCAGATGTCGTCAAAGCGATAGAAGCCCGTGGTACGCAAGTCATTCTGGTTTAGAAAATAAGTAGATAAATAACAAACACTTAGTTCAGCGTCTCAACTGCCTGTTAAGACGCTTGGCTTCCTGCACCCTAAATTAATCCAATATCGTCAACTCAAAGGTACTGTTATGAGCAAAGTGAATGAAATAACCCGTGAATCTTGGATCTTAAATACCTTCCCAGAATGGGGAACATGGTTAAACGAAGAGATTGAAAACACAGTAGTCGAACCCGATACGTTTTCTATGTGGTGGCTTGGCTGTACAGGCATCTGGCTCAAAAGCGCAGGTAACACCAATATCTCCATCGATTTCTGGTGTGGCACAGGTAAAAAAACGCAAAAGAATGCGTTAATGAAAAACCAGCATCAAATGATGCGCATGGGCGGGGTTGAAGCACTCCAACCTAATTTGCGCACAGCTATCTTCCCGCTTGATCCCTTTGCTATCAAAGAAATCGATGCGGTACTCGCCTCCCACGACCATGCTGATCATATCGATATCAACGTCGCCGCTGCGGTGTTGCAAAACTGCCCTGAGCATGTGAAGTTTATTGGCCCACAAGCTTGTGTCGACTTATGGATCAGTTGGGGTGTACCCGAACAGCGCTGCGTCGTGGCAAAAGTCGGCGATCTGCTTCAAATCGGTGATCTCAAAATCCGAGTTTTGGACTCTTTTGATCGTACAGCACTGGTCACTCTTCCCGAAGGCACATCCTCTTACGACAAAAACATTTTAGATGGAATGGACAAAAGAGCGGTGAACTATTTAATTGAAACAACCGGAGGCTCCGTCTACCACTCAGGGGATTCACACTACTCGAATTACTATGCGGCGCATGGTAACGAATACCAAATCGATGTCGCTCTCCTTTCATACGGGGAAAACCCTCGTGGTGTAACGGATAAGATGACATCATCCGATATTCTTAGAGCTGCAGAGTCTCTCGATTGTGAGGTTGTGGTGCCATTCCACCATGATATCTGGGCTAACTTCCAAAATGATCCACGTGAAATTGAAGTATTGTGGAACATGAAGAAAGATCGCCTGCAATATCAATTTGCTCCATTCTTTTGGCAAGTCGGTGGCAAATACACCTACCCAACGGATAAAGGTCGTATGCACTACCAGCATTTCCGCGGCTTTAAAGACATCTTCAAAAACGAACCTGAACTGCCATTCAAAGCATTCTTGTAATTATCAGCACTACGCCAAGCCGAGTAACACTATACTCGGCTTTATCTGCTCAAAATTGCCCTCTTACCTCGCCTTTATACCTCTATCTGCGTAGAATACGCGCTCTCTTTTTCATTCCAGAGCACATAAAGGCAGCCAGTTTGCATACATTAGAACAACTTAAAAGCGGCGAATTAGCCGGTATTCAACGTCTTCAACTTCGCGAGCAGCTAACAGAGCTACCTCGAGAGATTTTAACTTTGGCTGACTCACTAGAAATTCTGGATGTGTCAGACAACCTTTTAAGTGATCTACCGCAGTGGCTAACTGAGTTAACGGGTTTAAAAATCCTTTTTGCGTCTAACAACCGATTCACACATTTACCTTTGATATTAGGTCAATGTAAGCAGCTCGAAATGGTTGGCTTCAAAAGCAATCAAATCGTCAGAGTTGCCGAGGATTCGTTACCAGAAAAACTGCGTTGGTTAATATTAACTGACAATCAAATTGTGCAGTTACCAGAATCTCTGGGCTATCGACCTCGTCTGCAAAAACTTGCGCTAGCCGGAAACATGATCAAGGAACTGCCATCCAGCTTTGGCAAGTTAAATAACCTCGAGTTAGTGCGCCTGTCGGCCAACCAGCTTGAGCAATTCCCTGATGTGCTGCTGCAACTGCCTAAACTGGCTTGGATGGCCTTTTCTGGTAACCCGTTTTGTGAACGACTATCTCATCAGCAGAGCGTTCCACAAGTCAGCTCCGACAGCTACAAACTCAATCATGTTTTGGGACAAGGGGCTTCAGGCGTCATTTCTCATGCCAACTGGCTAAACTCCGACTTCGACTTCCCTACCAATGTGGCGGTGAAAGTATTCAAAGGTGAAGTGACCAGCGACGGCTACCCTTGTGACGAGCTACAAGCCTGCCTGCAAACTGGGCATCACGATAATCTAGTCAAATCCATCGCTCAGGTTAGTGAGCAGGATTATCTGGCATTGGTGATGGAGTTAATCCCTGATGATTACTTTAATTTAGGCCTGCCACCGACTCTAGAAACCTGTACTCGTGACGTGTTCAAAGCTGACTTCACCCTTTCGGTGAAACAGATAGAAAAGATCGTCGATCAGATGCTGGATGTGTTTCATCATTTGCACGACAACCGAGTATGTCATGGCGATCTTTATGCACATAATGTACTGATCAACGAGCTTGGCGAGATGATCTTTGGTGACTTTGGTGCGGCTAGCGTTTACGACTACCTCAACGAAGCTCAACAGCGCGGCGTACGTAAGATTGAAGCTAGAGCATTGAGCCATTTCATCGATGATTTACTCTCTATATGTAAGCCGATTGATCGTCAGACTGCCGTGTACAAGAGTTTGCGAAACCTCGCTTTAATTACAAGCTAAAGTGTCAAAAGATATAGCGCGATATTGTCGTCGCGTTGTAGCTTTAGTAAGTAACCATCGTTGGTAAATTAATCTTATTGGTACTATTCTTGCTTGCGGGCAACTTTTTGCTCGACCTGAGCAAGATCTTGCTCGATTCGAGCAAAAAGTTGCTCAGCTTGTATATTAACAAA